>QYQL01000042.1 GCA_007280915.1 Verrucomicrobiaceae bacterium | reverse complement strand
TGTCCTTCGGACAGTCTTTCTCCCTGCGGTCGATTGTCGGGGCGCACGGCGACAACCGAGCAGCGCGAGGAAGACTGTCGCCAGACAGCCCCGGAGGGGCGAGACACCCGCCAGGGTGCGAGTCAAAGCGCCGTGACTACATCAGAATCCAAGTTATCTGCAAGATTTGGTCTGAAATCCGTTCAGCCGGTATATTTCGGATTCAGGACGTTCCAGGGTTCGCGCATCGCACGCCGCATGAGTGGGACCGCCTCCGAATTGCCGGTGATCGTGTTTTTCTTCGCATCCCAGCCGACCGGCTTCCCGGTCCGGATGGCGAGGTTCGTGAGGTGGCAGCAGATGTCCGAGCGGATGGCGGAGTCGAGCGGCGACACGACTTTGTTTTTTCCGAGGATGGCGTCGAGGAAGTTGGCCTGTTGGGAAACCCCGGCATTGACCACGCGGCGAGGGCCGGGGTCTTTGCTCTTTTCCAGGATTTCGCGTGAGGAAGCCTGAAATCCGTTCCTATGGAAATAGAGCCACCCTTCCGATCCGACGAACACGGTTCCGTGCCCGAGGAGATTGATGCCGTCAAATTTGGGAAGATGTTTGATGATCGTCTCGAAATCCGCAAAGCGGACTTTTGGCAGACAGGGATAGGTGATGGTCGCATCCCAGTGGGTGACGGTGTTGAACAGCCCTTCTGTCGGGATCGTGCCCGTGGCCTCGACGCTTTCCGGCATGCCGAAATTCATCTCGTCCAGCCACCACTGGAGTTGGTCATAGGCGTGCGCCCCCCAGCCCGCGACAAAGCCGATCGCATAGTCGTAGATGTGAAAGATCCCGTTCCGTTTTCCTTTCGTCAGCACGCGGTCCTGGCTGAACGGCGCTTCCGGCGCGGGACCGAGCCACATGTTGTAGTCGAAACCGTCGGGCACCGGCAGCACCGGAAGTGGCGAGCCGCCGGATTCGCCCTGCGGGGCAAAAACATAAATCTCCTTGATCTCGCCGATATGGCCGTTGAGGAGGAGTTCGATGCCTGAACGCACATAGACTTTCGAGCGGTTCTGGGTGCCATATTGGAAGACGACCTTGTGCTCGGCGGAGATCTCCCGGCAGGCGAGGCATTGCTCGATGCTGAGCCCGAGGGGCTTCTCGACATAAAGATGTTTCCCGGCCCGGGCGGAGAGCAGCGCGATCGGCACATGCCAGTAATCCCCGGTGGCGATGTTTACCGCATCCACGTCGCTTTGCAGAAGCTCGCGGAAGTCGGAATACTCGCGGACCTTCGCACCTTTCAAAATGGTTTCCGCCCATTTGCGGGTCGCCGATCTGTCCGGATCGGCCAGCGCCACAATCTCGGCGAGTCCGCCCGGCAGATAATTACTGGCTGCCCGGCTTTGACTGCCGCAGCCGATCACGCCGATGCGGATGCGTTCGCTGGGCGGCACCTTGCCATCCAAACCGAGTGCGGAGGAAGGAATGATCGTCGGGAAGCCCAGCGCACCAACAAAGCCGATGGTGTTCCGGAGGAATGTCCGGCGGGAGAGCCCGGTTTCACAATGGTGGGGAATTCGTTTCATGGTTTGCTGATGTGTCAGGCGAGCCACTCGGCCAGAGCTTTGTTCAGAAAGGCAAGGCTGCGGGCGGCCTCATCGATTTTGCCGCATTCCACGCTGAGGAAAATCTCACGGTCCACGGGCTCCATGATTTTCGCCACGCGCTCCCAGTCCACGACTCCCTCGCCACACGCGCATCCAACCGGAGTGCCGGTGACCTTTCCCCGCTCGCCGTCGCTTTGCGCCATCGAGATGTCCTTGGCGTGGATATGAAAAACGCGATCTCTCACCTTCTGCAGCCCTTCGTAGGGATCCTCGATCCCGGCAAGATAACTGTTCCCGGTGTCCCAGTTGATTTGAATCCACGGCGAATCCACAAGATTCGCGATCCTGAGAAGCCCGTCGGCTGTCTTCGTGTAAATCCCGTGGGGTTCGATGCAGAGATACTTTTTGTGACGGGCGCAAACCTGGGCGGCGCGCGTCAGCGTGTAGCGCATCGTCTCGTGGGCAAACGCGTCGTCCATCCAACCCGGCTTCACCATCTCGTCGGAGTTCAAAAAGTCGCAGCCGACAAACGACGCGAGCACGGCGGCACGGGTCAGGCGGTCCACCGCCGCCTCGGGCTTCATCAGCGGGGAATGCGCCGACAGACTCGAGACACGCACGCCGTATCTGTCGCAGATTTCCTTCATCAGAAGCGGGTCTTCCTCCATTGAGAACGAGTGGAAATAGTTCACCTCGCTGAGAAGTTCCCATCCGGTGTGGACCATCGGTTCGACCCACTTGTAGCCGAGTTCCGAGGCGATCTTGACGCCGCCTTCGAACGACTTGTCCGCCGAACGGCAGAATTCCATGTTGAGGGAGATTTTGAATTTGGCCATAGGATGCTGGGAATGATTTTCGCACTCTTGCATGAAAGAAAACTTCCGGCGTTTTATTTTTCGCGTGAAATTTATTGAACACGGCGCGGGCCTTCATCCCGAGTTCCAGAATGGATTTCTACCACAAAGAGCGCAAAGAACACAAAGAGAGACGAAGACATGAAAACAGGCTTGGTGATGTGATTCACCCGACGGGTGAGGCGCGAATCGGAGTGGTGCGTTTGCAAATTTCTTTTTTTACGGCCTTTCTGCTATTTGTGGTGAAATAAATTTTTAATGTTCCCTGGCATCCGAGCGTTTCGCGCGGGGATGTTCGGATATTTTCGCGCGGGATTCCGAACGCCATTCGAACGCGTCTGACGGATGATCGAAATTCTCCACACACCCTTATGCGCATTTTCCTACTTCCCGCCATCTGTGCCGCCTCGATGCTCGCACTCTCCGCAGCCGATCCCGTCCGGGTCATGATCCTTTCGGGACAGAACAACCACAAGTGGCAGGAGACGACGCCCGCTTTGCAGAGTGCGCTCGAGTCCGACGGACGCTTCAAGGTAACCGTCTGCGAAACCCCGTGGGCCCTCACTCCCGGCCAACTCGAGAAGGTGGATGTCATCGTTTCGAACTGGAACGCCTTCACCAATCCCGCCAAAGGGGTGGCACCCAAAGTGGCCGAATTGCCCGAGGCCGCGCGATTGGCTTACGTTGAGTTCGTCCGCAAGGGCGGCGGACATGTGGTCGTTCACGCCGGTTCCTCCTCATTTCCCGACTGGGAGGACTACCAGAAGATCTGCCTGGCGACATGGAAACTCGGCACCACCGAACACCGCCATCCCCACGAATTTGAGGTTCGCATGGACGACCCCTCGCATCCGGTCACGGCCGGACTTTCCGGATTCAAGACATTCGACGAACTCTGGATCCATCCCGGCGTGGTCCCCGGCGCAAAAGTACTCGCATCGTCCTATTCGGTGAAAGACGAGAAGGGCGGGGATGAATGGATTCCCTCCGTGCTCGTCGGCGAATTCGGCAAGGGCCGGTGCATCACGATTCTCCTCGGCCACGCGGCTGGAAAAGATGGACAGTTCATGAGCAGCCCTCAATTTCAGGAACTCTTCCGGCGCGGCGTCGAGTGGGCGGCCACCGGATCCGTCTCCCGGACCGCAAAATCGAAAGCGGAATAATACCGAAGCCCTGACAGGGATTCGTCCCCCAGCAGTGGACGTCGCACAAATTGCGACGACTTGACCGGATTGCCAACCCGTGAAAGATTTTGCACATCATGGGATCCCCTCCCTCCTCCCGTCGCAAGCCGGACGACTGCCTACCCCTCATCAGTGCCATCAAGCGCGGACGGGTGGTCATGCGGGCGCGCGCGCGCGGGACCTATCCGGGAGATCCGTTGCCGTCGGGCTGCCTTCCCGGGCTGCAGACGATCGGGTATTGGGATGCCGTGGGCCCGCAGGACTGGGGGCTGCCGATGCACCGCAACGAGGGAATCGAAATCTGCTGCCTTCTGGCCGGTCAGACGGCATTTGCCACGGACTCCGAACATGTGATGCTACGTCCCGGCGACGTGACCATCACGCGCCCGTGGCAGCGCCACCGGCTGGGCGATCCGAACGTGCGCGCCGGACGTCTGTTCTGGGTCATCCTTGATGTCGCAGGTCACCGGGGCGACCGCGCATGGGAATTTCCAGAATGGCTGGGCTCCGACGGCGATTCGCGGCGGGAAATGCTCCGGGTTTTCCGCGCGAACCAGTGCTGCCACATCCCGGCGCGGGATTTTGCATTGAGGGACTACCTGCAATCGGCCATCGCACGCATGGACGATACAGGCCCGCTTGGATCTTCACGCCTGGCCGGAATCGTCAACCATGTGGTGCTCGAAATCGTCACGATGCTGTCCAAAGGAATCGGTCGCCCGACAGTGGATCCCCACGGTTTCAACCAGACGATCCGCAGCTTCTTCGACGGTCTCGAGCGCAGTCCCGACACCGCCGCCGAACCCTGGACGGTGACCGCGATCGCCCAGTCCTGCCGGGTGGGTGTGACATACCTCACCCGCATCACCAAGGAACTCTACAACACGACCCCGTCGGAACTGGTTTGCCGCATCCGACTCGAGCATGCGGCCCGGCTGTTGACTTCGTGTCCAGAGCGGGCGATCACCGATATCGCCTTCACAACCGGATTCCATTCGAGCCAATACTTTGCCACTCTCTTCCGCAAGGAGTTCGGAAGAACACCCGGCGATTACCGCCTGGGGTGATGAATACCTACCGTTGGGGATTGTTCGGCGTGTTCTCCTGCCACTTCCGGAAGGCCTTTTCGATTTGCTCCGCTTGGACTGCTCCGTCCCACACCGCAACGCCGTAGCACAGGTCCAATGGCTCTCCCGCTTTGAGTTGGAGCGGCTCCTTCCAATTCAATGTCGTCGAGATGTAGGCGAAAGGCACGGCCATGGTAAATTTTTGCGACGGATACCTCAGGTTGTCCGGATGATCGAAGATCGCAATGGTCACCATTTTGCCGTCCGCCGTCGGCCCGGTGCAGGCGACCCATGTGGCCGGAACCAAACGGTGGTCTCCTCCTATGATCTCGCCCGGTTGGCCGCTGGAATTCATGAACGTGGCAACCTTGTCCATGGACTCAAGAAGCCTTGCCCCCAGGCCATAGTAAGGGTGGCCGAACAAGTTCACCGCGTCCTTGCCAGGAGGTGTCTCCAACCGGCATCGCCAAGTCAGCAGCGTGGCATCCGGATTCTCGAGAGGCTGGATCGTCCGCGTTTCGTGCAAGACGATGTCACCGGAACGATTTTGCCAGTCGAGTTGTTGCGTGATGAGATTGCCGGTCACGTCTGTCTGACGCGGAATCTGGTGACCGCCAACAATGGCACCCTTTATCACCTCCTCCCAGAAGGTCTCATCGTTCACCCCCACTGCGAACATCAGTCCGTGGTGGTGGATGTGATCCACCGGGGCGTCGCGGAGGATCGGCACTCCTCCCGGCGAATAGAGTTGAAAAATATACGGTTTGAACGCCACATCCGGAGCGTAACGGTATTCGAACATCGGCCGCCCGTCGGAGGTGGCTTTGATCACCATCTCCTCCTTGAGGAGGCTCGGCTCTGCGGAAATCCCGCACGCCAGAGTCGATGCGAGGATTCCAATAATAATGGCCGGGCTTCTGTTCATGGATTCATGCAAGGAGAAAGCCTGCTTATTCGTCGGATGAAGGCTTGGCTTTGTGTTTGGATTTCTTGCCTGATTTTCCCGGAGCAGATGTATCCCCATTGTTTGGACCGGGCATGGGAGCTTTCACTTCCGTTCGCCAGGCGAGCATCTTGGCGTTCAGTTCCTTTGCTTTTTCGGGCATCTTCAACGCGAGGTTTGTTTTTTCACCGATGTCGTCGCGCAGATTGTAAAGTTCCAGATGTCCGTCCTCGAAAAATTCCATCAGCTTCCAGTCGCCGGAGATGATTGTCGCCACCGGTGTTGTGCGCCAGGTGTCATTGCCAGCTCCGAGGTAACCGGGAAAGTGCTGGTAGATCGCCTCGCGCTTGAGACCTGCGCCCCCGTCTTTTAGCGACGGAACGAGGCTCTCCCCGTCCAGCTGATAGTTTGAAGGCGGCTGAACTCCGGCGATGCCAAGCAGGGTGGGATAGAGATCCACGTGAATCGCGGGAATATCACAGATGGAGCCGGGCTTCACGACACCGGGCCAGCGGACAATAAACGGATCGCGTGTGCCACCTTCGTAGAGACTGCCTTTGCCACTGCGCAACGGGGCGTTGTCGGTGATGCTGTGCGCCGCGCCAATCCCTTCACGCTCATAACCGCCGACTCCCCCGTTGTCGCTGGAGAAAATCACCACGGTGTTGTCAGCAATTTTCAGCTCGTCGAGCAGGGCCATCACCCGGCCCACGCTTTCGTCCACGCTGGCAATCATCGCGGCGTAGGTGGGATCCTCGTGTCCCCCGACACCCGGCTTCGGCTTGAAGTGCTCGATCAAACCGGGCTTCGCCTGCCATGGCGCATGCACGCCGAAATGCGGCAGGTAGAGAAAGAACGGGCCATCCTTGTGCCGGCGGATGAAATCCTCCGCCCTGTCGGTCAGCCAGTCGGCAAGGTAGGCGTCCTTGGGATGCTCCACCGGGGGCTGGGTTGTGAAGTTGAAATGCTTTCCTTGCGAAGTGATGGCCTCGTCGAATCCGCGCTTGGAGGGGTGATGTTCCGCGTCCTCGCCCAGATGCCACTTGCCGAACATCCCCGTCGCGTAGCCGGCCTGTTTGAGCGCCTGGGCAATGGTGATTTTATCGAGCGGCAGCTCGGTGACGTTGTCCACCGGTCTCAGCGGACGGCTACGCCAGTCGAAACGGTCGATGCTCCCCACAGTGTAGATGCCAGTCCGCGCCGAGTATTGGCCGCTCATCAGCGCGGAGCGAGTCGGCGCGCAGTTCTGGCAGTTGTGGTAGTTGGTGAACCTCATCCCCTGCGCAGCGAGCCGGTCGATATTCGGAGTCTCGTAATATTTGCTGCCGTAAACAGCCGTATCCGTCCATCCGAGGTCATCGGCGAGAATGAACACGATATTCGGACGCTGTTCCGCGGCAAACGACGTCGCGATAAGCAAAAGGAAAGGGAGAAATTTAATTCTCATCGGCGCCTTTCCGGACTTTTCCCTCGGCGGGATACGGCTTGGCATGGACACGCAGGGCCCAGTCCTCCCATTTCTCCGAAAGTTCCTTAACCTTCTCCGGTTTCTGTTGTGCAAGATCGTGCAGTTCGGAACGGTCGGTTTTCAGGTCGTAGAGTTCCCACGGGCCGTCGCGGCCAACCCGGACGAGTTTCCAATCCCCCACCCGCGCAGCGGCGTTTCCCTCGTGCTCCCAGAAGATCCCGTCTCTCTGGAGGGGTTGGTTTGCGAATGCCGGCACCAGGCTTTTCCCTTCCATCGGCGGGATGGGTTTGCCGTTGAATTCCGTTGGGTATTTTGCGCCCGCCACGTCCACGCACGTCGTCATCAGATCCACGATGTGCCCGACCTGTGGCCGCAGTTCCCCCTTTGCGGAAAAGCCCGCAGGCCAATGCACGATGAACGGCGTGGAAATCCCTCCCTCATGCGCGAAACGCTTGTAGAGCCGGAACGGTGTGTCCGAAACCGTCGCCCACGATGCACCCTGATACACCACGGATTTTGCATCGCCGGGGGAATCCCCCTCCAAGCTTCCGTTGGGATCATGATTTTTGTCGCTGTTGCTCGCGTGCTCCGCGCCATTGTCGGAGAGAAACAAAATCAGCGTGTTGTCGAGGACACCACGCTGGCGCAGGTCCTCCACAAGCCGTCCCACGGCGCGGTCCATGTGATCGACGCATGCGGCGTAGATGGCCATGATGTGGTCAAAGCGATCCTGCTCCTCCGTGGTGAGGCTGTCCCACGCTTTGATATCATCCGGGCGCGGGGAAAGGGGGCAGTCCTTGTCCACGATGCCGAGGCTGACTTGCTTCGCCAGGCGCTGTTCCCGCACCTTGTCCCAACCGGCTTTGTATTTGCCGCGATACCTGGCGATGTCCTCCGCTGGAGCCTGGATCGGGGTGTGCGGCGCATTGTATGCCAGATAGAGGAAGAACGGTTTTTTTTCGTCGAGGGCCTCATGGATCCATTTCAGGCCGTGGTCCGTGAAGACGTCGGTCGTATACCAATCCTTCGGCAGCGACGGGTCGTCGTTGGCCAGCGGTTTTCCGTTCAGGACCAGTCGCGATTTCGGTCCGTCCAGATGATAAAATCCGGGCGCGCCGCTGACGTTGAGGCTACGGTCGAACCCGCGGGTCCACGGAACCACGCCGGCATGGTCCCCCACATGCCACTTGCCCGCCATGGCGGTAAAATATCCCGCGCCGCGCAGGACGTCCGCGATGGTCACACATTCATCGTTAAGATATCCGCGGTATCCCGGAACCTTTTTGTCTCTGGAGATTGTTTGTCCAAGCCCGGTCTGATGCGCATAGAGCCCGGTCAACAACGAGGCCCGCGTCGGACAGCAGCGCGCTCCGTTGTAGAACTGCGTGAAGCGGAGCCCGTCCGCGGCCAGCGCATCCAGGTTTGGGGTGCTGATTTCGGAACCGTAGCAGCCCAGATCCGAAAAGCCCATGTCATCAACAAGGATCACAAGAATGTTGGGCCTCGGTGCGGCACCATACAGACTGCTGCAGAGCGCGCAGAGGGCGACGGTAAATAACGCTAGTTTTTTAATCATGGGGATTTGTCCTGTCTGGTTTCGGGCCAGCGGGCCGCAACATCGTCGAACCAGACATCGTATTGTTTTTTCATCTTTTCAACGATTTCCGGATGAGCGGAGGCAAGATCCTTGGTCTCACCCGGATCGGCGGCGATGTCGTAGAGTTCATAGCGGGCGGGGCCTTCGATGCTGCGCTCGCCGCGTCCTTGGAGACGACAAAGTTCGGTGTAGGTATCCCTGATGTGTTTCTGGCTCGGCTTGTCCATGCCGCATGGCTGGACCAGCTTCCATTTTTCCGTGAGCACCGAAAATGCCTGTCCGCGGCGCGGTTCCTGTCCGCTGTCCCACTGGAAAAACAGGGACCGGTCCAGCCAGGTGGCGGATGGATCCCGGAGCAGCGAAAGGAAGCTGATTCCGTCCAGCTTTACCCCGGATGGCACAGCCACCCCGCAGGCATCAAGGATGGTCGGCATCACGTCGATGTGGGCGGTCAGCCGGGTGATTTTTTCCGGACTGGAAAATCCGGCTGGCCAGCGCGCAAAACACGGGACCTTGATCCCATTGTCGTAGACGGTGCCCTTCAGCCCGTGAAGCCCCGCCATGAAGCGATCCAAGGGTTTCGAACCGGAACACGGCCCGTTATCGGATGTGAAAAACAACAGGGTGTTTTTTTCGAGGCCCAGATCTTTGAGCACCGCACGCAGTTTCCCGAAATTATTGTCCACACTACGGAGCATCCCGTAGATTTTTGCGGTGCTGTCCCGAAGTCCAAGCGCATCGTATTCGGCGGCCAACTCCGACGGAACCTGGAGCGGCGTGTGGATGAGATTCGACGGCAGATAGACGAAGAATGGTTTCTCTCTGTTCTGCTTCACAAACTCAATCGCCGCATCGGTGAAGATATCCAGGCAATAGCCGGTGTGCTTTTCCTTGACGCCATTGTGCATCAGTTCGGGATCGAAATACTTTTTAAGTGCCGCCCCTTCGAAGCTGAGCACCTCATCAAATCCCTGCGCACCCGGGCTGCTGCCTACATCGTCACCGAGATGCCACTTGCCGAAAATGCCTGTCACGTAACCTGCGGCCTTCAATACCTCGGCCACGGTCACTTCCGCCGGATCCATCCGGGC
Organism: Verrucomicrobiaceae bacterium; assembly: GCA_007280915.1. Lineage (GTDB taxonomy): Bacteria > Verrucomicrobiota > Verrucomicrobiia > Chthoniobacterales > Terrimicrobiaceae > QYQL01. The sequence continues at coordinate 24,360 of QYQL01000042.1, read as the reverse complement.
AGCCGAACCGAAAACATCGGCGACTCCAGTGCGGAAGTTGTAGCGGCCGGTCATCAGCGAAGCCCTCGTCGGAGAGCAGACCGGATTCACCCGGAAGTTGGTCAGCTCTGCCGCCTCGCGCGCAAAAGCGTCAATCTGCGGAGTCTTAACGTGCGGGTTGCCGTGGATGCCCAGATCCCCGTAGCCGACGTCGTCGGCGAGGAAAACGATGACATTAGGTTTTTCCGAGTCAGCCGCACGGAGCGGGCCGTAGGCCATTCCGGCGAGAAGAAATATCAGGACTCTTTTCAAGGGGAGGGTGATTCCTTCGGCGGGGGAGCGGCGGGCTGCAGGAATGGCCAGTCATCGGTCCGGAACGGATAGGCGGCGAAACCTTCCCTGTTATAGAGATTGCACAGGGGGAACCCGGCCCACGCATAGCGCACGGCGATGGGAGAAGGAACCTGGGGGCACTTTGCGATCACGGTGTCACCCTCCACAATGCGGGCGGTGGCCGGAAAAAACTTTTTGTCTTTTCCGGCGAGTTCGAATCCGTGAACGGAATCGTCCCCCACCCCGTGTCCTCCCAGGTTGACAGCCTTCGCAATCAATCCGCCACCGGCCGAATCGAATTTGATCTCAGCCCCGCCATCAACCGCCTTCCATGATTTGAGCAACGGACCGTGTGCGATACCATCCCGCCCATAAACCTTGGCAAGGGCCATCGCAGCAAACCGCTCGCCGGGAATTTCTTTTTTTGCGGGGTGAATGTTGTCGGGGTCTCCTCCATCCACGATTGTGATGACCCACGCGTTGCCGTCGGCTTTCGCGGTTTTCGCAAGAGCCTCCCCGAATCTGGCACGGGCGCTGTCCTCGGGAGCCGCCGCCACTGGGCCAAGCGGGGCGAGTTCGGTCATGATGAACGGGAGTTTCGGCAAACCGAACAGCCCACGCCAGAGCTTCATCAGATCCGCCATCTGGAAGGGGTATTGGAGAAAGCCGTTGACGTTGCCCTCTCCCTGATACCAAAGCACCCCCTTGATGGCGAAGGGCGCAAACGGGGCGATTTTTCCATTGAAGCATGCTGCCGGATTTCTCGCGGAATCGGCGGCTCCGTCAGGCTTCCGTGGTTCCCGCAACTCCGGTTCGCCGCGCTGCCTCCTCGCGGCATTTTCGGCAACCAGGGAAGGAGTGTCCGGAAACCGTTCCTTGAACGCGGCGAGTTCCTTTTCAAATTTGGGGAGGGTTTTCGGCAATTGCTGGACCGCTGCCGCATGTTTTTCTAGGTATGGTTCGTTGGCGTGATTAGCCAGCAATACCTCGCGTGACATCCAACTTTCAATCGGAGTCCCCCCCATCGCACCGCCAACAATCCCGACCGGCACGCCGAGCTCTCTCTGGATCTTGTCCCCGAAAAGATACCCGATCGCGGTCCAGCTCCGAACCGTGTCGGGCCGGGCAATCCGCCAGCTCCCCTTCGTATCGGCCGCAGGCTGGTCGGGAAACTGGTGGGCAAGCTGGACGAAGCGCAGTTGCGGATTGTCGGCCTCGCGAATCCGCTGCTGGAGGAATTCGTTTCCCGGCACGTCCATCGGGATCCCCATATTCGACTGGCCCGAGCAGAGCCAGACATCGCCGACGAGGACATCGCTCAGCGTGAGGGAGCCGTTGCCGGTCACCGTCAGGGTGCGGGATTCGGCGCTGGCGGTCATCGGATCCAGCTTCACCATCCACTTGCCGGACGCATCGGCTGCTGCGGACTTCTTCTGGTCGGCAAACTCGACATTCACTTTTTCGCCCGGTGCCGCCCAGCCCCACACCGGAACCGGAACATCCCGCTGCAAAACCATGTGGTCGCCGAACATTCCGGCAAGGCGAAGGTCCGCGCCGCAGAGGACAGCCGGGATCAGAAAAAGAAGACCCGCAAATGCCGCAAGACGCGGCTTCACAGGGCGAAACAAATACCGTGGCATGGGCATCCTGCCCATGTCTTGCTGGATTTCTTCGAATGGGCAGGATGCCCATGCCACAGGAACTGTCCGAAAACGCGTAGTCGATTTCATGAAATGGAACCTCATTTTTTCACTGCCTCCTTTTCGTTTTGGAACCTCTCCAGAATGTATACTTGAACGGTTGTGTCCTCGAATCCGGGAGCACCCGGATAGGCAAGGACGCAATCCACTCCGATTCCGCGCAGTTTTTCCTGAAGCTTCGCGCCGAAGTTCGCGGTGTGCGTCGGATCCTTCTGGCTCTGCCCGAGGGCGGGGGCACCGGCGTAGTAGAGAAAGACAGGGGGATCATCGGGCGTGGCGAGAGCGATGGGCGAATACTCCGCAATCCAAGGCAGGATGGCTTCGCGGTTGTCGAGAAACTGCTGGAACGATGAGATCTTCTTTTCCTTGTCACCGTTGAATCCAAACGCATGTCCGCCGTATCCGCTGTTCGGCGTCCATTCCTTCATCTGCTGCGGATCGAGGGTTGTCTGGGCACCATGCACGGCGGCAAAACTCAGGCGGGTGGACTCGTGAGCCACAGGATCATCGCTCTTGGGATCGGCCATGTCGGGATGGAATGCGAGCCAGAGACTCGAACACGCTCCCGCCGAACCGCCCGAGGCGGCGATGCGGTTTTTATCAATGTTCCACGCGGCGGCCTTGCTGCGAACCAGCTGCAATGCCCGGGCGGCATCCTCGAGCGGCCACTTCACAGGAGGCTTCACCCCGGCTTCCTGCGCCTGCGAAACATAGCGGTAATTGATGGAGACGACCGAAATGCCGGCCGCGAGATATTTTTCGAGAGCGGTCGTCTTGCCGCCTTTTCCATCAGGAACGTAACGGAGCAGTTCACCGATCTTGCGCTTGTCTCCAACAAGCCAGCTTCCGCCGTGGATATAGAAAAGAAGCGGCGTGGGCTTGTCGGAATCCGCCTTCCAGAAGTCAAGAACCTGCCGCTCGTGCGAACCGTAGGCGACGTTGCTCTCCGTCGGCTCCGGCAGGGCGGAGGCCATACCCATTTTGTCTTCAGGATTCTTTGCCTGCGGGGATGGTGCAGTGGGTTTCTCCGGACTCCGGGAGGGATCGGACTCTCCCGCACCCAGGGCAAAACCGCTACAACAAGCAACCGCGAGCACGACGGACAGGAGAATCTTCATGGGGTGGATCGGAGAAAACGCCCGCAGGGACAATCTCCATAGCGGACTGAAACAATATGATTTTGGCCGGCGTGATCGGCAATACTGAAATGGATCCGACGACTATTCCCGCGATCGATCACTGACTTTTATCTTGGGGATTCGGTGCTCTTGCCAACCCGGTGCGGTTGCAACCAGCCCAGCGAAACGAAGAATTTGTCGCAATCCTCCAGCGTGGAGGCAAAATCCTCCGGGCTGTTTGCGAGGTTGAAAAACGCATGACTCCGGTCCTGGTAAGGCACAAGGTCGCACTGGTTTCCCGCCTTCTTCATCGCGGCACAAAACAGCTCGGACGTGGAAAACGGAACCGTCATGTCGGCGGTCCCGTGCATGATGAGCGCCGGAGGAAGCCCCTCCCGGATATGGTGGTAGGGGGAAAATTTTTCGGGAGTTGGCCCCAGAATATTCTTCAGTTTCTCCAGACGCTCACTGCCGCCCACGAGCTCACACTGAAAGCCCTCGACCGGCGCAAGCACAAGGGCGGGGCAAAAGAGGACCATGGCATCCGGGCGGGCGCTGGCGTCCTCTCCGGGTTCGTCAAACCCCTCCAAAATGCCCGTTGCAGCCGCAAGATGCCCTCCGGCAGATCCCCCGCCGACAGCAATCCGATCCGGATCAATCCCCAGCCGCTCGGCGTTGGCCCGGACCCAGCGCACGGCGGACACCGCATCGCGGATACAACCTTCAATCGTCACCTGCGGAACAAGCCGGTATTGGACGGCGATCGCCACCATGCCGCGCTCCGCGAAATAGCGGCACTGTGGGGCCATCGCATAAGGCCCCCCAGTGCGCCAGCCGCCACCGTGAAAAAGCAGGATTGCGGGCCGTTTTTCTCCCGTTTTCCGGTCAGCCGGCTGGAAAACAAACAGTTCCAGTTTCACATCACCTGCCGTCTTGTAGGTGAAGCTTTCCGCGCCAGCAATCTCAGCAAAAGCCGGTGAAAGCAGGCAGCTTGAAATCAGGAAGGCAAGGAGAGGCTTCACGGGGTGTTCGGGTGCGTGGAAAATTCCGTAGATTCAAAGTCAACATCCCGAAACCGGCAGACGCGAGACCAATGCGCAGGTTTCCACTTTCCACCGCAATGAACCACCTTGGATCGTATGTCGCGTCTGCTCCCCGGGACTTTCCGCTGATCATCCCAGCCCTGTTCCAGGCGGTATCCGACATGAAAAAGCTTCTGCTCGATTTCAACAAACCGTGATTGTAGTATGCAAGCTGCTCGTTTGCTCATCGCGCGGAGCTTTGAATTCCCCAGCCCATATGAAACTCACTCCTCTCCTGCTTGCCCTATCCGCCATTTTTTCCCTGCATGCCGCGCCGCTGGACCCGATCCCGTTGTGGCCGAGCGGGGCACCCGGCGCGCTCGGGACGGCGGATCAGGACATTCCAACGCTCACGACCTATCTTCCTGCCCCGGAGAAAGCCACGGGAGCGGCTATCGTCATCTGCCCCGGTGGAGGGTATGGCGGACTCGCCCCGCATGAGGGAGCCGGTTATGCCGAGTGGCTGGCGGAAAACGGGGTCGCCGGGATTGTTCTAAAATACCGGCTTGGCTCGAAAGGCTACCGGCATCCCGCGATGCTCAACGATGCGGCGCGGGCCGTGCGTCTTACCCGGTCCAAGGCCACTGAGTGGAAGATCGATCCAGCCCGTGTCGGCATCATGGGCTCCAGCGCGGGCGGGCATCTGGCCTCGACACTGCTCACCCACTTCGATGCGGGCAAGCCGGAAGATCCCGATCCGATCGAGCGGTTCAGTTCGCGGCCGGACATTGGCATCCTGTGCTATCCCGTCATCAGTATGGGTCCGTTGACGCACCTGGGATCCAAGCAACGCCTGCTCGGAGATAACCCCTCACCCGAGCTCGTCGAATTGCTTTCAAACGAAAAGCAGGTCACCAAGGACACCCCTCCCACGTTTATCTGGCACACCTGGGAGGACAGCGCAGTGAAGGTGGAAAACTCCCTGGAATTCGCCGCCGCCCTGCGCAAGGCCGGGGTCCCTTTTGATCTTCATATTTATCAAAAAGGAAAGCACGGACAGGGCCTCGGCCGCGATGGCGTCATCCTTCCCTGGGCGGCCGACTGCCTCTACTGGCTCAAAATCCAGGGCTTCATCAAGTAGCAATACTTAAGCCTGCGCCGGAGTTGCCTTTGGAGGACGGTTCTTTTTTTTGTCTTTTTTCGGTGCGGGAGGTGCGACTTTTCCTGTGGCGGGGCTGAGCTTGTCGAGCACGGCCTGCAGGCGCTGGCGGGCGGCTGAGGCGCCGGGATCCGTCGAGTCTGCGGCGACCGGCTTCTCGACGAACGGAGCATCGCTCATATCGAAGAGTTCACCGCTTTCGGTGAGCTTGAATCCCTGCTCCCGGACATACCATTTCGGGCCAAGCTGCACGAAGACCCATTCGCGCGGCGCGCCTTTCTTGCCGAGCAACTCAGGAGCAAAGCTGTAGCTGTCAAATGCAACTCCCTCCGGCATCTTCGCCCCGGCCAAGCTGGCAAAGGTCGCGTAGAAATCACTGAAATCCACCAGATCGTTTGTCACCCGGCCCGCAGGGGTTGTGCCTTTCCAGTTGGCGATCAGGGGCACACGGCTTCCGCCTTCCAGCAGCGTCCCCTTCATGCCGTTGATTTTGCGTCCGTTGATAGTAGATTGCGCGGCACCGAAGTGTGCGGTGCCGTTGTCTCCTGTGAACACGATGAGCGTATTCTCCCGAAGACCGAGTTTGTCGAGCTCGGCAACGATCTGCCCGACCTGCTTGTCAAGGTATGCGACGTTGTCCTCGTAGAAGTCCTTCGTGTCTGGCTTGCTGTCCGGCGTTTTCAGAATCGGCCCGTGGATGAGATGCGTCGGGTAGTAAAAGTAGAACGGCTTGTCCTTGTTCCGCCGCATGAAGTCCAGAGTGAACTCCAGGCAGGCATCGGGGCAGTAAACTTCCTGCGGCGTTGTGATCTCCTCGCCGTTTTTCGTATAGGTGTTTTTCCAATACCACCCGCTGGCAATCGGGTCGGTGAGCCATTCGTCGAACCCCCAGTCGCCCGGCGTGTCGCTCATCTGTCTCCACTTACCCGCCATCCCCGTGGCGTAACCCGCCTGCTTGAGGGTTCGAGCGATGGAAGGCTCGTCCTTGAAAGAGGGATTTCCCGCCGCGGGGTTTGTCGAGCCACCTGTGCGAAACCCGTATCGACCGGTGTTGATCGTGCAGCGCGAGGGACCGCACAGCGGCATCGCGTAGCATTGCGTGAAGCGCAGTCCTGATTCCGCAAGCTTGTCGAGATTCGGAGTCTTTCCCTTGAACCGGTCCGAGCCGAAGCAGCCGACGCCGTCCAGCCCGAGGTCGTCGGCAAGGATGAAGACGATGTTCGGCTTGGAAGGCTTGCTTTCCTTGGCAAGGACGGGACCGCAAAGCAGCGTGAGGATGCAGAGTAGGGGTGGTAGTTTCATGGTGTGTTTTTAGTCGTGGAGTCCTGGCAGAATTTTGAAAGTTTTTTCTCCCGAAGCGGAGCCCCAGCTGTCCACCAGCACACGGTTCCGCTCCGCATCCCAGTGAAAAGCAGACGCGGGGATCGTGGCAGAATCGGTCACCACTTCAAAGCCGGTTGGAGACTTGGGCGCAAAGGCAAGCGTCAGGCCGCCGCAGACGATCCGGAACCCGTCGGGAAAGTGACGGTCCGCCGGCACGAAGATCTCGGAGGAACCTTTGCCGGGAATGAACGTCATTTCAAACGTGCGGGTCGCAAAATCGAAATGGAAGCTTTTGACCTCGCCGGCAATTGCCAGCGGGCGCGGACGGACGATGACGTCCATGATGTATTTTCTCTCGGCGCCGCCGAACGGAGAATCGCCATAGAACACCGCCCACGTCACAGCATGCGGCTTCGCTTCCAACGCCTTGTTGAAAACGCGGCTGCCGCACCACCATGCCTTCACGCAGCCCAGGGCACGCTTGTCGAACTCCGTGACCGTGTCGATCAACACTTTCTCATAGGCTTGCTGTTCGGTCAAATCGCGGTCCGTCCCGGCCACGGTCGCCTTGCCGTATTCGCCAAACATCATCGGTGCACCGTTCAGTTCTGCGTCCGCCGTGTAGCGCTTCAGCGCAAGCGCCGGATCGTCGTTGTAATAGTGCGGCGCAAAGACGATGCCTTCGCGATTCAAAGGCTCGCTCAGCGGCAGGCAGGGGAAGTCGGTGGCGCGGTGCACCGGTGGCGGGACATGATACGGTTGGAAAAGCGCCCACTTGCCTGCCGGGCTGACCCGGTGCAATTCATCGATCAATTTCCTGTAGAACGGAACGAAATACTCGCGCTGAAACGTATCGCTGTCCTTGAATCGCGGCTCGGCTTCCCAGATCTGCTTGCTTCCCTCGGTGGCGCAGGGCTCGTTCACGAGGTCATAGCCGAACACAGCCGGATTGTCCTTGTAGCGCTCGAATACATGCCGCCATGCATTGAGGAAAAGGTCCTGCCGTCCGTCCTTGTCGAGGTAGAGATCAATCCAGTCCTGCTGTTTGAACCCGGACATCTCCCCCTCCTTGGCGGGATTCACATCATAGACGGTCATTTTGAACGCCGTCTTCAATCCCTCCCTCTTCCCCATCTCCACCATCGCGTCCAACTGCTCGAGATATTTCGGATCAAGGGCACGCCCCGGAACACTCACAAAAACAACCGTTGCCCAGAATTACAATTTTGTCCCACTGCGGATGCCTCAACAACCGTCCACCAGCATCCGGTTAATTTTACGTATAACAAACTCCTCATATTTCTCCATTTTATATGGTCGCGCATCCCTGTAGGGTACAGATCGTCAAATGCAGCTCTCCCTTGGATTCTCCGCTTTGTATGAGGCTCTTTCGCCCGGTGTCACGGACGGCAGGATTAAAGGCTCCTTGAACTCCCCGTCCATGGACGCCTTGCAATATGCTCCCTTGGTTCCTTCTATCAGGAATCGTGGTATCGGCAACTTAGGCTTCACTCTTCTGGAATTGCTGGCCGTGGTGGCGATTCTCGCCGTGCTTGCCGCACTTGGTTACCCGGCACTGCAAAAGAGCATTCAGGCGGGGCATTCGGCCAAGTGCATTGGCAATCTGCGTGCCCTTGGAGCGGCGGCCCAACAGTTTGCCAACGATAACAATGGGCGAATCCTAACTTGGGGAAACAGCACATTCACCCCCTTCTGCCCACGGTGGATCCAAGGATTGGCCCCCATTCTTGGTAACACCGGTTCTGAAGCCCAATGGACGCCAGCCATTCTCGCAGAAATCTACAAGCAACTCGCTTGTCCCGCCACCCCCGCAAAGTATCGCTTTGGAGTAATGACTTATTCCGCAAATTCCTTCACCAATCCTGGTTGGGGATGGCCTGAAATGAGACTCCAGAGCTTCGAATATCCCTCTTCGACGGTGTATCTGGTGGATGGATACGCGACTTTTTCCACAGGCGAGGACCAGGATATTGTCGATCAGGGCTGGCCTCCGCCATCGGATTGGAATACTATAGGAAAGTTCGTGTTTTTTCCACATCAGGGAAAATGCCATGCGCTTTTTCTCGATTGGCATGTGGAATCGTTCTCGAAGTCGATTCCCGCAAAAAAGATCAGACCCTAGCTAGAGCCTGTTAGGCACTTTGAAGCGGGAAAAAGCTGTACATTGTAGGAGGGAGCAGACATCACGCTTGGGATGGCAGAAAAGAAGTTCAAAGAAGGCTCGGGAAAGACAGGATACCCCAACGATGTGAGCGATGAGGAGTGGGCGTTTTGTAATATGAGATCCCTCGTTTGCCAATAGTTTTTGCCGCTTCGAGTTGCTGCCATAATAGATATTGGTTCGGGCTGGATTCGGTATCTTCTTGGGATTTTCGAAATAAGAGGCTGTCTGAAAATGAAGAGTGAACTGAAAAGGAGTTGACTTTGAAAAGCAGGCAAGCCCGGAACCCTTACGCGCAGCGGTTTTTGAGCGATGAAAATCGCTCAATATCCAACCTGCGTATCGGACTTTCAGTGGCATGTCCTTTCTTCCATGCTTCCCAAGGCAAGGCGTCTGGGCCGGCCCCGGACCTGCTTGAGGCGGGTGCTCAATGCGGTGTTGTTTGTGCTCAAAAGTGGGCGTCCCTGGCGCTTGCTGCCCAAAGATTTTCCGGCATGGAAAACGGTCTATCACCACTTTCGATCCTGGTCTCGCTCGGGCATACTGGTGGCCATCAATGCCCGTCTGCGCAAAATGGTGCGGAGATTGGACGGTAGAAGCAACAACCCCAGCGCGCATGCGCGTCAAGTTAGTGGGGCAAGGGTCCCGACGCAGGCTCGTCTTCCACAAGTTCCTGCGGTATCTCTCCGTCGGCCCGGCGAACTTCCTTCGCTCGCTCCCGGTTGCCGGCGCGCAAGCGCATATCTCCTCGTGCGCTATTGCTGCTACGACAAGCGAAAACGTCAGAACTATTCCGATGTTTGGGAGGTTTTGGCTTAACTTGACGCGCATGCCCAGCGCGGGGATCATCGACAGCCAAAGCGTGCGTTCCGATGGGCATGGCGGGCCGGTCGGTTATGATGCGGGAAAGAAAATCAAGGGCCGCAAGCGGTTTGTCTGCGTCGACACTCTGGGCATGCTGCTGGGAGTGGCCATCACGCCTGCCAATGTGCCCGAACGAGCCGGAGCCAAGAAACTTCTTCAGCCCATCCTTCGCGCTCAACGACTCGGCAAAATCTGGGCCGACGGAGGATTCAGCGGCCCGGAGTTCTCCAACTGGGTTTCTTGTCAGCGATCCTCGACCAAAGTCGAGATCGTCAAAAGAATCTCGGGAAACTCCGGATTCCACATCCTTCCCAAGCGCTGGGTTGTCGAGCGGACTTTCGCTTGGGTCGTTCAGCATCGCCGTTTGGTCCGCGACTACGAACGATCCCCGGAGTGCGCCGCTGCTTGGGTTTTCCTTGCCATGATCCGCGTCATGATCAATCGCTATTCGTAATCTTTTCATTTTCAGACAGCCTCTAATAAAAAACCACCGTCCAGATAGATTCCTATAGCGTATTGTCAAGAGTAGGATACTCGCAGACGCTAAAAGCGCGTCATTATTTCCGCCGGAGCCCGGTTGGCATGGAGCAGCGCTGTCATTTGTTTCATAAACGGATCCACATGATGGAAGAATTTTTTGTAGGCAGAGCAAAGGTAGTTGAGTCCGTCCTCCCCGTCGGGAGTCTTGATAAAGCGTCGCGTCGGACATTCCCCGTTGCAAGCAAAACGCACCTCGCACTCCAAGCAGTATTGGGGGAGCGTACGTGACTTTGTCCGCCCGAAGCTTCTCTGGCGCAAGGAATCCGCCATATCCTTGAGGGAATCGTTCATGATGTTCCCAAGGTGGTATTTCGGATAGACAAAATGGTCGCAGGAAAAGAGATCACCGTTGTGCTCCAAGGCCATTGCCTGTCCACAATCCTCCAAAAAGAGGCAGAGCCCGGCTCCCTTTCCCGCCCAGATACCGAGCGACACATCGAACAACTGGACAAAGACTTTGCCCACATCCCGGCGGACCCATTGATCGAAGATTTGGACGAGAAAATCTCCGTAAAGCTCAGCATTCACACTCCACCTGATCACTGACGATGGCAATTGACCGGGTTCCGACGGTTCGGCAAAATCCAGTCTGTGCTTGCCGTCGCCCTTCATTGATAGGCGTTCCACAAGGGGGAGGAACTGTATGTACCCGGAGCCCGTTTCACGCAAGAAATCGTACACTAATAGCGGATGTTTGACATTACTGGCATTGACTACGGTAAGGGTATTGAACTCCACCCCGTGTTTCTTCAGGAGGTCGAGTCCGTGCATCATGCGATCGTATGTCGGTTTTCGCCCCTTGTCCACACGGTAGGTGTCGTGGAGAGCGCGAGGACCGTCAATGCTCAGACCGACAAGGAAATGGTTCTCCCGAAAAAAATGGCACCATTCGTGGTCAAGCCGGGTTCCATTGGTCTGAAGCGCATTGTGAACTGGCCTCCCGCCAGCATACTTCTTTTCCAAGGTCACAATCTTCCGGAAATAATCAACCCCGAGTAGTGTTGGTTCCCCTCCCTGCCAAGTGAATGTGATTTCCGAAGTGCCCTGCGACTCCGCATACTGCCGGATGTAGGATTCCAATACCTCCGGTTTCATCCGAAAATTCTCTCCCTTGGGAAACAGTTTCTCTTTCTCCAGGTAGTAACAATACGTACAATCCAGATTGCAGACCGGACCGATGGGTTTGGCCATTACGTGGAAGTTGGCAGATATCAGAGAAGCAGAATTCAAGTTAGTAATAATTTCATCATCCCTAACATCAAGGGCATAGCAGCCATGAATCTTCTCATTGATTTCAGCACCTTTCGCTCCGTAGCTTCCCTTCCTGCTTCGCCAAGGGAATCTGTTGATGCAGCCTGTGTTTTCATTCACGAGCCGGTTTCCGTGCGTTATGCTTGGTCGGATTGGATCGAACCGCCGGTCACCCCTGCAAAAACAGCGAGGGACTTCCCGCCGAACTATTTCAGAAAGAAATTCATTCAAAAGACAACTGCAAGGCGGGTGCTGTGTCGGGGGATTGTCCGGGGCCGAAAAAATTGTAGTTGTTGGAAGTCTGATCGAGGATGTTCAGGACCTTGTCGGGGTCCGAGATTTCGAGACGGAACACAGCAACCGGCGTCGATGCCCTCTCGTAGTCAGACTGGATCATTTTTGTCACATCCAGAGTCACGAAACCGGGTTTTGTTGCGGCGTCACAAACATTAATCTTTTCCGAAAAAAGGTCCGTGTCACCAAAATTGGCCACGCCAAGGCCGTGAAAATCCGTATCCGCATCCCACTTTTCATCCAACCACTCTCCGGCATGATACAATGCAACAGGGGGCAGCGGGCTTTCCGGATTTTCATTCGTGATGTGCCCCAACCGCAGTCGCAGCACGGCCTGGGAAAGTTTCCTGTCCGCTTTGGGTGGAAGCCGGAACATCAGGAAAAACTTCCTCATTCTCCCCTCGATGTCGGGGCCGCCGAGATCTCCCACTGCGATCGAAGCATCCGGGGTCTCGTCGATGGGGATGATCACCCCTCGCGGGCCCCCAGCAACGACTCCGGTGTTGTTTTTGTCGTCGATGTAATAGACCGCTGTCTCGGCGGGTGTTTCCGCCTCGCAGAGGACGATGTCCCGCGGGCCGGAGGAATCCGCCCCGTGCGCGGACATGTGAAGCCAGAAGACAGCGGAAACCAACGGCAGCATTCTATGAGGAAAGGAAAAGAGTGAGCGCTTGTTCATAAGGTTGGGAATTCAATACTCGAAAAATCGGCGGAGCAAACAGTTTTGCGCTGGAAACAAATTCTACGTAAAATATATTTCTGCCAAATGCCTGTTGAGCCGCGTCAGGCACTTTGCCATGATTCCGGTGTCATGCATCTTCCATCCTGTTTCCCTGTTTTTTCTTTCCGACCGCTGTCCGCTGCCGCTACCAACACCGATAAACTCGGAGTGGGTGAAACGATCGGCATAAAAAAAATCCTAGCCTGCGTGCTCCTGTTTGCCGGTTCCCTCCATGCCGGAGATTCGCAATCCGGCAACCCCATCAATCTGCCGCGGATCGATCCCGCCATCAATTGGTTTTACCAGGCCAAACTGGGCGTTTTTCTGCACTGGGGAATATACGCCGTCGATGGAGTGGAGGTGTCCTGGCCGTTCAACCATCCCCCGGAGAGTCCTCACGGGGTTTCCTACGACAAATATTTCGCCCAGATGAAGGGGTTCGGAGCACAGAACTACGACCCGGTGAAATGGGCGGAAATTTTCCGGGAAGCCGGTGCAAAATACGCCATTATCACCACCAAGCACCATGACGGTTTCGCCTTGTGGGACACGAAAGTGCCGGACGGATTGGATGCGGCCGGCAGTTCTCCCGCCGCGCGCGATTTGATCAAGCCTTGGATCGCCGCCATGCGCGCCGCCGACATCCACCCGGGTTTCTATTTTTCAATCGCCGATTGGCATCATCCCGATTACCCCAGTATGGAGCCGCCCGCAGGAAGCACGGACAGCCGGAAAAACCTCCCCTATTCCTATGGGGAAAAGGACGATCCCGCACGCTGGGCGAAGTATCTGAAGTTTATGAATGGCCAACTCGACGAACTGTTGGAGTACAATCCGGACATCTGGTGGTTTGACGGCGGATGGGAGCGCACTGCAGAAGAGTGGGATGGGGCGCAGATCACGGAAAAGCTCACTGCAACCAATCCAAACATGCTTCTCGGCCGACACACATGGCCGGTCAAGAAAGGGGTTTTTTGTTACAATACGCCCGAGCGGGCGGTTCCGGCGCGAACCCCTACCGGGCTCTGGGAACTTTGCCTGACAAGCAACGAGCATTGGGCCTACTGCCCCACGGACACACAGTGGAAACCGGCGGATGTGCTGGTGCAGATCTTCGCCGATGTCATCAGCCGCGGAGGCAACCTGCTGCTGAACATCGCGCCGAAAGCGGACGGATCCCTGCCGGAAGAAGCAACCGGTCCGCTGCTTGATCTGGGAGCTTGGATCAAGCGCAACCAGGAGGCGATCTCTCCCACGTTCGGAGGCGAACAGGCGGGGATATCCTTCACTCGTTTCCATGGACCGAGCACCGTTTCGATGGACGGAAAAACACTATATCTCTTTGTGCCGGCCATGCCCGAAGGCGGCATCTTGCTCCGCGGAGTTGTCAGCGTGCCGAAGAGGGTCTCTGTGGTTTCGACGGGGGAAGAGTCGGTTTGGCGGCAGTTGGGAGGCGTTCCTCCTTATCAGCCCGGCGATTTTCTGATTTCCGCTCCGAAAAAACGGGATTCGCTGATGACGGTCATCAAGCTGGAATACAATGACATCATCCATCTTGAAGGGACTGTTCCCACACCGCAGAGAGCGGCGAGGCAATGACGACAGGAGGCATCTGAGAATCGAAGGAGGGGTGCCGACACAGAGAGTCGCGGCGAATCGCCAAGGGAGAGGAGCGAACGTTGCCTGGTTCGATGGGCATGTGACCTACGCCAGCGGCCAACAGATCAATGCGTTGTGAACCCAAAGACCGCCGAACGCCACCAACTGGATTTCCGGTGAATAAAAGATTTTATGTGGACGTATTCCCAAAACACTTTTCAAAAAAACGACATAGTTCTGAATGGCAACCGGTTCATGACCGGAAACGGATATTTTGGATACCGGGGAACACTGGAAGAGTTCGGGAAGGCGGAGCAAACCGCCTGCATCCTCAATGGGGTCTATGACCAATTCGAGGACCGGTGGCGCGAGCCGGTGAACGCGCCGAACGGGCTCTCCACCACGGTTAGCTTTTGCGGGCAGGAACTGTCCGTCCTGTCGGCTCCGGTCATCAGCCACAAGCAGACGCTGGACTTGTATGCTGCCGTTCACCATCGGAAGACGACTTTTGCATGCGGGGATGCCAGGGTCGATGTGGAAGCGGAGCGGTTTGCCTCGCAGGATGAGCCTCATCTGCTGTGCATGAAATATGCGGTCGTCTGCTCCGCAGGAGGATCCTTGGCAATACGAACCGGCGTGGATGGCGATGTCTGGGACATCAACGGCCCGCATCTGCGGGGAATCACGTACGAGCAGAATGGAGACCAACTTGTGGTGAGGGCCACAACCGGCGAACTCGGCACGGAGGTCGTCATTTGCGAAAAGTTGGATTTTCCGGCACTTCCACCATCCGCAGAGATCATGTGGAACGGAGGTTTCCGGGAATTCCGATTCCAGGCAGAGCTCGGCAGGAAATACGTCTTTTTCAAATACGTTTCAGTTTTCACATCGCTGGATACACCCGGAGGAAGTCCCGATCAGGCCGCGATCTCGCTGGTCCGCAAGTCATCTCAAGCCCGTTACGAAAAATTGAAAGGAGCGCACTCCGACCGGTGGAGCATGATTTGGCAAAACTGCGACATGGAGATTGACGGCGACAATGAGGCGCAGTTTGCGATTCGTTATAGCCTCTACCAACTGCAATTGACAGCCCCGCGGCACTCCAACGGCGTCTCGATCCCGGCTAGGGGCCTGTCCGGCCAAGTTTACAAGGGTGCCGTGTTCTGGGACACCGAGATGTATATGACTCCGGTTTTTGCGCTGACTGATCCCCGTGTTGCGAGGAACCTGATTCTCTACCGTCATCGCACCCTGGACGGCGCGAGGAGGAAAGCCCGGGAGTATGGGTTTCGCGGAGCCTTTTATGCATGGGAAAGTCAGGAGACCGGCGATGATGCCTGCTCGGATTTTAACGTGAACGACTTGCTCACCAATCGCCCTCTCCGCACGCATTTTCGCGACAAGCAGATTCACGTCAGTGCGGATATCGTCCATGCAATCCGCCAGTATTTCGAGTGGACCGGGGATTTTTCAATCCTCTTGGAAGGGGCTGCCGAGGTGGCGGTCGAATGCGCGCGGTTTTTTTATTCCTACGCCTGCTATAAGTTGGATCGGGAGCGTTATGAATTGCTTGATGTGGTCGGTCCGGATGAATACCATGAGCGGGTCCACAATAACGCCTACACGAACCGCATGGCGAAGTGTGCTCTGGAGACAACGTTGAAAATTCTTGAGCTTGTGCTGGATCGGTTCCCGGCGGAACATCAGGAACTTGAGGTGAGGCTCGGCTTTGCCGGTGAACTGGATAGATGGCGGGAAATGAAGGACAACATCTATCATCCCCAACCGGAGCCGGAGACCGGCATCATCCCCCAATTCGACGGATACCTTTCCTTGGAAGATGTGGCGGTGAAGGATCTCAAAAGCCGGATGCTCCATCCGAATGAATACCTCGGCGGCGGCAGCGGCCTTGCCACAACCACCCGAATTCTGAAGCAGGCGGATGTGGTGTTGATGCTGAACCTGTTCCCGAATGACTTTCCCATGGAGGTCAAAAAGCGGAACTGGGAATATTACGAGGCCCGGACGGAACACGGGTCTTCATTGAGCGCTTGCGCGTATGCGATGCTGGCCGCGCATATCGGCAGGCCGGATCTGGCCTACCCCTATTTCATGAAAACCGCGACCGTAGACCTGACTGGCGCGTCCAGACAGTTTGTTGGGGATTTGTATATCGGAGGCACTCACCCGGCCGCCAACGGAGGGGCCTGGATGACAGTGGCCTTTGGCTTTGCAGGTCTCAGCGTGAAGGGCGAGATGATATGCCTGTCCCCGAATCTGCCGTCCCATTGGAGCTCTCTGGTATTCCGATTCCAGCGGAAAGGGCAGTCTTTTTTCGTCCGGATCACCAACGACGATATCTGGGTTTCCTCCGACATCGATAATTCGCAGGATGCCTGTTTCGAGTTCGCCGATTGCGGCACGGCCCGATGCGGGCCGGGCCAGTCAGTCCAACGGAAGAGGGACGAGCTTCCGAATGCGGTCGACATCGCGCCGGAACACCTGCAAACAAAAGAAAAAAGTGAATCGCCCGAACATTCTCTACATTCATTCGCATGACACCGGTCGCTGGATCGAGCCGTATGGGCATCCGGTGGCCACACCGCATTTGCAACGGTTGGCGGGGGAAGGAATTCTCTTCCGGAAAGCTTTTTGCGTGGCACCCACCTGCTCGCCGAGCCGTTCGGGGCTTCTCACCGGCATGGCACCGCACAGCAACGGAATGCTCGGGCTGGCACACCTTGGATGGAAGTTGAACGACTATCGGCAGCACCTCATCCATACGCTGCATCAGGCGGGCTACACCTCCGCCCTCTGCGGGATTCAGCATATCGCGCCGAAGGAGTTGGAGCAAAACATCGGATACCACGAGATTCTTCCGCTGGAGGGATTGGGCGGAGGGGAAATCACCTCCCGGGCCATGGAGTATCTGCACCGCGAGCAGGAGAAGCCGTTTTTCCTCTCCGTCGGCTTTTTTGAAACGCACCGGGAGTTTTCCGGGAATGACTCCCGCGATGACCCCCGCTACACGAGCGTGCCACCTCCCCTTCCGGACACACCCGGGAATCGTGCGGATATGGCCGGCTTCAAGTCCGACGCGCGCATTCTGGATGGCAACATCGGGCGCATTCTGGATGCCCTCGATGCCTCGGGGTTGGCGGAAAACACCCTCGTCATCGCCACCACCGATCACGGCCTTGCGATGCCGGCGATGAAATGCCAGTTGACCGATCACGGCACCGGGGTCTATCTGATTTTACGTGGGCCTTTCGGCTTTTCGGGTGGAAAGATCTGCGATGCCATGGTCACTCACATGGACATCTTCCCGACCGTCTGCGAGTTGCTCGGAATCGGGCGTCCGGCATGGCTCCAGGGCCGATCGTTGATGCCTCTCCTGCGGGGCGTGCAGGAGGAGATTCACGAGGAAATCTTCGCAGAGGTGACCTACCATGCTTCCTACGAGCCCCAGCGCGCGGTTCGCACGTACCGCTGGAAATACATCCGACGCTTCGACTCGAAATTTCGGCACCCGGTCCTGACAAATTGCGATGATTCCCCGCCGAAATCGCTTTGGCTCGATAGCACCGACTGGAGAACGCAGCGCCTCCCGGAGGAACGACTTTACGATCTTCTGCTGGACCCCCAGGAAGGCAACAACCTTGCGGGCCAACCGGAGATGCTCGCCGTGCTGGAAAATCTGCGCTTACGGCTCCACGAATGGATGGTGCACACCGGCGATCCCCTGCTCGTCGGGGACGTGCCTCTCCCGGCAGAGGGCCTCATGTGGCCCCAGGATGCCGTTTATCTGAATCAAGAGGAGATGATCGGCCCTGAGGAGACGGTGCCTCGTTCCAAGATATGAGCGCCATCTGGTTCGCAGACTTGGAAAAAGCGAAGGAAGTTTTCCTCCGGACAAGAAAATCATTTCTCACTAGCCGTGATGCCTCGCCCTGCATGCTGCGCGCCACCTGCTCCGGACGGTATCGGCTATGGTTGAATGGGGTGCCGATCCTGAGCGGCCCGGCCCATTCCGGCACCGCTGTGAAACGGGTCGACGAGATCGACGTGAGCAGCCACCTGCAGGAGGGCGACAACTTGCTCGCAGTGCAGTTGATTCACTTCCGCTACTTTACCGCCCATGCGTTTTGCCCTGATCCGGCGTTCTGGTGTTCCCTCAAAGGAGTGGGAGTGGATTTGGAAAGCGATACGACATGGAAGATGTCCTTGGATGAAGCATTCCAGTTGCCGTCGTTCCGGCGGAATCTCATGTATGGTCCGCAGGAGATCTACGATGGGCGGAAGGAGGAATCCTGGCAGCACTGGGGATATGATGACTCGCACTGGCCGCAGGCGAGTGAGGTTCCTTCACCATGGGCCGGTCGGGAAATTCCAAGAGGCATTCCACAAGTGAAGGAGTTCGATCTCAGACCTGCTTCTGTCTTTCGGATCGCGGAAGTGGTGGATCAGGAACATTTTCCACAAATGTGGAATAATCAGTCCTACCAAAGCCTGGCGGGTTCACTTTTGCAGGATGTCCCCGAGGAGCCATCGCTTACTTTTGTTTCCGGGGCAGGGAATTTGCTTGAAGGCCGGGAGGGGAGGATGGAGATCACTCAGCCTTTTGTCGATGACCTCAGCCAAGCAGAGCGGCGCTGTGCAACGGTTATTTTCGATTTTGGCCGGGAAATCAACGGTTACGCATGGCTGGATGTCGAGGGGACTGACGGAGCCATGGTCGATCTGGCATATGGCGAGTTGATCACTGCAGGTCGGGTGCAGGCGATGCGGCAGGGAACGCATTACGCCGACCGGTATATCCTTCGGGAAGGACGGCAACGGCATCGGGTGTATGATTGGAAAGGCTTCCGGTATCTCCAATTAACCTTCCGGAACATGATCCGTCCCCTCCTTGTTCATGGCGTGGGCGCGGAGTTTTGTACTTATCCGGTCGAACTTTTGGGCCGCCTTGAATGCGATGAGCACCTGATCGAAAAGATCTGGGAGACCGGCACCTACACCCAGCAACTCTGCCTGCATGACCGTCTGATGGATTGCCCTTGGCGGGAGCAGGTCCAGTGGCTGGGGGATGGTCGGGTTCAACTCCTGGTTATTCAAAGCGCATTCGGCGATCCGCGCATCATGCGGAAATTCGTGGAGGACTTCGCCCACAGTCAGTATGAAAACGGATTCATCCCGTCGATTTCCAACCCGGAAAACGAAAGACTCGATATCGTCGATTATTCGTTGTGGTGGCTGGTCGCGCTGCATGATGTCGCGCTCTGGGACGATGACCGCACGTGGGTGGCGGGAATGCTGCCACATGCCGAAAAGCTGGCGGCCTTTTTCGAGCCCTTCGTGAATGGCGACGGTTTGATCGAAAACATTCCGGGGTGGGTGCTGATCGACTGGGCTCCCCTCGGGAGGGCCGGCTGTGTTGCGCCGCTCAATGCCATTTACTATTTGGCGCTGCGCTGCTTGGAGCGATTGAACCGGTGGCTCGGGCACACGGTGTCGGCGGACCGGTCTGCCCGCGCCGCTGATCGCATCGGGAAAATTTTTCACCGGATGTTCTGGTCGGAGGAATATGAATTTTATCGCGATTGCGTGTCTCCGGATGATCCCGTTGACGGAAGCCGGTATTCTCAGCACACCCAGGCACTCGCCGTGCTGTCGGGTCTTTCCCAAGTGGACAATTGCGGACTGCTGGAACGGACACTTGAGAACAAGACTCTCGCCGAAACCTCGCCCTTCTTTTCATTTTATTTGCTGGAGGCGTTGGGCTCGGCCGGCATGGCCGCCGAAGGGCTGGGTTTGATCCGGGAGAAATGGGGGAAGATGATCGCTGCGGGAGCCACCACGTTCTGGGAGGAATGGCAGACCGGCGGGACCTACCGCGATGGATTCTGGGCCGCACGTCCGCGAAGCCTCTGCCATGCCTGGTCAGCGGCCCCGACCGCATGGATCAGCCGCCATGTGCTCGGCATCCGCCAGGAAACCCCGGATGGCAAACTAATTTTTGCCCCCAATCCCTGCGGAATGTCCATGGCACAGGGGAGTGTCCCGACCCGACATGGCGTCGTTCAGGTCGCGTGGTCCGTGCGCGAGGACGGTTTCCTTGCCGAAGTCACGCTGCCACCCCGGTGCCCCGAAGTGGAGTTTTTCCAGCCGGGCGGCTTCCTGGGTCGCTCACACTGTGCGTTCCACCAATCCAGCGATGCCCCAATCAACTCCTGGCCGTGAGCCTGTCAGTTTTCCTGAACGATGGTTGCCTATCCCCGCAAGTGATCTTCCCTATGAAACCACCAATCCCAGCCTCACTGATCGCATTGCCCCTCGTCGTCGCCTTGGCCTTGTCCGGCCTGACCGGCTGTGAGAAAAAATCCCGGACGACCACGGAGACTTCAACGACTTCCACATCCCCTGCGACACCCACTACTGCGGCTGGCAAGCCCCCGATGAACTGGACCACTTCTTTCCCCGGCAATAAATCCGGCGAATGGTTCCCGCGTCCGCTCCCGCTCACCAAATTGCCGCTTACTCAGACGATAGATGTTGCGGACTTCGGGGCGAAACCTGACGACAATCAGGACGACACCCAAGCCATTCAGTCTGCTTTCGATGCCGCCAAGATCTGCAGAGTTCCCTGCAAGGTTCAATTTTCCAAAGGCACCTACCGGATCAGCATCTCCAAATCTCCCGGCGAGCAGGGACGCTCTTTTTTGCTTGACGGCTTGAAAGACACGGTCATTGACGGGGCAGGGGCATTGCTTCTCCAAACGGATCCCACACAGGGCATCTTTAATTTTAAACGATGCGAGAGTGTGATCGTCCGGGATTTGCTCATCGACTACGATCCCCTGCCATTTACCCAAGGAACTATCCAAAGAATCCAGGCCGATCCTCCTCAGATCGACTTCGCGATCGCAGAGGGGTATCCCACCTTGGACGACCCCCAATTTTTCAACGGCAAGAAAATCAATATGTGTGTCCCGCTCGACCCGAACATCCCGGGCCGTTTGCGCGATGGTGCCCGAAACTTCTTCCTCTACAAAACAGCCGAAAAACTGGCGGACGGTGTTTATCGCTTGC
Source organism: Verrucomicrobiaceae bacterium (assembly GCA_007280915.1). GTDB lineage: Bacteria > Verrucomicrobiota > Verrucomicrobiia > Chthoniobacterales > Terrimicrobiaceae > QYQL01. The sequence continues at coordinate 3,186 of QYQL01000042.1, read as the reverse complement.
CTTTCATCGACCTGCATCCTGGCTGGGAGCATGATCTGAGTGTCGGGGGGCGCTTCTCCGTATTTGCACGCAATGACATTCCTGTTGCGAACTTTGATTACTGCCGACAAGTCACGATGCAGGGGATTACGACATTCGCCTCCGGGGGCGGACAATACACCGGAACCTATAACGACTGCATCAATATCCTGGGATGCAAGGCGCTCATCAAACCGGGTCGCTGGAAGGGTGGCAATGCGGACGTCATCCACATTTACGGGAGCCGCGGGGGTGGCCCCTGGGTGGAAGATTGCGTTTTCGAAGGGATTGGAGACGACGTCATTTGCATTTACAATGGTCGGCCGGTTTTCATCCGGCAGGTCATTTCCCCCACGGAATTGATCCTCGGCTCGGTGCACCTGAATGACACAGCCAAAGGCGACTTTGCCCCGCTGAAAAATGAGCAAATTCAACCGGGAGAGCGGCTCGCCTTTCTGAATCCCCAAACGGGCCGGTTGGTTGGCGAATCGGAAGTCGAGCGGATCAGCAGCGCCACAGGTCAGGTTGTGCTGAAACAACCGATTGAGACCGGGGGGCTGACGGCAGGCTCGGAGAAGGGAAACACCCAAGTCTATAACACGGGCATCGGCGGCAACTTTGTCGTCCGCAATAACCGGATCTCAAATTCCCGCCGCTATGGCATGTTCCTCAAAGCCGCCGACGGGCTGGTCGAAGGAAACCGGATCGACGGAGTGAGCGCATCGGGCATTTACATCTCCGACGAGCCTGCCTGGCCTGAAGGGCTTCAGGCGGCCCGGCTGGTCATCCGCAACAACGAAATCGTCAATTGCGGATTTGATGAACTCTTCCACATCGACCCCTGCCAGGCCCAGATCAGCATCTATTCCCAGAACGTCAAAAGGAAGCCGGTTTCGGATGACCCCAACTTCCATCACGACATCACCCTGGAAGGCAATAAAATCGAAAATTGGTCGAAGCTGGGATTTTACCTTTCCAATGTCACCCGCCTCACTGTGAAGGACACCCACCTTGGCGAGCCGAGAGAAAAACCCGCTGCCTTTCTTTTTAAAGGCCCTCTTGGCGTGACCGCCATCGAACCCTTTCCACCAGGCTTTCCCGAAACGCCTGACCCAAGAACTCAAAACTGACTCTATGTATTCATCCATGAAAAACCGCCTCTTCAACCCTCTCGCCTTGCCGACAGCCCTGCCCCGGATCTTCGCGAACCGCGGGACGGTCGTTGCAGCACTATGGATTTGTGCGATTGCCGCCGGGCTGGCTCACGCGGCCGGGCCTGGCGATGCCTCGTCGAAGAAGCCGAACTTCTTGTTTGTGCTGACCAATCGTTCCCCCACACCGGCTTCAATGGAGACCCGGTCGTAAAGCTTCCTGAAGGATCGGCAGGAGGGACAACCGTTCAGCTTCTGGGTCGGTGTCCGCGAACCTCACCTGCCGCAGCACTTCGGCCGTGGTGTCGCCGGCGGAAAAAAACTGTCCGATGTCGTCCTTCCCCCCCATACCTCGTCGACACCCCGGGCACCCGCCACAGCTTCCTCGACTACTACGATGAAATCGAATGGCTGGATGCGCATCTGGTCAAGATGCTCGATCACCTCGCAAGCACCGGCGAACTCGAAAATACCGTCGTCATTGTCACCTCCGACAACGGGATGGGAGCACCGCGCGCCAAGGGCGACCTCTACGACCCCGGGACGCGGATGCCTTTCGCACTGATGTGGAAAGGCAAGGCCAAGGGTGGCCGCACGGTCACCGACTTCGTCAATCTAGCGGACGTAGCCCCCACCCTGATCGAGCTGGCCGGGATCACCCCGCCGAAGGAAATGACCGCCCGCAGCCTCGTCCCGATCATCAAATCCGATGCGGAAGGACGGGTTGATCCGACCCGGGATTTTGTGGTGGTCGGGATCGAGCGCCATGACACCTGCTACCCGATGCGCGCCATCCGGACCGACGAATACTTGCTGATCCGCAATGACGCCGATCCCAAAAGCAACCGTCGCGATGATTTCTGGAACACCCCGACGCCTCCACCTGCCAAGGAGGCGGAGATCCGCGAAAAAGGATTTCACTATGAACCCCTGATGCGTCTCTTTTCCAATCCGGAGATTCTCCCCAAGTCGCTCCTCGCATTCGGCCCCCGGCCGCAGTGGGAGCTCTACGATGTCCGCAACGACCCCTGGGAGTTGAAGAACCTCGCCGCCGACCCGGCTCATGCCGGCGCTCTGGACGCCCTCAAAAAGCGCATGGACGACTACCTCGTCGGCACCGGGGACCCTCGTGCGCTCGGAGCCGCCAAGTTCGACCAATACCCGCACTATGGAGAGATCCCCAAGGACGACACCGTGACGCTCGATCAAATCACCGCATGGAAAAAATTCGAAGCCGGGTCGAACCAGCGCATCCGCGCGGAGATCCATGGCGCCCAACAATGAAGAACACTGGCACTCCAAACGATTCCTCACGCAAGACGCAGTGTCCGCAGAGAAAACGGGGTTTGAGCGTGAAGAATTCCCGTTGTATTGGATCCTTTTGCCATGCGGGGCATCGGATATTTTACGTATAAATTTATTCCTGCAACGAGCCGTTGATCGGGCCTCTCCGTTCGGGTATTTTTGGTCCAGTCAGATACACCTCAACCACAACACACACCAAAAATATCCCATGAAGACAACACATCCTCATCACAGGCTGCGGACCTTGCTTCCCGCAGCCCTGCTCATCGCGGCCTCAAGCCTGTCCTTCGGACAATCCACATGGAACGGAACCACTTCCCTCTGGAACACAGCCGGCAACTGGAGTCCCTCCGGAGTGCCCGGGTCCGGTGCCAGCGTGATTGTGGATACAGTCACAGGCGGAGTCTTGGCCCTGGATGCCAGTCCGACCTTGACGAACTGGAGTTCGAACTCGACAACGAGCGGCATTACCGCCACATCTTCGGGAGCCAGCCGGACTTTGGACATCAGCGGAACCCTGACGAAAACCGGTGGCCAAGGGTTCGTGTTCCGAAGCAACGGTGCCGCCAAGCTGGGAAGGGAATTTTTTTCCGTTAGAATTTAAAAAATGAAGTAGTGCTGGTTGACAGGGCGGCGCTTTCGCGCCGCCTGTTTGAAATGAACGTTTCGAACCAACCAGCACCATGAAGAAAAATACTGATCAGCAATGGCC
>QYQL01000095.1 GCA_007280915.1 Verrucomicrobiaceae bacterium | reverse complement strand
TTCACAAGGATCTCAAGTGGAGTCAGATCGCCGTATGGCTTGTGATCCTTGATCGTCTTGCCCTTGCAGGCGAACGAGCCGTTTTCACAAAAAATCTTGGTGTCCTCGTCTCCAAGTCCTTCCTTCAGGAACCCGGCGCAGGCCACCATTTTGAATGTGCTGCCTGGCCCGAAGCAGAATGAAATCGCATCGTTGGATGCCTGTTCATAAGACTCATGCCCAGGTTCGGCGGATCGTTCGTGGCGGCTGGCCATCGCCAGAATTCTCCCGGTATTCGGATCAGCAAAAATGGCGATGATTTTCTGCGGATAGACCTCTGCCGCAGACCTTCCGAGTTCATCCTCGACGATCTTTTGAAGACGCGAATCAATCGTCGTCCCGCTGGAGACGCTGGCGGCTTTGCCATCCTCGATTTTGTCGGTGGAGGCTTCCGAGGCCAGGCATCGGACAGCATTTCCCAAGAGAATTGCCAGCAGGCTAGGGAGGACCAGTCGTGATTTGAGATGTGTCATCACAGAGGTATTCGGAGCGAGAGTGAAAATCTCTCGCAGAAAATGATCGAGGGGAATTCTTGGCACGCGGGACATGGCGGAATATATCGAAAGAATGCTCTCTCCCGGTGAATCCCTCGACGGCTACCGCATCATACGTCTGATTGGTTCCGGTGGCTTCGGCCAAGTCTGGCTTTGCCAATCCGAAGCTCTAAGTGATTTTCGCGCGTTGAAGTTCATTCCGGCGGCAGATCCGACACGGCTCAACAAGGAATTTGACGCTTTGGTCAGTTATCGGACGGCGGCCGGTCAGCTCCGCTCGCCGTCCATCATGCCCATCGAGCATGTGAACCGCATAAGTGACGGGCTTTTTTACATCATGCCGTTGGCGGATGGGTATGGAGCGGCAGATCCACAAAGCTCGGATTGGCGTCCTTGGACGCTGGCTGGCATCATCGAAGGAAGCAGGGGCAACCCAACTTGGCTCACGAGCGGTGAAATCAAGGGATACTTCACTCCTATACTTCATGCCCTCCAGCTTCTTTCCGATGCGAAGCTCGTCCACCGGGACGTGAAACCAGAAAATATTCTCTTCTTGGGCGGCACCCCCTGCCTCGGGGACATCAGCCTGCTAAAGGAGGATTCCCACAATCTTTCCCGGCCCGGCACCCCAGGATATTCAGCCCCGAGCTGGTATGTGGAGAGCGGCGGGCATCCGGACATGTATGGGGCTGCGACCACTCTTTACACGCTCCTGACCGGCAATCATCCCGACAAGATAGCCCGGAACGCATTTCGATGGCCCCCGCAGGGGGAAGAATCTTTGCCTGAAGTGGGCAGGCGGGAGTGGCTACGCTTGCATCAAGTGATCCGCCGTGCCGTGGACGAACGCCCTGCGGAGCGATTCGCGGATTTTACCTCATTTGCCCGGGCGCTTGAGGTCGGTGATGATGATCAGCCCGGCAAGCGCCCCCAAAAAACACCGCTTTTTGCTGGATTGGTGGTTGCTGCGATCATTTGCCTCGCGGGTTTGTCTCTGTGGCTGGGACACAGCTTTCGGCAACACACCGGGACTTCGGTCACCAATCCTCCAACCCCTGTGCAATCTGGCTCTGTCGGGAATACGCCTTCTGGCACAACGGTGGCTCCCGAAGTCGCCACCAATGGAGCGGAAATCACCAAACAGGAAAATGTTCCGGAGGTTTATCGGGCACAGGTTCAAAGTTTCGAAAACGCACTGGAGAAGATCCGGAAGAATCTGGTCCTTCCCATAAATCATTTTTCGGACGACGTGGATGCGATTTACGCGCGATTGAACGACTTTTCGCGGCACAAAGACCTTTCACCCGAGGAAGCCTCCACGCAAATTGCGGAAATCGCAAAACGATTTCAGGCTGTCCTCGCATTTGCTCCCAAAAAACCGACAGCAGAAGTGAAGGCGGAGGGCATTGAGGAATTGCGCTCCCTGCTTGCGCAAATCCAACAGACTCCGGCAATTCCCTCAGACGGAGAGCAATTCGGCCGGAAGGTTCGGCCAAAACTGCAGGCAGAACTTGAAAATCTCGCGCAGGAATTAAACTCGGACGAGGACTCGAGCATCGAGCAGATAAAGCGAGTAATGTCTGCCGCCATGGGCATTCGCAATCGATGGACCGTCGAAAGTGTAAATTCGGCGATCCTGCACGACGTAGACGCCGCGCTGCATAACCAGAAGAATTCGCCGGAGGACCTGGAGAAAACGAAAAAACAAGAATCCCTGAAGCAGTCGGTGGTAAATTCGGCAACAGAAGTATACCTCGCCGCCCAACAGCACCTCCCCCCGACAGGACTTCAGCCGAGCACACTCGCTCTGCCGCAATAACCTTGCCGAATTACTGCCCGTAGCCGTATAAAATGAGGACAGGAGAATCGGGTGGGTAACGCACTTCCAGATACATCAGTGACCCTCCTCGCACGGTTGCGCGATGAGGGGGATTCCCTTGCATGGCAGTTTTCTTGGAAGAGGTTTGTTGAGCTTTATCATCAACCGCTTATGTCAATGGCCGGGCATCTGTATCGAGTCCACACCAACGGACTCACGCCTTCCCAGAGCGTGATCGAGGATGTTGTCGCGGGCGTGGTCGTGGATTTTTACAGCAAGAATCGGTTTAATCCCGCACGCGGGCGCCTTCGCACCTATCTGCGATTGCTCATCAACGCGCGTGTGGTGGATCTGCTCAGAAAAGAAAAACCTCTGCAGCACGAACCCCTCGACGATACGGGAGATCCGACTGGCGACACGCTTGCCGAATCCCTCCCTGCGGAATCCACTGAGGAACGGGAGTCGTTCCAAAGCGCCCTGCTCGCCACCCTCGTCGAAGACCTGCGCGGGCACATCCCACACAGGCATTTCGAGATTTTTGAACTGGTCAAATTGAAAGGCAGGTCTCCGGATGAGGCAGCCGCTGAATTCGGTGTCCAGCGAGGGGTGATCGACAACACCGTTTACAAAGTTACAAAAAAGCTGAGAGAAATCGCCGCGAAGCCCGAATACCAAGAGGAGTATTACGCATGAAACATCCTCTCTTCAACCCGACCGACACCCCGCTTTCGCCCCAGGAGGAACGGGAAATCACGCGCGACATCGCCAAAGCCTACCGCAAAAATGAACTCAGCGAGAAGCGCCCGGAATTTCAGCGGATCCTCCAGAATGTGGAAAAGCAATTGCTGCGCGAGGGCAACCGGAAGCAAAAATAATGAATAAGAGGATCCTCGTTGTCATCTCCATACTGGCATATTCACTCAACGTGGGGGCGTTCGATAATAGCGAAGATGAACGTCGCGCAGCAGATACGCTTCGTCAGGGCGGCTACTCTGAAAATGATGTCCAAGGCATCATGGAAGCAGCGAAGCGGAATCTCTATACACAAGCGGTCGCAGGGTCAGGTATTTTTGAGGCGATCAAAGACGGTAATGTAGCTAAGGTTAGGGACTTGATAGAAACAAACAAAAGTCTTGTGTCAGAAAGAAGCGAAGATAGAGGGGGAATCTATCCATTGCATATGGCGGCGATCATGAACAATTCCGCGATTGCCGAATTACTCCTTGCAGATGGCGCAGACGTCAATGCAAAGAGCTTCAAAGATGACACAGCATTGCAATTGGCAGCAATGAAAGCTGACGCTAGTTTAATTACCACTCTGATAAAGCATCATGCTGACGTCAATGCAAAAGACCAGCGTGGGCTCACCCCTTTACATATCACGGCTATCGGAGAAGAAGAAAAGTCTGTGCTCCTTATTGCTGCCGGAGCCAAGATAAACGCAAGGGACTGTGACGGCAAGACGCCGCTTTATTACGCAGCGGACTATGATGAACTCGATCAAGTTAAACTGCTATTACTCCACGGTGCGGACCCAAACGCCAGATCAAACGGAGGAAAGAAGCCTATAGATGTAACCCATGACAATGATATCAAGAAAATACTGAGTTCTCCAAATACATCAGGAATTAGTCGGTTTTATACCTATAATAAGGCTAGTGAAGACACTAGTGCCGGGTGGTTTAAAACGATCATGGAGTGGGTATTCAGCATCATAAATAGTTTATTTGTGCTGGCATCATTTATTATCATCGCCGCCTGTCAAAACCGAGAGATTTCTCGGGAATACAACCTCCATTTTTTAAATGCAATTAAGACTTTTTTGAAAAGAATAACTAAATGGCCGCAAACAGTTGATAATTTCATGATCATAGGGAGCATAGCGCTGTCAACAGCGGTTCTTTGGTTTTTCCCCTACACAAATGCTGGATTCTTATGGCTGTATTTTTCATTCGTTATGCCGCTTGCCGGTTATGCCCTTACATGGAAAATACTGACTTTCTTGTGCACGTCAGCACCAGAATGCAATGTTCTAAAAAAGGCAGCTGTGTCGCTAACTGTCGCGATACTCGTGCTGCAGTTTGGTTTCGAGCCTTGGTTATATGTTGCCATAAAAACAGTCATCGTGTTACCCCTTGCTTGGATTTTCATTCAAAGTTTCTCCTTGCCTGCATATAGGTTATTTTTGATTCCTGTTGTCTTCTCTTTGTTTTTTACAGTAACCCGGCTGCTAGGTCCCGATAGCCTTATTTACCTATTTCTTTGCTTTGCTCTCAACGGGGCTGTTCTTTGTCTGGTTGTTGTGTCGTATATCAATAATACTGGAAAGACAGAATCCCTTTTACTAAACAAGAAAGGCTTCCTTGAAGCTGTTAAAGCTATAATTGGAATGCGTTCGTCTTTTAATCACGATGGATTCAATTCTCCGCCGCTTGCGGCTATAGAAAAATACATTTCTAATTTGCTGCCTCGCTGTTTGCGCAGGGGTTCTTCATTTGCGCCTGTTCAGTCGCAACCACCACTAGCAAGATGGTTTCTGTTTGTAGACGGGAAAGTTACTGGACCAGTCGTTGAGCCGGAGTTGCGCTCTGGCTTATTGACTGCCCTTTGGCCCACTGATATTCTCGTCTGTAAAGAGGGAGATACTGAGTGGAAAACTGCCATGGAAGTTATATCAGTTCCAACAACCACACCTTTATCCTCATCCACCACTCCGATCTGTAAGGTGAGCCAGCATTCAGGATCAAAAAGTGCTCCAGGTAAGATGAGTCGAAATAATCGCCGAGCATCGGAACGAATCAAACTCATTTATGCCTCGATAGTATTAGTTTTGGTAATTTTGGCATTTTGGCTAGGTCTCCTAATGTCTAACGACAACTCTGCTACGAAGTCTTTACGATCACACAGCAACATCATGGTTTCAGTGCAAGGTGGAACGTTGTCGGAAAATTCTGGGCTTGGTGCATTGGCTATCTCCTCATTTTCCATCAGCAAGTATGAGACGACATGGGCTGACTGGAGGACGGTTCGCTCATGGGCAGCAGCTAACGGGTATGATATCGGGAGTGTTGGAGAGGGTAGTTATGATACCCATCCAGTGCGGAATGTCAACTGGTTTGACGCGGTAAAGTGGTGCAACGCGAGAAGCGAGAAAGAAGGGTTGACGCCAGTTTACGCGGTGGGCGGCGCAACCTATAAGACCGGGGAGAGCGTTCCTGATGTGAACAAAAACGCGAAAGGCTATCGGCTGCCGACAGAGGCTGAGTGGGAGTGGGCGGCGCGTGGGGGCACGCTTACGCACGGCTACACTTATAGCGGGAGCAACACGATTGAAGACGTGGCATGGTATTTGGAGAACTCTTCGGGCGCTCCTGTGGATATGGAGTCTGGGCGAGGGACTTGGCCGGTCGGGCAGAAAACTGCAAACGAACTCGGACTATATGACATGAGCGGAAACGTCTGGGAATGGTGCTGGGATTCCTTTCGCACCAACCGGGGCCTCCGAGGCGGGAGCTGGAACTTCAGCGCAGGCGGATGTTCAGTTTCAACATACAGCGGCAACGGCGGTCCGGGCAATGGCGTTAACACCGTCGGCTTTCGCACGGCCCGCAGTTCGATCAATTAGTCACCGCCACTTAAAATATTTCGCAATAAAGTCTAATGAAGTAATCTACAACGTAGGTTTCAGGATCCAAAAGCGTCCTGCACACCCTCGTCAAAGACCTCCGACTGCACATTCCCCACAAAAATATCACCTCGGCAGCCCATTAAACTCCAAATGACAAAAAACACAGCCTCAGCCATAATTCTCCTCATCTTTGCTGATTTGTCTTTCCAATCAGCACATGCGGCACCAGGACTGCTCCTTTACACGGCAGGCGGTTCACCATACGTCAATGCCGTCCAGTATGAGACCTTCTCATCGCCATCCGCGCATCTCTCCTATGTCACCGTGAAGGGAGGGCAGAAGATGCAGGTAAAGTCCGATGGAATCATTGGAAATATTCCTTACCCATCGTCTGGAGCTCAGGTAGATCAAGAAGAGGCAAGCGGATGGATAGCCCAGACTGAAATGTTCGCTGGTCGCTACCCCCAGTATGCAAAACTTCTGCAAGGTGTAGGTGGACTTTGGAAGAGGGCGATGGAGGATAGTAAGGCGTCAGCAGCACAGCCTGCAAGTATGCCTGTAGTAGCATCATCCTCCCCGGCGACTGGGGAAAACCTCGTTTCAGAGGGGGCTAAGTCAGAGATTCCTGTGCTTTTGACAAAATCAGGAAAAACGCTGAAAAACGCTAAAATAACAAGATTTGAGGACGGCAAAGCAGTGATGACCTATTCAGATGGAATGTGTCGAATTGCACTCTCGGATTTTGGGGATTTAACCGGCCTTCCGCCGGATGTAAAACTGGCAATCGAAAAAGCCAATGCTGCCGTCGAGGCTCAAAAGCTCGCCGAGGCTGAGCGAATTGCGAAGGAGAAGCAGGAAAAAGACCGACTGGACCAGATTGAGCAGGAGAAGAAGCGCATTTCAGCAGAAGCGGAGGAACAGCGCCTGGCCAAACTGAAACAGGAACAGCTTGAAAGAAGTGAACAGAGGAAAAAGACCGATGAGGTGATGGCACGCCTGGCTGTTGCGGAGAACCAAAATCCAGCAACGACACGAAGCTCTCAGGAAACTGTGAATGACGAAGACTTCTACATGCAGACACTTGAAAGCGTCGCAAGGGAAAAGAATGTAGATTTCTTAAAAAATAAATCAATGTATGAGCTCGCTAAGCAATCAGTCTCATCTTCTGACAATCCTAATGACCGGATTACAAATGACATGTTTGATGATTCCCTGAAAAATATGAGGTTTAGTCTAAAGTTAGAGACTAGTTCGGCGGGAAAAGAACTTTGGGTTCATTGCTTCACTACTTTGCTTGCTATGTCTGCAAGAGGCCACAACCGCGCTTCGTTTGAAATAGGAAGTATTTATGACCAGGGGGCTGGTGTTAAAAAAAATCCTGAAATGGCACAGAAATGGCTTCAGAAGGCTGCAGGACAGGGCAGTGAAGATGCAAATAAACAACTTCTCAAACTAGGCTTTACCAAGAGCAGTCCAAAATCAAGCGTAGCGACACGAGGTTTTCAGGAAACGAATAATGACGACAACGGCTTACTTGATTCTGAAGCATTCGCCGGTTTCGTCGATCATTACCACGGATCGGAAGTGCGTCATATTATGTCTTCAGATAAGTTAAACAAGCTACCGACAATCTTCAAGCTGGCGCAGAGCGGTAACGCGGATGCGCAGTACGTCGCATTTTTACATAACACTCTTGGCATAGGCGTTGAGAAAAATCCATCGCAGGGGTTTCTCTGGTTGCAGAAATCTGCCGCTGGCGGCAATGCTAACGCGCAGGTCAATCTCGCCTTTACCTACCTTGCTGGCGTCAATGCTGGTGTTCAGAAAGATCCGACCGCTGCTCGCCAGTGGGCTGGCAAGGCTGCAGCCCAAGGCGATAAAGATGCACAGTCTCTGGTCGAAAACCTCGACAAGGAGCGTGCCGAGAATGCTTCTAGAAGCGTGCACCCTAATCGACTAGAGAATGAGAGTTCTACCAATCTAACACAGCGCAATAAGCCGCACGCTAATTCCGGGATGTCGATGAGTCCTTACCGCCGCGAGCAGCTTAGGAAGCTAAACTCTCCCGAGTATCGAAAACAACTTATCGAAGAGGCGACGAGCAGGGCTCGCGGTAATCCTGCAACTGCGTTAATGTCCGAAAGATCTATTGAAAATATGGTGGACAAATCGATCGCAGATTCAAAACGCATGGCGGAAAATATGACCGATGAAGAAATCCAGAGACAAGGCGGACTCTGACAAATCTCGCATGAACCGCAGTCGATATTCCCCGAAACCTCCGGGTCGCACACCCATCGAGGATGACAGATCTCCCGCAGCCATTCATCGCGGAGTGACGATTTACGAAAACGAGCCCCTGCCAGATCTGCCGCTACCAAAAACGGTCGTAGTCAGTCCGCAGCATCTCCACATCGACGACACGGCCGTGTGCTTTTGGGTTTTATCGAAGAACACGATGGATTGGCTGGGCTCCCAGATGATGAAGTGGCGGAAAGAGGATCCGAGCGAGGAGAACAGGCAGCAGCTCAATGGCATCCTTGACGCTATCGAGAGGCGCATAAAGGCGATGCCCGATGAATCCCGCGGAGAATTCCGGGAGACGGTCGTTGATGAGATCATCATCCCATTCATCAACCACCTGCTTGATGGAGAAGGGGTGGTTAAGAGTTTTACCGTTGATATTGACCGTGTGTCTGCAGACATCGTCCTGGATTCCCAGAAGAGTTTTGGGCGGGTGAAAATACATGTTCCGCATCTGTTTTTTCTGCGCAGCAACAAGGCTGCCCGGCAACTCGCCCTCAAGTGGCATTCTCCGGCTCTCAGGGCATATTACGGACTCGGAGTGTGCCGGTTGCGTATTGCGCACTGGATTTGCCAGAAGAAAACCAACGATTGCTTTGGACTGGCCGGAAAGCTGCCAGCATTGTTCGACATCCCGCTGCCCGGACCGGTCTCACACGCAAGTATGTGCTTTATGCGATATCAACGAATCGAGTCTGAAGACGATGGGCGCAGGGGAAAATTGTATCCAACCGGGGCGACTGCTTCAATCTTGCTGGAAAGCTCCCGGCAGCGTTTGATATTCCCATCCCATACACCGCAACCCATCTGAGCTACAGTTTCACCCGGTATAGATTGCCTGAATCGACTTCTCCTGCTGACGATGCCTGAGCCGGCTGTCAGACGGCCAGATACCCTCGTCCAGTGCGCTGGCTGACGGATCATTTTGGAGTGTCGATAAAGTTTCGGTGTAGTTGAC
>QYQL01000088.1 GCA_007280915.1 Verrucomicrobiaceae bacterium | reverse complement strand
GAGCATGGCCCCGTGCGTGACGATCGTGGCATCGCGTCCCATCCGTGCCAGGCGCGCCTTGCCCACCGGCAGGGCCGATTCGGGCAACCGTTCCGCCTTCAGGTGGTAGTAAAGGAATTTGTGTTCGCAGAAGATGACCGGATCATCCAGGGCGACCGCCTGGAGAAGCATGCTGTAGGCGTCTTCGACCGTGGCGGGGGTCATGACCACGAGCCCCGGATAGTGCGCGTAGAGCGCCTCCATGCTCTGGCTGTGAAACGGCCCGCCGCCGGATGTGCCCCCAGAGGGAAGCCTCACGACAATCGGACACGGCACGCCGGTGCGGTAATACAGCGTCGCAGCATGGTTCACGATCTGGTTGAACCCGCAGGTGGAAAAATCCGCAAACTGCATTTCGACAATCGGGCGCATCCCCTCGATGGCCGCGCCGACCGCCATGCCGATGATGGCATCCTCGCTCAGCGGGGCATCGAACACGCGCCCGGGAAATTCCTTCGCCAGATTTTTAGTGGCCTTGAATGCGCCGCCGAAATTCCCGACGTCCTGCCCGTAAAGAAAGACGCGCGTGTCCTCGGTGAGGGCTTTTTCCTGAGCCAGTCGAATGGCTTCCAAATAGGTGATCACGCTCATGCTCCGGCGTATTGTTCGTCAAACTGATGTTGGGAAAATGCCGCCCAGTCATCCTCCTCGGGATCCGGCCCGGGTTCGCGCCGGACCTTGTCCACGCCGGCGTTGACCTCCTCCTCAGCGTCGCGTCGCCACTTCGCGCATTCCTCGGCGGAGGCCCATTTCTTCGAGATGATTTTCTTCTCCGCGAGAAGGACGCAGTCGCGACCGACGGGAGAGGACTTCAAGGCGGGATCGACATAGCTTCCGTCGTCGTGCTCGCCGTGTCCGACCAACCGCAACAGATCTCCAACAACCAACTGGGGTCCCCCGCCCTCGCGCGCAGCCCGCACGGCTTTCCTCAGGGTCAAAAGACATTGTTCAAGGCTTGTGGCATCCACCTTGTGTCCGGCGATCCCGTATCCGGCCGCCTTGTCCACCAGATCAGCGCAGGCGAACTGCCGGGAGTTCGGAGTCGAGTAGGCGTATTGATTGTTGGCGACGACCAGAATGAGGGGAAGCTTTTCCACAGCCGCAGCGTTCAGTCCTTCATGAAAGGCCCCGGTCGATGTTCCGCCGTCCCCGATGCATGTGGCCCCCACGATCCCGCTTTCTCCCTTCAGCCGACGCGCGAGCAAGGCCCCGGCGACCGCCGGGATCATCGCGCCCAGATGGCTGATCATCGCATAGTATCCCTCACGCGGACGCCCGCGGTGGATGTTGCCGTCCCTTCCGCGCATCGGCCCGAGCTGAGAGCCGAGGTATGTGCGCAGCGTGTCGAGCACGGTGTCGCCGAAAGCCATCCGGCCCGCCTGATCGCGGATGAGAGGAGCGTAAATATCGCCTTTTCGAAGATGGATCCCCACGGAAACGCTCAACGCCTCCTGGCCGCGTCCCAGAAAAACCCCGCCCTTGATCGCTCCGGCCCGGTAGAGGCTTGCCAGCTTCTCCTCCAGCACCCGCGCCAGCAGCATCACGCGGTAGGCCTTGATGAAATCGGCACTGGCAACCGGCGCTTCCTCCTTTTTTGTAGGCATTAGAAAAAGTAATACATACGGAGATCAGCGCCTGCAACACATTCGTAACAATCTACGCTGGCTCCGGAAGAAGATCCTCCGCTTCGGGCGCGGAGATTTTTTTCGCGACGACCGTGTAGATCGCGGGGACGACGAAGAGGGTGAAAATCGTGCCGATGATCATGCCGGAAACCAGCACGATACCGATGCTGTTCCTCGCTCCCGCTCCCGGACCGCTGGCGATGACGAGGGGAAAGTGGCCCATGACGGTCGCGGCGGTGGTCATGAGGATCGGACGGAGGCGCGTCGCCGCCGCTTTCGTCACCGCCGCAAACTTGTCGAGGCCGGACCGCTGGAGGACGTTCGCAAACTCGACGATCAGGATTCCATTTTTTGCGATCAACCCCACAAGCGTCACCAGGCCGACCTGGCTGTAAATATTGATGGTCGTCAGGCCCAGAAATGTGAAGAGCATGGCACCGGAGAGGGCGAGGGGCACCGAGCCGAACAGGATGATGAACGGATCGCGGAAGCTCTCGAACTGCGCGGCGAGCACGAGGAAGATCAGGAGGAATGAGAGCCCCATCGTGAGCACCAGCTTGTTGCCCTCTTTGCGGAGCTGTCTCGACTGGCCGGCGTGGTCGATACTGAATCCGGCCGGCAGGATTTTTTCCGCCTCGTCCTCGAGAACCTTGAGCGCGGCGTCCAACGGAACCCCGGGAGGAATCGCGCCTTGGATGGTGGCCGAGTTGAGCTGCTGGAAGCGCCGGATGTCGCGTGGCTCGGTCGTCGTTTTCAGAGTCGCAAATGTCGAGAGCTTGACGAGTTTGCCGTCGGTCGCCCGGATGTAGAGATTCTTGAGCTGGTCGGTGGTGAGCCGCTCGCTCCGCTTCACCTGCGGGATCACCTTGTAGCTGCGGCCCTGGATGCTGAACCGGTTGACGTAGTCGCCGCCGAGCAGGGTCGTCAGGTCGGCTCCGATCCTTCTGAGGTCGAGCCCCTGCGAGGCAACCTTATCGCGGTTGAAAACCACCTCGGTCTGCGGCTGATCGAATTTCAGATCCGTGTCGGCATACATGAACATCCCGCTCGCGAAGGCTTTTTTGACGAGCTTCTGCGCGAACTCGACGATCTCGCGAGGCTCGGCGGTCGAGGCAATGACGAACTCGACATCGAAATTGCTTCCTCCGGGCAGCGGAGGCGGAGTCACCGGAATGATGCGGACCCCCGGAACCTTTGCGGCGATAGGAAAGAGCGCGGCGGCAATCTGCTCGGTCGTCCGGGTGCGCTCGCTCCACGGCTTGGTGACCAGCCCGGAAAAGCCAAAGGTGGGACGGATGACCTGGAACGTCGCGGCGCATTCGGGCTGGGACTGGAACACCCCGTTGAGCCGCTCCGCGAAAAGGGAGGTCTGGTCGAGTGTGGCATTCGGGGGTGCCTGCACGATCCCGAAAACGACCCCCTGATCCTCTTTCGGCGCCAGCTCCTTCATGCTGAACATCCAGAACGGCAGGATGAGAAAGACCACGGAACCGGCAATAAACATCACGATCCAGCGGTTGGACAGAGTCACCGCAAGCAGGGCGGAATATTCTTTTCGCAGCCAGTCAAAGCGGCGGTTGATCCAGCCCGCGAACCCTCGCTCGTCGTCGCCCGGTCGGAGAAGCCGCGACGACATCATCGGCGAAAGCGTGAGCGCCACGATGCCCGACACCATCACAGCCCCGGCCAGTGTGAAGGCAAATTCCCGGAAGAGCGCTCCCGTGAGCCCGCCCTGGATTCCGATCGGCGTATAAACCGCGGCGAGCGTGATCGTCATGGCGATGATCGGCCCGACAAGTTCGCGCGCCCCCAGCAGCGCGGCCTTCAACGGCCCCTGCCCCTCCTGCATATGGCGCTCCACATTTTCCACCACCACGATCGCGTCATCGACGACGAGACCCACCGACAACACGATCGCAAGCAGCGTCAGCAGGTTGATCGTGAAACCGAAGAGCATCATCAGCAGGACCGCCCCGACGAGCGAAATCGGAATCGCCGTGATCGGAACAATCACCGCGCGCCACGAGCCCATGAACAGGTAGATCACCAGCATCACGATGATCAGCGTCTCGATCAGCGTCTTGATCACCTCGTGAATCGCGTCGTTGATATAGACGGTCGAGTCGTAGGGGATGCCGACGTGGATTCCCAACGGCATGGCTTTTTCAATTCCCGGCATGGCCTCGCGGACCGCCCGGACCACATCCAGCGAGTTTGCTGTGGGGAGGACCCAGAGCCCCATGAACGTGGCCGTCTGGCCGTTGAAGCGCACTTCCTCGTTGTAGTTTTCCGCCCCCAGAACGATGTCGGCAATCTCGCCAAGACGGACGATCGTTCCGTCGGCCTGCTTGATGGCGAGCTGGCGGAATTCCTCCGCCGTGCGCAGGTTGGTATTCGCGACGAGGTTCACAGAGATCATCGAGCCCTTCGTGGTGCCCACAGCCGCGAGGTAGTTGTTCGCCTGAAGCGCCTCGCGTACGTCGGTCGGGGAGATGTTCAGCGCCGCCATCCGTTCGGGCTTCAGCCAGATCCTCATCGCGAAGGTCCGGTCGCCGAGGATCTCCGCGCGCTGGACCCCGCTGATGGCTGAAAGCTTCGGCTGCACGACGCGCGTCAGGTAGTCGGTGATCTGGTTCTCGTCGAGTTCTTCGGAGTAAAAGCCAAGATACATGGCGGCAAACTCGTTGTCCGCGGTCTCGAGTTCGATGATCGGAGCCTCCGCCTCCGGGGGAAGGTCGTTCCGGACCTGCGCGACTTTCGCCTGAACTTGCGTGAGGGCGGCATTCGAATCGTAGTTGAGCTTCAGATGGACTTTGATCGTGCTCAGGCCCTGCGCGCTGATCGAATCGATGTAGTCGATTCCATCCGCACTCGCGATCACCCGCTCAAGGGGAGTCGTGATATAGCCGCGCACGAGGTCCGCATTGGCCCCGATATACGCGGTGTTCACCGTGATCACAGCCACGTCGCTGCGTGGATACTGGCGGACGGTGAGGACATTGATCGCCACGAGCCCTCCGAGGAGGATCAGCAGGTTGATCACCAGCGCCAGCACCGGCCGCCGGATAAAGAGATCCGTGAACTTCATGTCACTGATCCTTCGGCTGGGGCGCAAGGCTCTCCGGGGGACGGACTTCGTTGTTCACCTCGACGGCGGCGTTCGGACGGAGCTTGAAAACCCCCGAGGTCACCACCTCGTCCCCGGCTCCGATTCCCGACAACACCTCCACCAGATCCCCCCTGGCCTCTCCCAGTTTTACGAAGTGCTGCGCCACCCCGCGGTAGGACTTTCCGCTTTTCGGATCCTTCATTTCCTGGACCACAAAAACTGAATCGCCATACGGCGCATAGCTCACAGAGGTTGCCGGAATCGCAAGCAGCGCCTTCTCCACGGGCAAAACCACCTCCACACCGACAAACATCCCGGGCCGCAGCAGACCATCCGGATTTTCCAACGTCCCCTGCACCAGAAAATTCCGCGTCGCCTCGTCCACGACCGAATCGACCGCCGTGATCTTCCCCTCGAAAACCCGGCCGTTCGCACCGCTCGAAGTCACGCGAACGACACTGCCCACCGAGATGTCCGCCAGGTTCTGCTGCGGAATGCTGAAATTCACGAAAATCGGGCTCATCGACTGGAGCGGCACGATCGGATTCCCCGGCTGCAGATACTCGCCGGCATTCACCACCCGGATCCCTGCAACCCCGTCGAACGGTGCCCGGATCGTCTTCTTCTCGATGACCGCCTTGATTTCCTCGCACTTGGCCCGCGCCGAAAGGAACTCCGAGGCGGTCTGATCATAGTCGGACTGCGACGAAACCCGCTTGCTGAGCAGCCCCTGAAGCCGTTGCAGGTTGAGTTCGGCCAGGCGCTGCCTCGCCTCCGCGGCACGCAACTGGGCCTGCTCCTCGGAGACATCCTGCTGGACAAGAAGCTGCCCCTTCTTCACACGCACCCCGGATTCAAAACCGATCGACTCGACATTTCCGGCCAGGTCCGCCCGCATCAGCAGACCGTCCACCGGTTTCAACGACCCCACCGCCGACAACCCACCCGGCCATTTTTGCTCGGACACCACAAACGTCGTCACCGACTCGGGCGGCATCGAAAACCCCATGTGCGCAGCCATCGCCGATTTGATCTGCGTGTATTTCACTCCTCCCAGCACAGCCACCACCAGCAGAACCACGAAAACCGCCCCAGCCCACTTCAAGACGGATTTCCCCCGTGCACCTGATTTCTGTTGGTTTCCCGGTAACATGACTTTGTATTATTAACTGTTCTGATTGTTAATTTGGTTAAGTATTTTATTTTCTCCCCTTGTCAAGGGTTTCGGTGTGAAAGTTTTTTTGCACAAATTACCGCCGGAATGGTGATTTTTCCTTTGAGTTTATCGGGCACAAGTGGCAGATTTCTTTCAATGAAAACTTTCTTCATAGGAATCCTGTCATTCTTGGTGATCGGCTTGATCGGGACATCGCAACTCCTCGCGGCGGAAGGAGTGGAAGGCAATATTCGGGTTTTGAAGGTCAAGGGAACGGTGATGTTCACCGATTCCGGCAAACCGGCCGAGCCGTTGAAAGAGGGGATATTTATCCACCACGATGATATGATTAAAACCGGACCGGACTCGCAAGCCTGGCTCCTTTTCTCCAATGGCACCGCGCTGACTGTCGAGCCGAACACCACATTCTCGGTGGAAAAATTTCTTCAAACCCCGTTCGACTCGACCGAGGTGGACTACACGAAAATCAAAAACGAGCCCTCGGTTTCTCAAACGAAGATTTCGGTCAACGAGGGCAGCATCGTCGCCGACGTGCGCAAACTGAACAAGGGGTCGACCTTCAAAATCGGAACGCCGCTCGGCGTCGCCGGAATTCGCGGCACACTCATCCAGGTGACTGTCAATACCACCGCCGGGGGACAAATCAGCGTCACGTTAAACCTGCCACAGGGTCTGTCGGATTTTACCGCAACCAACGGGCAACAGGTCACGCTGGCAAACGGGCAGACGGTTACCGTAAGCAGCGATCCCGTCACCGGCACGATGTCAATCAGCGGGGTCAGTCCTTTGAATGCCCAGACGATTCAGCAGATTCAAGCACTGGCCGAAGAGGTGGCGGCGGCAATCCCCGCACAGCAGGCATTTGAAGGCGTTGGCGATAGCGCTCCCGAGCAGTTGGGCACCGGTGAGATTACCGATCAAGTTACTGGAGAAATGACAGGCGATCAGGGAACGGGAGACGTCGGAACAGCCACTCCGGGAGGCGGATCAGGTGGTGGCGGTGGATCCGTTCCAACACCTCCTCCTCCCCCGTCGTAGGATCCCGGACGGCTCGTTCGCAGACGCGGATGGCTTGATCATTCCTCGGAACGGAGAGAGCTTCCGCGATGAAGAAAAATTGGAAACTCTGGATCCTGTGCCTGTCCATCTGCCTTGCATGGATCGGTCTGTCGCAGATTCTGGTTGTACCGTGGAAGGGCTCCGATGTGTTTCTGGGGTTGGATGGGGCCCTTTCTTTTCTTGAGGAAAAGACGGTCGATGCCCGGCTGGAGTTTCGTGGACCTATTTCCAGTCCTGTCAAACTGTGCTACGTCAATGTTGACACCGATTCGATAAATACTCTCGGAAATTTTCCGTGGAACCGGGCGATTTTTGCCCAAGTCCTCAACGCTCTGTTCGAGCGTGGAAATGTCCGGGCCGTGGGAATGGATTTTGTCTTCAGCAGCTCGGGACTGCCGCAACTCGGTCATGAGGATGCTGAAGCGGGCAATCTGGTCCTGGGAAAAAGCATCCAAAAAAACAGGAATGTGGTTTTGGCCGCGACCTATGGCACGCAAACCGGGGTGCTAGGGAAGGCTAACCGGTCATTTCCGTTCCTGTTCGACACGCGGACAAAATTGTCCGAGACCGACCTGCCAGAGATGCCCGGTTTTCCAGTCGTCGGCCCCACGTGGGGTCATGTCGGGCTGATCGATGCGGACGGGACAAAACTCCGCTGGATACCGGCCTTCGCCCCAACGGAATTCAAGACCTACTTCACCCTGGCGCTCCAACTCGCCCGGCTTTACTACGGCTTGGATGAGTCCGGGATTCAGATCGATCAGGATCGAATTCGACTCAAAAACAGCAGCGGTGAGGTGCTCGCCGGGATTCCCCTCAAGCTTCGCCAGATCGTCGAGCCCAACTGGTTCTCGGCCTGGGATTCCAAGGAAAACCCGAGCGCCGGGGTGGCCTCGGTCCTGGAATTTGACCGTCTCGCCCGCGAGGGAACGGATCAGGAAAAACAACAGGCGGCGGAATTTTTCGGATTTTTCCGCGATGCGGTCGTCCTGATCGGCCCGACCGACCCGCTCCTCCAGGACATCTCCCCTTCTCCGATGAGCGGATCACAGCCGGTGCCTCGCGTTTCCATTCACGGAAACCTCTTCAAAACCATCGTGTCCGGTCAGAGCATTATCCGTCCACCTGCCTGGGTGAACAGTCTGCTCATTCTGGGAATCGGACTTGGCGCCGCATTCCTCAGCGTGCTCCGCAACCAACTCGCAGGCCCGGGCAAACTCGCTGCCGCGGTGATGACAGTTGCCTACGTCGCGGCGGCATTCCTGCTCTTCTCCCATCAGAGGGTGCTGTTGCCCGTGGTCGCGCCCCTCGGAGCCGCGCTCTCCTGCACGTTCCTGGCCGTTCTTCGCCAACTGACCATCGAGGACCAGCAAAGACGCCGGATCAAACAACTCTTCGGCTCCTACGTTTCCTCCACGGTGGTCAACGAAATGGTGGAACGGAATGCCCCTCCCCAAACCGGTGGCGCGGAAGTCGAAATCACCGCATTTTTCAGCGATATCGTGGCATTTTCTCCTCTCTCGGAACAGCTCTCTGCGGCTGATCTCGTCCGCCTGATGTGCCACTATCTCGGCGAATGCACGGCCGCCGTGATCGAGCAGGAAGGAACGCTCGACAAGTATGTCGGCGACGCAATTATCGCCATGTTCGGAACCCCTCTCGTCTGCAAGGACCACGCTGCGGCCGCATGCCGTGCCGCGATCGGCCTTCAGGCGGCCCAGGTCCGGCTCCGCGATCAGTGGAAAACGGAAGCCAGGTGGCCGGATGCCGCTCTCCGGATGCAAACGCGCGTCGGTCTTCATACCGGTATCGCAGTCGTGGGCAACATCGGCTCGGAACTCCGCTTCAATTACACCATGATGGGCGACACGGTGAATCTCGCCCAGCGGGTGGAAGCCGCAGCCTCACACTATGGGGTCAACATCCTCGTCTCCGGGGATACGCAGGAGGCGGCCGCCTCTTCCGATCACAGCCTGGTATTCCGGCCGCTGGACAGGGTCCTCGTTCCCGGGCGCTCGCACCCTGTGGAGCTTTTTGAACTGCTGGGCTCCGGAGAGGAAATCCGCAAAAGCCATGGCGAATGCCTCGCCCGTTACGAAAGCGCCCGCAAACTTTATACGCAGGGAGCCTGGGGCGACGCGAGAGAGGCATTTTTGCTTGCCGAAAGCGCGGCTCCCTCCCGTCGCGCAAAATCCCCCGCGTCTGTCATGGCTGCACGTTGCGAAAAGTTTGCCTCCCGGCCGCCGGTGGAAAATCTCGCGTTCCCGCTGACCAAGGAATCGAATTCCATTTGACAGGGGAAATTTTTCGGCGAGGTTTCTGCCGCTATGAAAAAACTCCTATTCTCAGCAGCATTGGTTGTCGCATTCACCGTATCGTCCGCCCTGGCGGGATCCTGCCCCGGCGGCGGGTGCGGCGGCGGCGACAAGGAAAAGGGTGACAAGAAGAAAGACGGCAGCACGAACCAGACTCATTCGGTTCGCGTCGCCTTCTGATCTCCGGATCGCCGAAACTCTAAAAGCGCGGAATCGGGCTCGCCTGGTTCCGCGCTTTTTCGTTTCGAGCAGAAAGCAGGCGCGCCGGACTCCCGGACAAGCATCGCCAATTTTCTTTCGGTCCCCCACCGGTATCCCTTCACAATTCCGGTCTCGCGGATGACCCTGTGACAGGGAATCAGATAGGCAACAGGGTTGGCCCCGCATGCGGTTCCAACTGCCCGCGCGGCGGAGGGGCAGCCAACCGCCGATGCAATGCGGGAGTAGCTTGTCAGGGATCCGGAGGGGATTTGCAGCAACGCCCGCCACACCTTGGATTGAAACCGGCTTGCCGGGACAAATACCCGGAGTTCCCGGCCGCTCCCGCTCTCAAAAATATCCGCCGCCAGTCGCGCAGCCGCCCGGTCGCTTCTGGTGAGTGACGCCATCGGCCAGTTCCACCCGAGACTTTCTGGAAAATCAACTGCCCTGTCATGAAATGCCAGGTGGCAGATCCCCCGGGCATTCCATCCGACGCTGCACAAGCCGAACGGGCATTCGGAAAATCCCCACGTCACCTCGATCCCCAGCCCGCCTGACTTCAGTTCCCCCGGAGATGCCGCCTCCAGATTCACCGTGAGATCATGCAGTCGACCCGGACCGGACAAACCCGCATCCAGCGAAGCATCAAGAACACTCTTCGGATCACGCAGGAGGCTCTTCGCATACTCCACACTCAGGCATTGAAGAAAATCTTTCGGAGTGACTCCGGCCCAGCGGAGAAAAACCCTGTGAAACCGTGACTCGCTCAACCCGGCAACGCCTGCCATCCGGGCGACAGAGGTCTGTGCCGACCGGTTCGAATCGAGAAACCGGATGACAGATGCGACTTTTTCGTAATCACTCACCATGATGGAAAAATAAACTTCCCCGGATTTTCCGCCACCCGATTCCTGCTCCAATCCGCGTCCGCTGGATCGAACGCTCTATCTCATGCGCGTCCAGTCATCGGAGGAATATTTTTCCCGCTCCAGCCGGGATGCCAATTCCTCCAATTCCGGTGATGGAAGAAACGGTCGGATCGAGGACGCCAGCGACTCCGCCAACACAAGCAGAGGAATTTTCACATGGAGCGACCCCTGGTAGAGAATCCCGATTTTCGCGCGACGCAGGGCACCCCCGCAGATTTTCCTCCCGTCGCAGAGAATATCCGAGAGCGCCGGGCTCTCGAAACAGGCCGCCCCGGGACGACAGTCCGCCTCGGAAGCCAGTCTTGCCGCAGGGGTGAATGGCAGGACCGCCCGCAGAAACCCCTCGTGGATACTCCGGTAAACAACCTCCGTGCGCATCGTGGCGACGCTGGAGGAATGAGGAAGAGCCATGGCCACCGTGAGATCAGATCCGTGAACAACCGTCCCCCCACCTGTCCAGCGACGCACGACGGAAAGCGCTCCCGCAGCCCGCAGAGCCTCGTCATACCGCTGGGCATATCCGAATGTCACGGCAGGGTGTTTCCAACGGTAAAACCGGATGACCGGGTCCGCAGACAGTCTCAGGAGCGCTTCGTCCACCGCCATGTGAGCGGACGGTTTTCTCAGGGAGAAATCCTCCCAAACCTGCAAAACAGGAAACATGATGTCTCACGATGACCAATCTGTTCGGTAAAATCCACTCCTTCTGCTTGTCGCCAACCGCTCGCGGTGGTTAGCTGGGCGAACAATATGGCAAAGCAGGCACTCGGCAAAGGACTCAGCGCACTGATCAACACGAGAGTGGTCAATCCCACTCCCGCGGAGGAATTGGGCGAGCGCGTTCAGATGCTGCCTCTGGGGAAGATCCTCCCCAGCCCGCTGCAGCCGCGCGTCGACTTCCCCGCCGACCATCTGCATGAGCTGGTCGAAAGCATCCGGGAGCGCGGAATCATCCAGCCGCTCATCGTGCGGAAGGTCGATGGAAAATTCGAGCTCATCGCCGGCGAACGGCGCTGGCGTGCGGCGAAGGAACTCTCCCTCACGGAAGCTCCGGCGATCGTGCGCGAGGCGACCGACCGGGAGGTCCTCGAGCTTGCGCTCATCGAAAACCTCCAGCGTGAGGGGCTCAATCCGATCGAGGAAGCGACCGCCTACCAGCGGCTCTCGGGAGACTTCGGGCTCACGCAGGAGGACATCTCCAGGCGTGTCGGCAAAAGCCGGGCCTCGGTCGCCAACGCAATGCGCCTTCTCGACCTCGCCCCGGACGTCCAATCGCTCCTGAAACACGAGATGATTTCCGTGGGCCACGCCAAGGTCCTCCTCTCTCTCAAATCCCACGAGGAACAAAAATTGCTGGCCGACCAGATCATCCGCCAGAGCGCCTCGGTCCGCGTCGCTGAGAAACTCGCGGCCCAGCATCTGGCCGCGAGCGGAAAATCCGGCAAGTCCCGGACAAAATCCTCCGGTGCCGAACTCGCCCCGGCCATCAAGCGGGTGGAAAACCTTTTGACGCACCGCCTGTCCACCCACGTCGTCATTCATCACGGTGAAAAGAAAGGCTCGATCCATATCGAATACTACGGGGACGACGATCTCAACAGGATCCTCTCCACTCTCGGAATCGCGGAGGAGTAGGATGGCGCACAAACTCGCGGACTCCCTCCTGCGGATGATCGATTCGGATTATTTTCCGGAAGGAGCGGATGTTGTCAGGACCAAGCCGGAAAAATTTGAGTTTTTCCGGAGCGTCCCGTTCATCATCCTGCATCTCGGCTGCCTCGGGGTGATCTGGACCGGATGGAGCTGGGCCGCCGTAGCGACCGCTGTCGCACTTTATTTCATCAGGATGTTTGCAATCACCGGGCTCTACCACCGGTATTTCTGCCACCGCGCCTACAAAACCTCACGCGCCGCCCAGTTTCTTTTCGGACTTCTCGGATTGACAGCAGTGCAGCGCGGGCCGCTCTGGTGGGCATCTGTCCACCGATATCACCACGCGCATTCGGACGAGGACTCCGATGCGCATTCGCCGGTCTGCAAGGGATTTATCTGGTCGCACATCGGCTGGCTTACCAGCAGCCGGAACTTTCCCACGGATTACAAGATGGTCCGCGACCTTCAAAAATTTCCCGAACTGGTGTTTCTCAACCGCTTCGACCTCATCGGGCCGCTGTTGCTTTTGGGATTTCTGGCAATATGGGGAGCCCTGCTGCAGGCGGTGTCTCCGGGCCTCGGCACCGATCCGTGGCAGATGATTGTCTGGGGATTTTTTATCAGCACCACCGTCCTCTTCCATGCGACGTGCGGGGTGAACTCGTTCGCACACACTCTCGGCAGCAAGCGCTTCCCGACCGGTGACGAAAGCCGCAACAGCCTGGTGCTCGCGCTTTTCACCCTCGGAGAAGGATGGCACAACAACCACCACCACTATCAGGCATCAGCCCGGCAGGGATTCTACTGGTGGGAAATCGACATCTCTTACTACATCATCCGGCTTCTGGGAGCGCTCGGGATCGTCTGGGAAATCAAGGGGGTGCCGCAGAAGGTTCTGGAATCCGCGCCCGGTGGAAAGTTTGCCGGACGGTGAAAGAGCGGATCGCGATCATCGGGACAGGCGTCGCCGGGCTCGGGTGCGCATGGCAGCTCCGCAATGATGCCGACATCACGCTCATCGAGCGGGAAACCAGGCCAGGCGGTCACTCGAATACCGTCTTCGTCGAAGAGGATGGAAAATTTCTGCCCATAGACACGGGATTCATTGTCTTCAACCACGCGACCTATCCGAACCTCGTCAGGCTCTTCGAGGAGCTTGGGGTCCACACGAAGCCCTCGGAGATGTCATTCAGCGTGCAGCACCTCCCTTCCGGACTCGAATACAACGGGATGGGGCCCAACAAAGTTTTTGCCCAGCGGCGAAACCTCCTCCGTCCGCGCTTTTACCACCTCCTCTTCCAAATCCTGAAATTCTTCCGCGTGGCCGACGACGCACTGGCCGACCCGGCCACCGGACCGCTCACGGTTGAGGAGTTTACTCTCAAACACCGGCTCGGGCAGGACTTTCTGGATTTCTACCTCGTCCCGATGAGTTCTGCTGTCTGGTCAACCGATCCCCGTCGGATTCTCGACTTTCCCGCGCTGAGTCTGCTCAAGTTTTTTCAAAACCACGGCTTTCTCGGAGTCACCACCCACCACCCCTGGTTCACTGTCGAGGGTGGCGCTAAATCCTATGTCGACAAAATCCTTGCGGCAGTGAAGCCGGTCCGGCTCCCGGCCAAGGTCGTCGGGGTTTCGGAAACCGGCGGGGGAGTAACCGTCATCACGGAGGATGGCAATCGGGAAGTTTACGATCGGGCAATCATCGCCACCCACGCTGACGAAGCGATGGAGATGCTCGAGGCCCCGGACAACGCCCAAAGGAGGTTGCTGTCGGCGTTTGGATACCAGAAAAACCCCGCAACCCTGCACACCGACGAATCCGTAATGCCGCGCCGCCGGAGGGCATGGGCGTCATGGAACTACCGGCTGGAAAAAAAATCCGGTGGCGGACTTCAGGCAACAACCCATTATTGGATGAACGCACTCCAGGGGATTTCAAAAACAAAGAACTATTTTGTCTCAATCAATGCCGAGGGACAGATTCCGGAGGAGAAGATCCTCTACTCGACGGTCTATACGCACCCCGTGTTCAACCTCGATGCAATGCGCGCACAGGCTGACCTTCCTTCGCTGAATACACGGTCCCCCGACCAGCGCGTGTTTTTTTGCGGCAGCTACTTTGCCCATGGGTTTCATGAAGATGCCTATTCCTCGGCGGTCCAACTCGCTGCCACCCTTCAGCCGATCCTCCGTAGATGAAGGATTCCTGCCTCTACGAGTGCACGGTCATGCACCGGCGGCTCTCCCCGAAAAAACACGAGTTCGTTTACAGGATCTTTCTGTTTTTTCTCGACCTCGATGAAGTGGATCACCTGGGCATTCCCATCTTCAGCACAAATTCCCCGAACGTGTATGCCCTTCACGATTCCGATTACTTCCGGCTCGGAGGCGGATCAATCCGGGACAACCTTCTGACGTTTCTCCGCAGCGAGGGAGTAACAGAAATGCCCGCCCGCATCCGCCTCCTGACCCTTCCCCGGCTCCTCGGCTACACGTTCAACCCGATCTCTGTTTTCTTCTGTTTTGATTCCGAAAACCGGCCCCTGACCTCGGTCGTTCAGGTTGGAAATACATTCGGCGAGTTCAAACCGTTCGTTGTTCCACTCGATCCGGAATCCCCTTTGTTCCACGCGCGCCTTCCAAAACATTTCTACGTCTCCCCGTTCTCAGCCCTCGATCTGGAATTCGATTTCCGGTTCGATTTTCCCGGCGAGCACCTCCGCATCCTCATCGACGATTACCAGGGTGCCGAAAAAACTCTCATCAGCACACTCACCGGCTCCCGCCGCGAACTCACATTGGGCAGCCTCCTTTTCCTCTCGATCAAGTATCCTCTGGTAACGCTGAAAATCATCACGCTGATCCACTGGGAGGCATTCCGTTTGTGGTGGAAGCGCATCCCACACCACGACAAGGAGTCGGACCCCCACCTCCAGACCGGAGTCTTCCGGGCAAGGAAGTAACTCTCTCTCCAGGTTTGCAGAGGGGTGGATCCGCGTTTATGGTCGGCCGCCATGTCCACCGTTCCTCTGCGCTCCGATATTCAGGCTTCCGACACCTGGGACCTCAGCCCCCTCTACACCGACGATGCCGCGTGGGAAGCGGATTTTGCTGCCCTACAAAGCGAATTTCCCGAGATCACAAATTTCCGCGACCGCCTCGGCAGCTCACCCGAAATTCTGTCTGTCTGCCTGGAATTTGAAAGGACGGTGGACATTCGCATCGAGCGCCTGAACCAGTATGCCGCGCTCAAGGTGACGGAGGACAGTTCGGAGGCGAAGTCCCTAGACCGCGAAGCCAGGCTGGAAGGCGTGATGGTCCGGGTCGGTGAGGCGGTTTCATTCCTTGCCCCCGAGATCCAGGCAATTCCGGATGAGTCATTCGAGGTTTTCCTCTCCTCCCCCGCATTGGCGGACTGGACCATCCCACTGAAGAAGCTCCGGCGGCTGAAACCGCACATTCTCAGTGCGCCAGAGGAGAGGCTCCTCGCCTTGGGATCCTCGGTCGTGCACGGACACAGCGAAACATTTTCCCAGCTCACGAACGTGGACATGAAGTTCGGGAAGCTGAAGGACGGCGCGGGTAACGAGCGGGAACTGACACAAAGCTCGTTCTCCTCGTTTCTCCAGCAGCGTGATCCAGCGGTTCGAAAGGCCGCCTTCCACCAGTTCTACGCCGAGTTTTCCGACCACAAGTTCACGCTCGCAGCCGGGTTGGCGAATGCCGTGCGGGGAGGAGTCTTTTATGCGCGGGCTCGGAACTATCCGTCGGCACGGGAAGCCGCGCTGTTTGCGGACAATGTTCCTGTATCGGTTTATGACGGGCTGATCTCCACGGTCCGGAGCAACCTCAATCCCCTCTTCGAGTATTTCGATCTGCGCAGGCAGATGCTCGGCCTTGATGAGATCCACCACTATGACACGTATGTCCCGATGGTGGACGACGTCCAGAGCGACGTGCCGTGGGACTCGGCGGTGGATAAAGTTCTCTCGGCGGTGGCCCCGCTGGGTGACGAATATACCACCGTCCTCGCCCACGGGCTCCGCGGCGGTCGTTGGTGCGACCGCTACGAAAACAAGGGCAAACGGAGCGGGGCTTTCTCCTACGGGACCTTCACCAGTCCACCTTACATCATGATGAACTACAAGCCGGATGTCTTTTCGGACGTCTATACGCTTGCCCATGAGGCCGGACATTCCATGCACACCTGGTATTCGCAGCGCAGCCAGTTGTTCCAGAACTACCACTACCCGATTTTTCTGGCCGAGGTCGCCTCGACGTTCAACGAGATCCTGCTCACCGACCACCTGCTCGCGACAACCGATGACCGCAGGATGAAGGCGTATATCCTGAACCGCCAGATCGACGACCTGCGCGGAACACTTTACCGCCAGACAATGTTCGCCGAGTTCGAGCGCGATACCCACGCCGCCGAGGAGGCAGGAGAAGCGCTCACCCTGGATTCGTTCCAGAGGATCTACCGGAACCTCCTGAACGCCTACTTCGGCGACAAATTCGCATTGGATCCCGAGCTCGATCTCGAATGCCTGCGGATCCCGCATTTCTACAGCGCCTTCTACGTTTATAAGTATGCGACCGGCATCTCGGCCGCAGCCGCTTTGGCCCGTCAGGTGACCGACTCCGGGGATGCGTCCCGATATCTGGATTTCCTCCGAAGCGGCGGAAGCCGCTTTCCGATCGAGACGCTGGCATCCGCCGGCGTGGACATGAGCCAGCCTGCTCCGGTGCAGGCCGCCCTCGACCTCTTCGCACGCCGGGTTGCGGAGTTGCGCGAGATTCTGTCTTGAAAAGACGCTGCCTTGCATTCCCGGGCTGGATCGGTAATGTTCCTGCCCCGCTGACCTATTGATATGAGCAAAAGTATTTTGGATCCATCACGGCTCGACGCAGTGGAGCTGAGCAACGACGAAATCGCGCGCTACTCCCGGCACCTGATCATGCCGGAGGTGACGCTCGACGGTCAGCGGCGGATCAAGGCGGCTAAGGTGCTCTGCATCGGCGCGGGGGGACTCGGCTCGCCGATCGCACTTTATCTCGCGGCCGCCGGGATCGGCACGATCGGTCTCGTGGATTTCGACGTCGTGGATTACTCGAACCTCCAGCGGCAGATCCTGCATGGGACGAAGGATGTCGGACGCAAGAAAATCAACAGCGCGCGCGACCGGATCAAGGAGATCAACCCGAACGTTCAGGTCGAGCTGCACGATGCCTTCTTCACCTCGGAAAATGCGAGGGAGATCGTGGAGGGTTACGACATCGTGATCGATGGCACCGACAATTTTCCCACGCGCTACCTGTCGAACGACATCTGCGTGTTTTTGAAGAAGCCGAACATCTACGGATCGATCTTCCGCTTCGACGGACAATGCACGGTCTTTGCCCCGCACCTTGGAGGCCCCTGCTACCGCTGCCTGTATCCCGAGCCTCCGCCTCCGGGGATGGTGCCGAGCTGCGCCGAGGGCGGCGTGCTCGGCGTGCTTCCCGGCGTCATCGGAGTGATGCAGGCGATCGAGGCGATCAAGCTGATCGTGGGAATCGGCGAATCGCTCATCGGGAGACTCGTGCATTTCGACGCGCTCAAGATGAAGTTTCGCGAGTTCAAGGTTCGCAAAGATCCGAAGTGTCCGGTCTGCTCGGATTACCCGACGATCACGGAACTTGTCGACTACGAGCAGTTCTGCGGGATCCCGCAGGCGAAGGAAGCGGAGGAGGCCGAGCCGCCGATCCCGGAAATTTCCGCCACAGACCTCAAGTCCCGCCTCGACCGTGGCGACAAGATCGTCCTTGTCGATGTTCGCGAGACATTCGAGTGGGACATCGCCCGGATTCCCGGCTCGAAACTGATCCCGCTCGGCGAGTTGGCCTCGCGGATGAGCGAACTCGATTCCACGGACGAGATGGTTTTCATCTGCAAACTCGGGCCCCGCAGTGGGACGGCGGTCCGCGAGCTCCAGAAGGCTGGCTTCACGAAGACCTTCAATCTGGCTGGCGGTCTCCGCGAATGGTGGGAGCAGGTCGATCCCTTGATGCCGAAATACTGATCAGCCAACGGCTCGAAGCATATTGCTCAAACTATTCGGCGGATGTTGATCCGCGACAAAACAATCCTGCCTGCATGTTTTTTTGTCAGGGGTCGGGAAATGATACCAATGATCCGGGCCTTGCAGATCGCAGGGCCGTGGCCCGCTGCTCGCGCTTGTCGCGGCCGAACTGTTTGCCCGGCCCGATCGCGGTGATTGGCATAACGGTCAGTGAGCTGGGGCCCAACCTGTGGTGGTGGCAGGGATGGTGACAGCGAAAATCGACCCGTCGGGCTGCGGCGTGTATCGCAACCGGCCCCCGTGGGCCTGCGCGCATTTCTGAGCGATGAAGAGGCCGAGGCCGGAGCCGGGCTTGTCCCCGACATTCGATGCCCGCGAAAACGCCTCGAAGAGGAATTTCCTCTCCGCTTCCGGAACCCCGATTCCACGGTCGAGAACCGAGAGAGTGAGTGAGTCCGCCCCGACCTCTACCCCGAGTTCGACTTTGGTGCCGGCCGGCGAATATTTCAGCGCGTTTTCCAGAAAGTTTTGCAGGATATGGCCGAGAAGACGCTCGTCGGCCGCGACATTCAGCCCGGCATCGTGGAAGGCGATCTCGATCCGGGAGGGAAGTTCGGGCTGGACCTCCTTGCAGCGCCGGTCCAGGAAGTCGAGCAGGGCGAAAGGGACCGGGGTGAAGGGCAGCTTCCCCTCCTCGATCTTTCCGGCAAGGAGAAGGTCGTCGAGAGTCCGCACCATGGAGGATACGCCGGTCACCAGGCCGGACAGGACCGATCGCGACCGCTCCGCAGGTATTTCGTTCCCGAAGTTTTTCAGGAGTTCGCAGGCGAGCATGATATTGGCGAGCGGGGTGCGGAGCTCGTGGCTGGCCATCGAGACGAACCTCGACTTCAATCGGGCGAGTTCCTCGGCGCGCGCCATGTTCTGGAGGACGACGGCTTCCGCGCGCTTGCGCTCCGTGATGTCCCGAAGCATGCCGTGCAGGATGGGCTGGCCGGCGACATGAAAAAGGCTGAGGGCTACTTCCACCGGAAAGGACGTGCCGTCCGCCCGCTGGTGCTGCCATTCCACGAACAAGCTTCCCTTGTCCCGCAGTTGGGACAGAACCTCTGCGAATGCCTCCCGCGAAGTCCTGCCGTCGGGCTGAAATTCCGGCGATAAACCTCCCGGGCCAAGGGCCAGCAACGTGCGTTTGTCCGCGAATCCGAACATTTCAACCGCCGCCCGGTTACAGTCCAGGGAGTTCCCTTCGGAATCCGTGGTGATAATGGCGTCCCGCGACGCCTCGAAAAGCATCCGGTATTGCTCCTCGCTCCGCCGGAGCTCCTCGGTGCGTTCAGCGACCCGCTGCTCCAGGGTTTCCCTCGCCTGCTTGCGTTCGGTGATGTCCTGCGTGACGGCGATGAAATGTGTGATTTCTCCCCGGCTGTCCTTCATCGGGGTGATGGTAATCTCCTCCGGATAAAGGCTGCCCTCCTTCCGGCGGTTGATGATTTCGCTGCACCAGACTTCGCCGTTCAGGATGGTTTCCCAAAGCTTCTTGTAGAATTCGTGATCCTGTTTGCCCGACCTGAGCAGGTTGGGCCTTTTCCCTATGGCTTCCGTGGCGCTGTAGCCGGTAAAGGTGGTGAAGGCCGTGTTGACCCAGACGATCATGCCCTCTTTATCGGTGATGAAAACGGCGTTCGCCGCGGCTTCGAGAGCGCCGCTCAGCAGCCGCAATTTCTCCCGGTCCGACTCGAGTTCGCCGATCGTCTGGCGGATCGAGCGATCCATCGCCGCGAGGCTTCGCCCGAGCGACAGGATTTCAGCGGGGCCTTTTGTTCCGATTGGCTGGCCCATTTTCCCGCGCGCGATTTCGTCCGCGATTCCGGTAAGCCGGACGATGGGCTGCGCGAGGGTGTTGGAGACCAGGAAGCTGACCAGCATGCCGATCAGAAGAAATCCCATCCCCAGGTAGATCGAGTGGCGCAAAGTTTTGTTCAGTTCAGCCTCTATCGCGTCGACGCTCACGCTGGCCCCGAAACAATAGGCCCTCCCGGCGCGGTCCCTGCCGGGAAGCAAGACCATTCTTCCGTGGCCCCACTCGTTCTGGAACGACCCGAAAACCGGCTTCATCGTTTCAAAAGCCTTGTCAAAAGCATGGGGGTCGGCGTGGGCGGAAAAAAACGGCGCGTAATCCCTTTTGGCAACGTCCTTGCTCGGGGAGGTCGCGGTGGTGAACACGACCTGATCTCCCATCTGCATGCAACTCCAGAGATACTGAAGACCGTAGTTGAGGCACAGTTTGTCGTTCTTATCGACGATGCCTGCCTACTCCTCAGGAGACACGGACCCGCTGTTGACGATCCGGTCGTGGTAATCCACGGGCAGACCTCCCTGAAGATTCTCGACCGAGCAGAGGAGCTTTTCGTCTAGCGCTTGGAGCAAGAGGTGGCGCTGTGCCAGGTAGCTTGCTCCCGTATATACAGCGATGATCGCGATCACAATCGACCCGATCGAGAGTATGAGCTTGTTCCTGATGGTCATGGCTTGAAATTGGGAGACGGGCCAGCTTCTCCCAGGCAGGTATTATCTCTCACCAGCCCGGGTTTCAATACCGGACGCAAAGACAAGTTTTTACACAAGCGAGCGCCTCATCCCGGTTCATCCGCAACGAGTGTGCATAGGGGTTGCATGAGAGGGTAGAGTATGAGGGATGGAAGCCACATTTTTGAAACGGGCCTTCGGGATTGGAGAAGGCTGGGAATACCGGAGCACGAAGTATGTCGGAGCCACAGTGGAGTTCCACATCAAGGCGAAGCGGGATGGCATTCGGTGTCCGAAATGCGAAGCCGACCACATCGCCCTGCGCGGGACGCGAGAGCGACGGATTCGAACGGTGCCAATCGGCTTCAAGCCGGTGACCATCGTGGCGCATGTGCCGCGATGCCAGTGTCGCAAGTGCGGGGAGTTTTTCGACTTCTCCCCCCTTTTGCCCCCCGAGGGCGATCCTACACTCATAGCCTTGAACGATTCATTGCAGGACTCTGCCGAATGATGAGCCTGAAGGACGTGGCGAACCTGGCGGGTGTGGGATGGGACACGGTCAAGCGCATTTTCAAAAGCGACATGGCCAAGGAAGCAGCGCTAGCCAACCTCAAGGAGGTGCAGTTCCTGGCCATCGACGAATTGTATCTGGGCCGCCTGCACAAGTTCATCACCATCGTCATCGACTGGCAGAGCGGACGGGTGCTTTATGTCGCCAAGGGACGGGGAGAGAATGCCCTGCGGCCCTTTTTCCGTAAGCTTCGGCGGGCCAAAGCCGACATCAAGGCGGTCGCCACCGACCTGAGCGCCGCGTATGCGGCGGCCGTGATCAAGAACCTTCCCGGAGCCCTGCCCGTGGCCGACCGTTTTCACATCATCAAGCTCATGAACGAGAAGATCGACGAGTTGCGCCGGGCGATTCAGCGCGAGGCCGGAATCATGGGGCGCAGTGCCATCAAGGGCACCCGATACCTTCTGCTGCGCGGACGGGAAAACCTTTCTCCCGAGCGGGTGCCGGATCTTGAAGAGGCTCTCAAACTCAACAAACCGCTTTCCATAGCCTACTACCTCAAGGAGGAACTGCGGACGCTCTGGAGCTTTCATGACATCGGCCACATGACCACGTTCTTTGACGACTGGTGTCGTCGGGCCGCAGAGGCCGGGATCTCGCTGTTGGCTTCCTTCGCCAAAACCCTGCGCGGATTCCGCTCCGCGATTCTCAACGGATGGGTCTATGGCATCTCCAATGGAAAACTCGAAGGCATCAACAATAAGATCGGAGCCATGCAGCGCATGCACTATGGTCTTCGCGACTTCCATTTCTTATCCCTCCGAATCCTCACTCTTCACCGGGCTAAACACATTTTTTGCGGATGAACCCTCATCCCACCCTAACGGTTTGGTGCAATAATTCACTCCCCGGAGCTCCGTCGCAGCATCTTTGTCCCCCAAGGCGCTCATTTCCTGAATGTCATCCTATGATAAATG
>QYQL01000146.1 GCA_007280915.1 Verrucomicrobiaceae bacterium | reverse complement strand
TGCGTCGGTTCGATTCCGACCCTCGCCTCATCTTTCTTATAATCAGCAATTTACTTGAATTTCCAACATCTAGGAACGTTGAGTCTCGCGGAATTTCACGCAGGCGGGCAAAAGATTCGCAAGATGGGCTGTTTCATTGTGATTTTTCCGGGTTAGTGAAACGCACCTTGGCCAAGCCACTTCCGGGCGACTTTCCCAGCCCGTGGCGCCGCATCATGTTATAGACGCTTTTTTCGCTGATTCCGAGGGCGGCGGCAACGGACGGCTTGTGACCGGCGTGATGATCGAGCGCCCGGGCGAGGGCCTTCTTTTCCATCTCGGCGAGCGACAGGATCTCCCCTGCGGGCTGCAGCGGCTCTCCGTCTGGCGCTCCCCCGTCAAGGAGGGCGGGAGTGATGAGTTCGGGACCGATGTCGTGGCCGGGCTCGACGAGCGTGGCGGCGCGGAACATCGCGTTCTCGAGCTCGCGGATGTTCCCCGGCCAAGGGTGGGTGAGCAGGAGGTCGAGCGCCTCGTGGGAAAGCGCGACTTCCTTCGGCCCGTCAAACTCGGCGAGCGCTGCCTTGAGGAAGCTGAGGGCGAGGACGGGGATTTCGTTCTGGCGCTCGCGGAGCGGCGGGATGTGGGCGGGCAGCACGCTCAGGCGGAAAAAGAGATCCTCGCGGAACGTGCCGTCGCGCACCATGCGGGAAAGGTCGCGGTTGGTCGCGGCGATGAGGCGGACGTCCACCTCGAGAAGCTCGCGCCCGCCGATGCGGAAAAAAGTGCGGTCCTGGAGAAACGTGAGAAGCTTCGGCTGGAGTTCGAGCGGCATGTCCCCGATCTCGTCGAGGAAGAGCGTGCCCCGGTGCGCGAGCTCGACACGCCCGGGCTTCTGGCGCATCGCGCCGGAGAACGCTCCGCGTTCGTGCCCGAACAGTTCGGATTCGAGGAGCTCGCGGGGCAGCGCGGCGCAGCTGATGGAAACAAACGTCCCTTTCGCGCGCGGCCCGGAATCGTGGATGCTGCGCGCGAGCCGGCTTTTTCCGGTCCCGGATTCTCCGGTGATGACGACCGTGTGGTTGCTGGAGGCGAGCTTCGGGATCTGGCGCGCGAGCAGCGCCATCGGCGGCAGGGGCTTGCTCACTGGGATTTTTTTGCGGCCTGGATTTTTTCGAGGTTGTCGGCGAAGGCCGGCTCGTTGGGGTGGTCGGCGATGAGCGAGCGGACGAGCGTCTCCGCGCGGCCCCAGTCCTTCGCGTTGTAGGCGGTTCGGGCGAGGTAGATGCGGGCGTCGTCGGAGGTGTCGCCGAGCGATTTGTAGATCGAGAGGGCGTCATCCTCTTTTCCTTCCGCGAGGGCCGCCCGCGCGAGAAACTCGCGGCCGGGGACCGACTCCGCGAAGTCCGGCTGGCGCGCGATGACTCGCCTGACACCGGCCGCATCGTTGCGGGCGAGGGCTTCCAGCGCGAGGAGGAACGCGGCCCGGTAGCCGGCTTCCGGCGTTCCGAGGAGGCTTTCGAAGATCTTCTGCCCCTCGACCTTCCGGTTGTCCGCCCATTCAGATTCGCCGCGGAGGAGCTGCATGGCGGGGGATTTCGAGGGCGAGGCGGCGAGGAAATCCGCGAGGTGCCGGGCGTCCCCGCAAACCTGGGCGCTGCGCGCGACCGCGTAGGCAGCCCACTCGGGGGTATCCGCAAGATCCTCCGGCTTGCAAATATCAACGCCGGCGCGAAGCCATCCGCTCACGCAAAAAAGCGCGGGCAGAACCCATGGCTGCCGCAGGGCCTCGGGGTCGGATTTGTTTTCGTCGAGCCATTTCCAGAACGGGTGCCCGGATTTTTTGATCTCCGGGATGTCGGGCGGCGGGTTTCCGCCCGCGCCGGTGCGGGCCGCTAGGAGAAACTCGAGGGTTGTCCGGAGGAAGGTGTGGCGGGCGGCCTGCTGTGGCGAGGCGCGGGACAGGAGCTTCAGCGCATCGGGCTCGCGGCCTGCCCTCAGCTCCTGGAGGACGCGCAGCCAGAGCGTTTCCGCGCGGTCTGCGAGGACGCGGGATTGGGTGAGGAGAAGTCCGGGATCGTTGCCCCAAAAATCCCCCTGCGGCAGCGCGGCGAGGCTGGCGACAGCCTCGCCGAGGACTGCCGGATTGTTTATCGGGACAGACCCGAGGCCGACCCGGTTCCAAAACCAGGCCTTGAGATAAAAGAGCGCACTGCCGTCGGCGGGCGGGGCCTCAAGCCATGTCTGCACCGCCTGGGGGAGCATCTGCTGGCGAAGGTAAAATTCCGCGAGGTTGTCGCGCGCCCGCAGGTTTTGAGGGTTTGCGACGACCGCCGCCACATAGTCCCTCCGCGCGAGTTCGGGCTTCCCTTCCTGCTCCAAGAGATTCCCGGAAAACGTGCGGACGTCCGGATTTTTCGGGTCGATCGCATAGGCTTGGCTGATGAGCGCCCACGCCTTTTCGGGCTTGTCGGCGTCGAGGAGGGCGAGGCGCGTGAGGCGGTTGACTTCGTCGCTGCCCTCGAACCTCGCGGATTCCAGGACCTGCCGTGCCGTGGCGGCATCGCCGGCCTGCAGCGCTTTGTCTGCGGTCAGGATCGGCCCTGCGTCGTCCGGTATCGCGTCACCGCGGGCCATCGCGATCCGCTCCATCCAGGAGACCGCCTCGGGATTCCGCGCGAAGCCATCGGGGTCGCGGTCCCGCAAGCGCCGGAGCAGTTCAAACTGCCTGTTTGCCAGGGCTGTCCGCACCTCCAGATCGAACCACGCGGCCCGGCTCGGGCTGGCTTGCTCTGGCGGCTTGGTGGCCTGCAGAAGGACCTGCGCGTCCGCCGCCCGGCCCTTCGCTAAAAGGCTGCGGGCCGCAGCCATT
The DNA here is from genome assembly GCA_007280915.1 of Verrucomicrobiaceae bacterium. Lineage (GTDB taxonomy): Bacteria > Verrucomicrobiota > Verrucomicrobiia > Chthoniobacterales > Terrimicrobiaceae > QYQL01. The sequence continues at coordinate 7,442 of QYQL01000146.1, read as the reverse complement.
GTGGTTGAGGCCCGCCGCTCGGTCGCCGCTTTTTTCCAGAAGAACGCCGCAGCCGCGAGGACGAGCGCCAGCGCCGCTAATGTAAAAATCCAGCGCTTCATGCAGGGATAGCCACCTGGCCTCCGCTCATCCGCCGCCGGACAACGTAAACCGTCGCTCCCAGAAGGAGGAAAGTGAGGACGGAGCGGGGCTCTGGGTTCGCGAGGGCCGCGACATTGGCGGCCCCGATCTGGACCGCGAAGACGATGTCGTTAAAGTCCCGGTCGCCGCCTCCGGCCAGATCCTCGAAGCTCAGGAGAAGGTAGGAACTGTCCTTCACCCCGAAGCTCGCCATGTGCTGGATCCCGTCGCTGTTGACCGATGGGCTCGCTGTCCAGACGTGCAGCTTGTTGGCTCCGTTCGCCCCGTCGGCGATGAGGAAGAAATCAAGCTTCTGACCCGCTTTCATCGTTCCGAAATCCACGAAGTCTCCCGACATGAGCGGTGCGTTGGAGGTGCGGACCGAACCTCCCTGGTCTTCGCCGAATTTATAAGAAGACTGCTGGCTCGACGCGTCGGGGAAAATCAGCTTCGGGTCGCCCGAACGGATGCCCGTTCCCTCGAGGTTGATCCCGAGCGTGTTGTGGAATCCCGCCCCCTCACCAACAAAATACACCCGCACCTGAGCGTCTGTCGAGAGAACGAGCTTCGACGGATCCAGCGCTTTCGAGGCGATGTTGTCGAGCGGTTTGAATTCGCCGAGGTTCTGGTTGACCGTATTGATCATCGCGGGCAGCTCGTTTGCCTGGAAGGCCGCTGAGCGGGCGTCGCTGCCGGCCAGATACACGGGACCCGCGATGTCCAAATTGAACGGGTGAGCAGCTGACTGGACCGGCGAAATGTTCGGCGTATTATCTACTGCAACCTTCGAGGCGGATTCGCCCTCCTGGCTTTTCGAGCTCTCGCTCTGACTCTTTGAGTCTGAGCTGCTTTTCGAGTCCGAGCTTGCTGCCTGGCTCTGCGAGTCCGAGGCTGTCGACTTACTCTGCGATTCCAAATTCGAGGATTGGCTCTTCGAGTCGGAGTTCTCGGATTGGGTTTTGCTGCTGTCCGACCCGTCATCCGAACGAGCGGTTGGAGTTGAGATGCTGAGGGCCAGAATGGCCGTGATGGCTAGTTTGATGATTGTTTTCACGCTGTATGATATCGCAGGGGGCGTGCCAAGTTTTATGGAGTTGTTAATATGCTATCCATCAACTGTATAAGAATTTCGTGTTCCAAGTCAGTCGCTTGATCTATGAAGTTATTACAGTAAAAACAAAATGAAAATGTATTTTATTCACTTTTGAACTGGAAATGGGAGGAAAAGCGGGGCGACCTCATTGGCGGCGGCCTGCCAATCCTCCGGCGGGGTGCCGACAGGGCGGAGAATAAAGAGGAGAGGTTCGGGGCCGCTGAGCCCGCGGGTGATGCGGCGGACGGTGGATTTGATCCAGAATTCGACGACGGAGGAAAACGGTGCCGCTCCGTCGTAGAACCAGTAGAGCGTTCTGGCAGTCTCCCCGTTGCGGGTCATCGTGACCGACATGGCGGAGCCACCCGCGAGAGGGATCCGGGTTTTTCCGGTGATCTTCCAGCCCTCGCCGAGGAAGCAGTAGGTGGGATCGTGGACGGCCTGGCGGTTGTTGGTGCCGTCGGTGACCGCGAGAAGCCACAGGCGGCTGCGGAACGAGAAGATGCGCTTGAGGCCGGCCGCGCCCCCGAGCCATTTTTTTTCGATCGGGGAGATTTCGACATCGCGGCTTTTGAGCCCGATCCCCTCGCGCGGGATGCGTGCGAGCGGATCCGGGTCGCCAGTCATTGGAAGCCGGGGCCAGAGGATGCTGAGCAGGACGGCGGAAACGAGCAGGAGAGCGAGGGGAAGGTTACGTCGGTTCATTTCGGGGTGAGCCGGGCTGATCCCAGGCACGCGATGACAAACAGGGGGCGGAGGAAATCGAGAGGGGTCCCGAACGTCTGGTTGAAAACCCATCCCCATGCGGGAGTCCAGGAGGCGGAGGCGAGGGCCATGATCGCGAAGGCGGACGGCTTCCGGCACAGGCTGGGCAGGAGGATCGCCAGGGCGGCCTGCTTGAGCGCCTGAAGGGTGCCGAGTTCCCCAACGGCCAGCAGGACGAGGGAGGCGATCCACACGCCCGTCCTCGCAGGGACCGGGCGGGCGGACCACACAACGAGCCCGCAGCCGGCAAGCCACAGGACAAATGCGAGGCCGCCGAAGCGGTTCGACGGGTCATAGATCCATGCGGAAAGCAGCCCGACGTTGAGGAAGGCACCCCACGCGGCGACCGAAAAGAAAAACCACCAGGGCACCTTGAGCGAATCCCTCATGGAGCAGCCTTTCCAATCCGGGCGCGCAGGGCCGAGAGCAGCGCGACCGTGAGGCCGACCATGAGCGCCGTCACCGCGAGCCCTCCCCACGTGTGGAAGATCCCCTGCGAAAATTCCACGCCCTCGCTGAGCGCGACCCCGGTGATCCCCGCGATGCGCGCCGTGTTGGAAACCCACGCGAGGACCGGGATGGCGGGAAGCAGAAAGTAGAACGTGCGCCCGGTCGGAAAATAAAGGAGGAGGAGTATGACGCCCGCCACGAGCAGCCCCTGCAACAATCCCATCCCGGCGCACGCGGCCTCGACGTTCACCGGCAGCCCGCCGACCAGGAGCCGCGTGCCTTCGCGGATGACCGGAAACCCGAGTAATTGAAAAAACATCCCGCTCGCCGCTGCCCCGCTCAGCCGGAACCACCACCCGACCGCAGGGAAGTCGTGGGTGATCCACGGAAACACGAAGAAAAACGCGATCCAACTCCGCCCGACCGGCAGCGCGCTGGAAGCCACCGATGCGCGGGACCACAGGAACAGGGCCCATGTCCAGCCAATCGCCTGAGGAAGGACCAGCCCGGTAAGATTTCCGGCAACAAAAAGCGCCGCTGGTCCCGACCAGACGAGCGGCGCGGGAAGCGGATCGGATTTCCATGTCACGGGGAGGTGCATGAAGAGCAGGAAGCCCGCCGCGAGGGCAGGGGCGATGAAATCCTCCCCGCCTTGAAAGCAGATCCAGGCTGCCAACAGCACAAGAATCGCGGCGAACGCAAACCGGATGAGAGGCAGGCGTCGGGAGTTCGTCACGCGGGCAACATCACAGAATTCAAGCCGCTATTCCAGCAAGAACCGGCACCACGGGCAGGATCTTCTCTCACTCAACCCTTTGGTGCGAGGTGGCAGGCGAGGGCGGCGTTGAACTCGGCCTTCTTGAACGGCTTGGTCAGAAAGCCATTCATCCCGGCGGCGAGGCAGCGCTCGCGGTCGCAGGGCATCACGTTGGCTCTCTGGTGGAAAACCGGTTTATTAACTTAGCGAAACACCGGTGGGCCATCTAAATGGAACCGTCGAGTGATGAGGGCGAAAGAGGCTTTTTGCGATTTCTGCGCTTTTTTTCGGCTGCGGTTCCAATGAAACCGCTCTAAATCGAGCCTTTGCGGGCTGGAAAACCGCAGCCGAGATCGCTGGCGGCCGCATATTTTTCGCACTCGGAAAACCCAGGGCCGTTGGCATCGCGTGGAGCGAGTTGCGGATTCAGACCGATCGGGATTGGCCAGTGAATTCCGGTCTCCGGATCGTTCCAGCGGAGGACGCGTTCATCCTTCGGCGAGTAGTAGTCGGTGCATTTGTAGTGGAAATCCGCATGGTCGCTGACGACAAGAAAGCCGTGCGCGCAGCCAGGCGGAGCCCAGAGCCGTTCATGGCAGACGCCGGTGAGGAGGCGACCGTCCCATTTTCCGAATGTCGGCGATCCTTCGCGGAGGTCCACCACGGTATCAAAGACGGCCCCGCTCGAGACCCACACGAGCTTTCCCTGAGCTTTCCCGTTGACTTGGTAGTGCATCCCGCGCAGGACGTATTTTTCCGAGCGACTGTGGTTGTCCTGTACGAAGTCCACATCGAGGCCGATACGGGCAAATGTTTTTCGATTCCACATTTCCAGGAAGAAGCCGCGATCGTCGCCATAGGTTTTCGGTTGGAGAAGGAGGGCGCCTTCAATCTTGAGCGGTTCGACTCTCATGGGTTTTTCCTTTCGAGGAGGGTGCGCAGGTAGGCGCCGTAGGTGGATTTGCCGGATTTTTCGGCGATCTCGGAAAGCGTCTCGGCGGTGAGCCAGCCTCTGTTGAAGGCGATTTCTTCGAGGCAGGCGATGCGGAGTCCCTGGCGGTTTTGGATTGAGCGGACGAAATCGCCGGCTTCGAGCAGCGACTCGTGGGTGCCGGTATCGAGCCAGGCGGTGCCCCGCCCGAAGCGTTTGACCCGCAGTGTTCCCTCCTCAAGATAGTGGCGGTTGAGGTCGGTGATCTCGAGTTCTCCGCGCGGCGAAGGCTTGAGCGAGCGGGCGAGAGTCGCCACGCGCTCGTCGTAGAAGTAGAGCCCGGGGATGACCCAGCGGCTCTTGGGGTTTGCGGGTTTTTCTTCGAGCGAGATCGCGCGCCCGTTCGCATCGAATTCGACGACGCCGTAGTCGGAAGGATTGGTGACTTCGTAACCAAAGATCGTGGCTCCCTCGCGCCAGGCATCGGCGTCAGCAAGCACCTGCGTGAGCTCGCTGCCATAGAAAAGATTGTCGCCCAGCACAAGCGCCACCGGGCTCTCCCCCAGAAAGGATTCGCCGAGAACAAACGCCTGAGCAAGACCGTCGGGGCTGGGCTGTTCGCAATAGGAAAACGAGACGCCGAAGCGGGATCCGTCGCCGAGGAGGCGGCGAAAATTGGGAAGGTCGTGAGGAGTGGAGATGATCAGAATTTCTCGGATCCCCGCGAGCATGAGCGTGCTCAGCGGATAGTAGATCATCGGCTTGTCATAAATCGCCAGGAGTTGTTTCGACACGGCCTGCGTGAGCGGGTGGAGGCGGGTTCCGGAGCCGCCGGCGAGAACGATGCCTTTTCGTTTGTTCATAATTTTTCTGGGAAGATTTCTTGCACCATGCGTTCAACGCCAGTCTGCCAGAGCGGCAGCTGCAGGTCAAACGTGCCGCACAGCCGCGAGGTGTCGAGGCGCGAATTCAGCGGCCGCCTGGCGGGAGTCGGGAATGCACTGCTGGGCACGGGCTCAATCGTTTGGGCCCGCAGCTCCACGCCGGCCTGCCGGGCGAACTCACAGACGAAAGTCGCGTATCCGTGCCAGGATGTTTCCCCACCGGCCGCCAGGTGGTAGATGCCAGAGACCCCGGGTTCGCTCCATGCCTGCCGGACAGCCAGTGCCGTGACATCGGCCAGCAGTTCGGCACCCGTGGGGGCTCCGATTTGATCGGCAATAACTGTGAGCTTCTCCCGCTCGCCGGCCAGCTTGAGAATCGTCTTCGCGAAATTTTTCCCCCGGGCGGCGTAGACCCAGCTGGTGCGGAAAATTAAATACTTGCAGCCCGAATTTTTCATCGCCGATTCCCCGTCGAGCTTTGTCCGCCCATAGACGCCCAGCGGTCCGGTGGCGTCGGTTTCCGTCCACGGACGGCTCCCGCTGCCGTCAAAAACGTAATCGGTCGAGTAATGCACCAGGAGGGCACCGCAGCGAAGCGCCTCGTCCGCAAGAAGACCCGGTGCCCGCGCGTTGAGGGCCTCCGCCAGTTCGGGTTCGGACTCGGCCTTGTCAACGGCCGTGTGGGCGGCGGCATTCACGATTACGTCCGGCGCAAGGCTGCGCACGGTCTGTGCGATGCCGGCTGGGTCACGGAGGTTGCCGCACATTTCGCGGCTTGCGGAGCTCAGCGCGACAAGCTGCCCGAGCGGGGCCAGGCTGCGCTGGAGCTCCCAGCCAACCTGCCCATTTTTTCCGAACAGAAGGATTTTCATGAAAAGAAAAAACAGCGCTCCTAAAGGACAGCTATTTCGGAAAAAGCTGGCGGCTTGCGAGGTAAATTGCAAGACTCTTGCGGCATCTTGTCACGCACAACGTGGCCAACGAGACCGTAGCCGTTCGGCAACTTCTGTGATATTCTTCTGACGAATTTTCAGAGAGGCATCACGGGAATGGCAGAGAAAGAGGCAGAGATTTTGATTTTGGAACCCGATGCGGCGGCGGCGGCTGCCATCGCTGCCGCCCTGCCCGCGCGGAGCATGTCGGTTTTTTTGAATTCGCTGGCGGAGGTGGAGGAGTTTTTGGAAACGAGCCAGCCGCAGCTTTTTCTTTGTGCGGACGATCTGCCCGGTGAGACGGGGCTGATGTTTCTGTCGCGTACCGGGGAGCGATGGCCCGGGATGCAGCGGGTGCTGATGGCGCCGGATCTCGACGGCGAGCTATTTTTTCACGCCATGCGTGAGGTGAAGGTTTTTTCCTATCTCAACAAGCCGGTGAATCGCGGCGAGCTGATCCGCACGATTCATCATGCCATCCGCGCCCGCCGGTCGGGAACCGGGCCCGGTCAGGACGAGCGCCACGGGAACACTTCGGAACCGGCTCCCTGGCTGCGAATGGTTCTTGTCGTGACGGCAGGCGTGCTCGGGGGAATTTTGGTTCTGGCCGCTCTCCTTTTTATCTTCGGAGTGCTTTACGAAGCGAAGTCAGCGGCCGGCATCGACATTTTCACGGACTGGCACCTCTCGGATCTCCTCCGCCGTTGAACCGATCACCTGGTCTGTGGAGGCGGCCCATTCCAGCAACGCGGAGAGCTTGGGAGAGCCGGCGGGGGCATCGTCGAAATATTGCAGGACGCCCCAGCTTCCCCACTTCGTCCATTGGGAGACAGAGGAAAAATGACAGAACAGCGAGCCTCCATCTTGCCTCCAAGCATCGAGCATCCGGGTGTAAATGCGGCCCATCCCGGGATCCGAGTTCGCAGCCTGAAACAGTTCGGTGAGGACGCTGTTGTTCTCGGCTCCGCGGACGCCGACGAGATGCTGTCCGCCTTCGTAAGCAACGAGATCTAGGCCGTGGGCGGAGGCCAGCTCACGAAATTCCCGCATGGACTCGATGGCCTCCGGGAGAGATTTTGAGCGCAGCCGCTCCAGGACTTGCGCAACATCCCAGTGGGCGACCACCTCGGCGGTGAGCGGATTGTAGCGGTCCGCCGTCACTCCCACATTGATGCCGACATACGGGGCGATGGCGAGCGCGTCGGCGTGCTGTGAAGCCTTTTGAAAATCCAGAATCCGGCGTGCCATGTCCGGGTTTCCGGACTGTGCCGGCAGGATGCGGACGAGGCGTTGGCTGCCGCCGAAAACCTCCTCGAAAATGCGGAAGATCTCGACCGATCGTTTCGAGGTATAGAGCCACGCGGCCACCCACGGCTCTTTGGCGAGGCCGAGGGACAGCCCTTTTTCCGCGGCAAATTTGTGCTGAAGGAATCCCGGGTTCCAGACCTCGTTGGAATATTCGATGTGGGCCTTCAGCGAGGGATCGAGATTCTCGAAAACCATCGCCGCG
>QYQL01000144.1 GCA_007280915.1 Verrucomicrobiaceae bacterium | reverse complement strand
TGGCGGAAGGGGTGGGATTCGAACCCACGGTAGGTTTAACCCTACGCTCGATTTCGAGTCGAGTGCCTTCAACCGGACTCAGCCACCCTTCCTTGATGATCCGGCAGACGGGGAAACCGGGACTGCCGATGGGGACGAATATGTTCAAATGTCAGAAACCGGCAAGGAAGAAATCCATCCTTTCCATGCGGCGGCTATATCAACGACAGATCAGCGGATCTTTTCGGTGAGTCCGGCGCACCATTTTCCGCGGGCAATGATGCGGGGCGGCGCAAAACCGGCGCGGACCAGACCGGCGGCCACTTCGTCTGCCTGCTTGCACAGAACGCCGGAGAAGATGAGTTTTCCTCCGCGTGAAAGCCGACGGGAAAACCCCGGAGCGGACGATAGGAGGAGTTCGCTGAAAAGATTGGCGACAATGACGTCCGCCCGCTGGAAGGCGGCAATTTTTCGCGCGTCGGCCTTGCTGATCCTGATCCGCCTGCAGAGGTTGTTTCTTGCGTTTTCTTTCGCGATGCGGACGCAGGCCGGATCGAAATCGAAGGCCTCGACCGCAGAGGCTCCGAGTTTCTCCGCGGCGATGGCGAGGATCCCGCTGCCGGTTCCGGCATCCATCGCGCGCCACCCGGTCGGCATCTCTGCGGACACATCGCAGAGAAGGCGGAGGCAGGTCGCAGTCGTCGCATGATCACCGGTCCCAAAAGCCATGCCGGCAGGAATCCAGATGTCACCGGAACGGCTGCCGGATTTCTTCCAAGCAGCCTCATCGGAAAAAATCCGCAGTTTTCCGCGGATGGCGAGCGGCGCACGAGGACGGGACGGCGAAGCGGCCCAGACATGGGCCGCAGCAAGGGTGGCCCGACCGCCGAAGCGCTTCACCAAAAGGCCGGCGGTCCGCTTGTCACAGAAGGCTTCGATCTTCAGAGCCTTGGAATCCGGCCACGTGACCATTGCCACCCGGCCGGGCCCGAGGAATTGGAGACGTTCCTCCCAGGCGTCCTCCCATTTTTGCGAGCTCAGGCGTGTCCAGCGATACATCGATCTTGAGTGTTCAGTGTTCCGTGTTCAGTGTTCAGGAACCGATACGGTATCTTTTCGCTGAAAACTGAACACGGAAAATCTTTCCCATGCCACGCCCGAAATTGATCATCGCCTCAAGCGAGGCATCCGCCGATCTGCTTTATGCCACGAAATTCCGTGCGCCGGATCCCTTCGTGTTTTTGCAGGGCGGGAAGAAGCTTCTCCTTCTCTCCGATCTGGAGGTGGACCGTGGACGCAAGGAGGCCCGGGTGAATCGCGTGGACGCGTATTCTGACGTCGAGCGTGAGGTTCAGGGAGACAGGCACAAGCGCCCCGGTTATGCACGTGTCATCGCACGCTGGCTGAGGGGCAGCAAAGCCCGGAGCGTGGTCGTCCCGTCCGGATTTCCGCTCGGGCTCGCGAGACAGTTGAAAAAGGAAGGCATCCGGATCAAGGCCGCAAAAGATCCGTTCTTTCCGGAGAGAGAACGGAAATCCGCCGCCGAAATCCGTGCGATCGGGGCAGCCATCCGTATTGCGGAAGCCGGGATGTCCCGGGCAATGGAACTCCTCGCTTCATCCATCCCGCGGCGGGACGGAAGGCTCTCCATCGGACGCAGGATATTGACCTCCGAGATCCTGCGCATGGAAATCGAGACCGCTCTGGTGCGGGCCGGCGGCGAGGCGCGTGGAGATTCGATCGTGGCTGGCGGCGAACAGGCGTGCGACCCGCACGGGCGCGGGACCGGACCGCTCCGCGCGAACGAGCTCATCATCATTGATATTTTTCCGCGTGATGCGCGCACGGGATATTTTGGCGACATCACGCGCACGGTTGTTCGCGGGAAGGCGGGCGATGCGCACCGGCGGCTCTGGGAGACCTGCCTGGCCGGACAGGCGATGGCACTGAAACACATGAAGCCCGGCAATCAGGGTGCGGCGGTGCACGAGGCGATCAAGGATTTCTTTGCGAAGGCGGGATATCCCACGGAAGTCCGCGACGGGCGCTGGCAGGGATTTTTCCACGGAACCGGACACGGACTGGGGCTCGAAGTCCACGAGTCGCCGCGTTTCGCCGCCACAACCTTCCTCCCGGGACAGGTGTTGACCGTGGAGCCGGGGATTTATATGCCGGGGCTTGGTGGAGTCCGACATGAGGATGTGGCGGTCGTCACAACGAAGGGGCCAAAGCTCCTGACGCACGCCCCCAAACCGCTGGAACTCTAAAACACAACCGGTGCGCCCGCGTGCGGTGCCGGTCAGTAGCTGCTCTTGGTCAAGGTGGTTTTTCCGCGGAACACCCAATAGATGCTGGCGGTGTAAGCGAGAACGAGGGGCACTCCAATCAGGGCGATGATGAGCATGATACCCAGCGTCTTTTGAGTCGAGGCCGCATTGTAAATCGTCAGGCTGTTCGCGATCTCAGGGCTGGAAAGGACCATGTTGGGAAAGTAGGTCAGACCGAATGTCGCCATCATCAGAACCATCGCGGTGCAAGAGGAGAGGAAGGCATGGAACTCCCGTCCCTTGTGGATCTCCCTCGGGATGTTCAACACGATGAGAACATTCGCGGCGACGACGAGAAACACATACGGCCGGGCGCGCACGGTTTCCAGCACCCAGGGGACCTCGACGAGAGTGTAGAGGTTGAAGAGGAAATACGAGGCGAGAAAAAATCCGATGAGCCGGGGCACCCACCCGCTCACGATTTCCAGCAGCTCGCCCTCCGTCTTCATCGTGAGGTAAATTGCCCCGTGCATGGCAAAGAGAAGGACTGTCGTGATGCCCATCAGAAGTGAATACGGATTGAGCAGCCCGAGAAATGTTCCGGCGAACTCGTGGTCCGCATCGAGCGGGATTCCCCGGACGATATTTCCCATGGCCACCCCGATCAGAAGCGAGGAGACAAGGCTGCCCGCACTGAACGCCACATCCCAGAACTGCCTCCACCACGTCCAGTCCTCCTTGCTGCGAAACTCGATCGCGACCGCGCGGAAAATCAGCGAGCACAGCAGGAGCATGAAAGGCAGGTAGAATCCGGAGAAGACCGTGGCGTAGGCCTGCGGAAAAGCCGCAAAGAGGGCGCCGCCACCGGTCACAAGCCAGACCTCGTTGCCGTCCCACACCGGACCGATCGAATTCAAGAACATGCGGCGGTGCTCGTCCTTCCTGACGAAAAGCTGGAGGGCACCGACCCCGAGATCGAATCCATCCAGCATGGCGTAGCCGGTGAACAGGACTCCAACGAGGATATACCAAATGATGTTGAGATCAGGGAGCATCATGCGCGCGGGGTGGTGCGAATGAGAGCCTTCCAACTCTCGGGCATTTCCTTGCTGTCCTCCTCGGGATCCGGACCGTGTTGGATTTTTCTGGTCAGCAGGAAGACAAACATTGCGAAGAGGAGCGCGTAGACGAGGCCGAAAAGGACGAGCGACGTGGTGACCTGGTTCGCGGTGACGACTCTCGAAAGGGAGTCCGAGGTCTTGAGGAGTTCGTAAACAATCCAAGGCTGCCTTCCCATCTCGGCGGTGAACCATCCCGCCTGGTTGGCGATCTGCGGGCCGAGGACAGAAAACACCAGCGCCGCGAGGAGCCAGCGGGTCAGAGGCAGCGAGGTATCGAAGAGCCATCCTCGCCACCAGAAAAGACAGGCGACGATCACCAGCACGAGCATCGCCACACCGACGATGATCATCGCATGGTAAAATTGGAAAACGAGCGGCACGTTCGGCCAGTAGGATTTCCGGATGGCGGGCATTTCCCCTTGGGCGGCCTCCGGGTGGTGCGCGCGCAGGAATGCATCCGAAGGCAACTGACGGAGCCCGACAACCGGCCTGTCGATCGATCCCCAGGCCAGCCAACTCAGGAGACCCGGAATCTTCGGACCAAAAACAGTCCCCGTATCCGGGTTGACACAGCCGAAGAGCGTCATCGGAGTCCTCGGGACGGTCTCATAGACCCCTTCTATCGCGGCAAGTTTGATGGGCTGGTTGCGAACGACCCCCTTGGCGGTGAAATCGGCACTGATCATCTGCAGGATGCTCGCGACCGCGGCAAACCCGAGACCGACCTTCAGGGAGGCTTTCGCAAAATCCAGATGACGGTTCCGGAGCAAATAAAATGCGCTGATGCTCACCACGAGGAAAGCCCCGGCCATCCAGGCCCCGAGGACCACGTGCGTCAGGCGGTCGATCGTCGAGGGATTGAACACCATCGCCCAGAAATCATCCACCACGGCACGGACAGTGGTCAGATCAGCGGGGGTGACGATGTGGTCCGGAGCGAGAAGCTCCCCGCTCATCGTCTCCAGATGATACCCGGCGGGCGTCTGCATCCAGGAATTTGCCACGACGATCCACACCGCGCTGAAGTGCGCCCCGAAGGCCACCATGCACGTCGCAAAAAAGTGCATCCTCGGCCCCACCCGGTTCCACCCGAAAAGCAGAAGCGCCAGAAACCCGGATTCCAGAAAAAAAGCAAAGATCCCCTCCGCGGCCAGGGCGCTTCCGAAAATATCCCCAACGAACCGTGAATACGTCGCCCAGTTCGTGCCGAATTCGAACTCCATCACGATCCCGGTGGCAACGCCGATCGCGAATGTCAGCGCGAAGATCCGGGTCCAGAAACGCGCCATGTTGTGGAAAAGCGGGTTTCCCGTCTTGAGCCAAAGCCCCTCCATCATGACCAGCATGATGCCGAGACCGATGCTCAATGGCGGATAGAGGTAGTGGATCGCCGCCGTAAAAGCGAATTGCACCCGCGCCAGAATCTCGACCGTCATCAGTGATTAGTTGTGCTAATTCCAGACAGGCTTGTCAATCCCCGCCTCCAGGGTATCCAACTCAACCCCAGGACCTTGACAAAATATTTCAGTGGGTGGATCAGCGCGGGGCTGCCAGCATTTTTTTCAGGCGCAGCATTCCCCGGCGGGTCCGGGCCTTGACCGTGCCGAGCGGATCCCCGAGGCGTCGGGCAATTTCCTGCTGGGTCAGTCCGCCAAAATAGGCCATTTCAATGACCTCGCGCTGCTCGCTACTGAGTTTGCTCACAGCCGCCCGGACGAGGGCGCCCTGCTCCGTGGCATCCATGTCATCGGCGGGCTTTCTGTCGTGAGTGGATTCCTCAACAAGCGCCTCACTTTCCACTTCATCCTGGAGGCGGAACCTGCGCTGCAGGGAACGCAGGCGGTCGATCGCCTTATTCCGCGCCATGGTGAGAATCCAAGTGACCGGTTTTCCCTTTGCCGCGTCAAAAAGAGGGGACTTCTCCCAGATCAAGAACATCACATCCTGGGCGACATCTTCCGCATCCGTCCGGCTGTTCAGGACGCGGAATGCCGTGGAATAAACCAGGCCGATGTAGCGGCGGTAAAGATCCGCGAAACCAGCACGGTCACCCATGCCGGTTCTGCGGAGCAAATCAATGTCCGACTGAAGGCCATCGGTTGTATCCACGACCTTCAGACTAGCGGTATTCCGCCCGCAGGCAACGGAATCGGAAAAAATCTCAGCTTACTGCTGCTGGGATTTTTTCACCGGGCAGGTGCCGGTGGAACTGGCGCAGCACGAGCTGGAATTTTTGCAGCTCTTCTTCATAACCGGGCACTTGGATGTCGGGGAAGCGCATCCCGCGAAACCAAAAGAAGCAACGCACACGACAGAGAGGAGGGTGAGGATGGATTTCATACTGTGCAAACCGTAGCAAAGAATTCTGTTTGCGCAAGTGAGCGGAAAAGTTTCTGCTGTCACGCCCGACATGCCCGAGTCCCGGATCATCGCCCCAACGCTCACCGAAATCTACGCCGGCACGGCGCAACGCTTCGGACACCTGCCGGCGTTTGCGAGGAAGGATGCCTCCGGGAAATTCGTCCCTGTGACATTCCGGGAACTTTATGAAAAAGGCCTCGATCTGGCGACGGCGCTCGTGCATGCAGGGGTTCAGGCCCGCGAGCATGTCGGGATCATCTCGGACAACCGTCTGGAGTGGATTCTGTGCGACTATGGAATCCTGCTCGCCGGTGCGGCGGATGTCCCCCGGGGAACCGATATCACGGACGCGGAGCTGGTTTACATCCTGACCCATGCCGACGTCCGGACGGTCTTCGTGGAAAACCTGACGACACTGGAAAAGCTCCAGCGCTGTCACCACCGACTCAGGAAGGTGGAAACCATCATCCTTATGTCCTCCGGGGGCGAGCCGCCGCGCGGGGTCCTGCGGTTGGAGGACCTGCTCGCCGAAGGGGGAAGGCGGCGGGCGGAAGGCGACCACTCCGGCGTGGAGCGGGCGGGAGCGGTCCGTCCGGACGATCTCTTCACCATCATCTACACCTCCGGGACCACCGGCACCCCGAAGGGAGTGCAACTCACGCACGCCAACATGTGTTCGCAGATCGCGAACCTACCATTCGACATCGAGCCCGGCGACCGGACGCTTTCGATCCTGCCGATCTGGCACAGCTACGAGAGGATTTTCGAGATGGTGGCCATCGCGATGGGAGCCTGCACCCACTACACGAGTCTCCGGGCGATTTCGGAGGACCTCAAGGTCGTCCGGCCGACGCTCATGGCCTCCGCCCCGCGGCTCTGGGAGAGCCTTTATCAGAAGATCCTTGCCAACGTGCGCTCCGCTTCGCCGCTCCGGCGTGCCCTGTTCCATGCCGCTCACACCTGCGCGAGGAACGTCCATCGCGCGGAGAGGTTCTTCTTGGGCCAGCAGTTGGACATGCACGGCCGGGGATGGCTCGAAAACCTGCGCCTGGCCGCAGGACACGCGGTCTCATGGCTCCTGTCCATCATCCCCTGCCGTCTTCTGGACAAGCCGGTCCTTTCAAAGCTCCGGGCGATCGTGGGCGGAGAATTCCGCGGCACCATTTCCGGAGGCGGCGCCCTCCAGCCGCACGTCGACGAGTTTTTCAACTTCATCGGCATCCCGGTGCTCGAAGGATATGGCATGACCGAAACCTCTCCGGTGCTGGCCGTCAGGACATGGGAGAACCTCGTGCTCGGCAGTGTCGGCCGCCCGTATCCGGGAACGGAAATCCGGATCATCGACCTCCACACGGGGGATATTCTTTACCCCTGCACATGGAGACGCGGCCGGGGGCGCGGGCTCCGCGGGGAGATCCACGTGCGCGGACCGCAGGTGATGAACGGGTATTACAAAGACCCGGAGGGCACCGAGCGGGTGCTGCGCGACGGCTGGATGAACACCGGCGACATCGGCATGATCACCTTCAACAACTGCCTGAAAATCCTGGGAAGATCGAAGGACACGATCGTCCTGCTGAGCGGTGAGAACATCGAGCCGGTGCCGATCGAGGCCCGCCTCACCGGGTCACCGCTCATCGAGCAGTGCATGATTGTGGGCCAGGATCAAAAAAACCTGGGCGCACTGATCGTGCCGGCGCTGGACGGATACCGGACGGCGGGGCTCAAAGCACCCGACCCGGCCGGCTTGATCTCCCGGGAGGATGCGCACAGGCTCATGGATGCCGAGATCCGCAGGCTCATCAGCACGGAGGCCGGCTTCAAGCCGTTCGAGAAGATCGCGGCCTGGCGGTTTGTCCCGAGGTCGTTCGAGGTGGGCGACGAACTGACGAACACGTTCAAGCTCAAACGCCACGTCATCGCCGACCGCTACGCCGTGCTTATTGAGGGGATGTTTGCTATTTCTTGAGCGCCCCCCGGATGTAGTCCAGCCATGCCGGGAAGTCGGGATGTGAAGGATATGCCCGCACGAGGGCGACCACCTCGACCAGTCCGCGGTTGGGCTGCCCGATAACCGCCATGTCCTGCGCTCTTTTAAAAAGCATCCGCGGTTTCGTCACCGTATTGAACTCATCTGCCTTGTGGGCCAGCCGCCCGCTCGTGATCCGCTCGGCCTCGACTTTCATCTGCATATCCCACGTCGGAATCAGTTGGGGATCCCTTTTATCCCGGAGCACCGAACGCACATTCTTGTCGAGAATGCCCGCCAAATCCCCCGGCTTGAACTCCCAGTTTTTTGCTTCGGGAAGCCACTCTTCCAGCCGGAGCCATTCTACGAAAACCGATCGGCTTGGCTTCTTATCATCAATGAGCGGATTGTCGAGCAGGCCCTTCCACTCATCCTTCGGAGGCCCCTTCTTTTTTGGATCGGGCGGGGCGGGAGAGGCGAAAAACAAGTCGTCAGCGCCCACCAACTCGTTGATGTAGGCCGTGATCGCCGGAAGCTGAGTCTCGGGTTTTTCGAGCCCCTTCCTCTGAAGCGAAAGCAGGAGATACTTCAAATGCAGGACAAGCGCGGTCTGCATCTCCTTCGAACGAAGCATGTCATCGTGGGACTTCTTCCAGTCCGCAAACGCCTCCGGCTTGTCTTTTTTCCCTTTGAACTGCACCTCCTCGACCGCCTTCGTATAAAAGTTTGCGGCGGCGGGACCGCTCGATGCAGCGGTCTGTATCTGCCCAAGAAGGGAATTTTTCTCGGAGAGTTTCCCCTGCTTTTGCCTCTGCTCCAGTGTCTCGATCTCCCTCGCAAGGGAAATCAGATCCGGCGGGGCGATATCCTGCTGCTGCGCGCGGATCATGGAAATCGACAGGAAAAGACCGATGGCTATGAAACGGGGGGCACTCATGGACGGCGATGGTGACAACTCCCCGGAACCCCGTCCAGTTCGTTCTGGTTGACAACGGCGGGATCCGGCCCCAAGGTCCGCATACTTATGACCGGGGTCAAATCCGTCCCGCGTCCGTGACCTCGAAAGAATGAAACCATGAAAGAATTTTTAAAAACCGTCCGCTGGACGAACAGCATGTTCCTGATCGGGACATTTCTCACCACCATCACCGCCGTTCCCCTCTACATCTGGCATTACGGACTGGATGCCTTCCAGATCACGCTGTTCTGGTTTTTCCTGATCTCGACCGGGCTGAGCATCACGCTGGGATACCACCGGCTGTTTTCTCACCTGACGTTCCAGGCGCGCTGGCCGGTGAAGCTGTTCACCCTCCTTTTCGGAGCGGCGGCATTTGAGGGCTCTGCCATCGCCTGGTCTGCCGACCACCGACGCCACCACAAGTTTGTGGATCACGAGGAGGATCCCTATGACATTTCCAAGGGACTTTTCCACGCCCACATCGGATGGCTTCTCTTCCGCACCGGTCCGGACACGCCGCTGACCTGGGTGCGGGATCTTAAAAAGGACCGTCTCGCTTGGTGGCAGCACGAGTATTACGTTCCGATCGCCATCGGGATGGCGTTTGCAGTGCCGGCAGCAATCGGTTGGGCCTGGGGCGGTCCGGTTGCCGCTCTTGGGGCATTCCTCATCGCAGGGGTTGCGCGGGTGGTCGTCGTGCATCACATGACGTTCTGCATCAACTCCCTCTGCCACTGGATCGGCGACCGTCCGTATTCCTCCGACTGCACAGCCCGTGACAGCGTGCTCATGGCGGTCTGCACGTTCGGGGAGGGCTACCACAATTTTCATCACGAATTTCAGCACGATTACCGGAACGGCGTGAAACCCTGGCAGTTCGACCCGACGAAGTGGACGATCTGGCTCCTCAGCAAGGTCGGTCTCGTGGAGGGACTCCGCACGGTGCCGGAAGAAAAGATTTTGAAGGCCCAGATCGCCGAGCACGAACGCCGGCTTCAGGCGCACCTCGACCAGCACCCGCTGACCGACTCACTCCACGCCATGCTGGAAAATGCCAGGACCCGCTTGAATGTTGCCTTGGAACGCTGGGAAACCCTCCTGGTCCAATACCGCGAAGCCGCCGAGCGCCGGGGAGAGATCTCCCGCCGCGAAATGCGCGCCCTGAAAAAGGATGTCCGCGAGGCTGCGGATCAGTTGCGGGCGTCGATCCGGCATTGGGTGGAAACCCACCGATCGCTGCCAGCCCCGACCGCCTAACCCGGATAAATCACAGGGAGGTGGCTCAGATTGCAGAAGATGAGTCCCCGCGCCACGTTTGAGGGATGCGGAAATAGCCGGAATCAGGCGGAAATACGTGTCTAAGTAGCTGAAACAGCGTAGCTTAGAGTCTTGCGCGGCGATTTTACTGCCATTCTGAGGGTAAATGCCTGTTTTTG
>QYQL01000063.1 GCA_007280915.1 Verrucomicrobiaceae bacterium | reverse complement strand
GGACGAATACCCGATGCCTCCGATGATGGGATGGACGGCCGGCACATTCTCGTGGTTCCACGCCTGGCTCACCGGAGAATCGGAACCTCCAAAAATTTGCGAATCCATCCGAGAGTGGACGGAAATCGGCGCGATGTGGGACTCCGCCGAAGGGTTCCGCGCGGATACACACCTCGCCTTCCGGGGCACGCTGGATTTGGCAGAACCCCTAACCGTCGAAGCCCGGTTCCTCGGTGTCAGCACATTCGATCTTTACCTCGATGGAAATCTCGTCGCAGAGGGCCCGGCGCGCTTCCACGTGAACCACGCGGAATACGACCGTCGCGAATGTAAGCTCGCACCCGGCCGCCACACAATCGCGGTTCACGCCCACTACGAGGGAGAAACAGCACGCTTGATGGAATCCATGGACCCGTTCTTCTGGTGCGAAGTCCGCGATCCCTCAGGACAGACCCTTCCTGTGGAATGGAAATGCAGTGAGTTGGACGGCTACCAGCGCCAGATGCGACGCATCAGCCCGCTTTTCGGATGGATCGACTGGTGCGACACGTCAAAGAATCCCGATGGCTGGGAACTGCCGGGATTCGACGACTCCGCATGGCAGGCCCCTGTGCTCCGTCCGCGCAGGTTCCTCTCCTTCGATCCGCCAACCCTGCGTCCATGGGCTCCGAAAGATGTGCCAATGACGCATTCCGCCTCCGGAATGCTCGTCTGCGCCCGCCACTTCGCATCGAACGACCCGTCCTACATCTTCTTTCTCCGCGATCTGAACGATCCAAAGACGCCTCCGCAGGGTGTCTGGCGGCGATACGATCTGGGGAAAATCCGCCTCGGCCGAGTCCGGCTCACGCTCGATCTGCCAAAAGGCGCGGCCGTTGAAATCGCGATGGCAGAGACCCTCGAACACGGCCGCGTCGCACCGTTCATCAATTGTGCGTCCGGACCGTCGCTGAACTACGACCGCTTCGTCGCGCGCGGGGGTCGGCAGACATTTTTCCCGAAGACTCCGAAAGGCGGGAGGTTCGTCGAGATCCATGTGATCTGCGATCCGGATCAAGTCCGCTGGGAGGAGGAGGTTTTTCTCGACCGCGTTTACTTCGGAGAAAACGAGGCGGGAAGCTTCTCGTGCAGCGACCCGCTGCTCAACCGGATCTGGCTCACCGGATGGGAGACGTTCCGCAGTTGCTGCGAAGACGTCATTACCGACAACCCGACCCGCGAGCGCGGCCAGTGGATCGGCGACGCCCTCTCGGTCGGGCTCGAGATCAATGTTGTCGGAAGCGGGGATCTGAGCCTCGTCAAACGCTCGCTCAAGACCGCCCCCTTCAGCGTGGACTCGCTCGGACGGATTCCCGGTCTCTACCCCGGCATCCGCGAATTCCTTCCCACCTACGGGAGCGAGTGGACCGGATCAAACCTCCGCTACTACGAGGTCACCGGAGACAACAGCCTGCTCGAACCGCTCTTTCCGGCCGCACTGCGCAACCTGGAATCCTACCTCCCTCACCTCAAGCCCGGCGGACTTCCGTCGGTGCCGGGCACCTGGACTTTTGTGGACTGGGGATACCTCACCGAAACGAATCCGTTCGCGGAGGGCGAGCAGCGCGAGTTCCACGCGGAGGTCGATCTCGGTCTCACCCTGTTCTACTACGAGGCGCTTGGTGAGCTTGTCCGCTGGGCGTCAATCATCGGCCGCGAAAAGGATGCCGCAAAAATTTCCGATGCCCGCGAACGGCTGACAAGCGAGCTCCGGAAGCCGTTCTCCGCCGAAGCCCTCTGCGATCCTGCCACGCGCGACAAACTCGGCTATCACGCCATCGTCCTCGCCCTGCGAACCGGGGTCGTCGGCGAGGGAGGGAAGAAGCCGGCTCTCGACTTCATCAAGGCCCACCTGATGCGCTGCTTCCCGAACGATCCGGACGCGCCGCGCCTTGCAGACACTTCGGTGATGGAATCCCGCCTGATCACCCCCTCGTTCTGCCACTTCGTTTTCCCTCTCCTCATCGAGGCCGGCGAAATGGATTTTGTCCTCGACCAATACCGGACCGCCTGGGGCTGGATGCTCGACCAGGGGCTCACAACATGGCCGGAAGTCTTCGATCTGCGATGGAGCCATTGCCACCAGTGGGCCGGCTGCCCGACCTGGCATCTCTCCCGCTACGTCCTTGGACTGCAGCCACGCTTTGACAGGGGACCAGGCCATTTTGAAATCAAGCTCATCCCCGGCTCTCTCACCTCCGCCAAGGGAAGCCTGCCGCTCGACGGTGAAGGCAAGGCTGTCCGCATCGAATGGAAACGCTCAGGCGATGAAATCACCATGCAGATCGAAGCCGACGCGCCGGTGACACTCATCGCATCCGGAGCCCCGGTGGCAGCCGGTAAAGTCTCGACCTTGCGCTTCCAACTGAACACTCTCGGGGCAGCCGTTCTCAAACCATGAGCTCCCACAAAGACACCCCGCCCGACCAGCGGGTTCCAATCCTGAAACGCATCGCCTACGGGTTCGGCGCCCTGTCGGACAACTTCATCATGAACGGGTTCGGCTCCCTGGTGACGCCGATCTACAACATCGGGCTGAAACTGGACCCGCTGCTGGTGGGATGGGCGGTCGCAATCCCCCGGCTGATCGATGCCTTCATCGATCCGCTGATGGGGAATATTTCCGACAACACGCGCAGCCGCTGGGGACGCCGCCGGCCGTATCTTGTCGCAGGCGCCACGCTTTGCGCGCTCCTTCTCCCGTTAATCTGGATGCCTCCGTTCCACTCCCAGAACGGGATGTTCCTCTACCTGACGCTGATGGGGCTCGCGTATTTCACCTGTTACACGGTTTACACCATCCCGTTCTGCGCGCTCGGATTTGAGCTCACCAGCGACTACAATGAAAGGACGCGGCTTCTCGCCTGGCCGAACTACATCGGGCTCCTCGGCTCGCTGGCCATGCCGTGGCTCTACCCGCTCGCCCTCGCCGCCATTTTCCCGAACGAGGTGGTCGGGGCCCGCTGGGTCTCCGTTCTTCTCGGCGTGCTCATCATCGTTTCCGCACTCATCCCCTTCTTCAGCCTCCGGGAACCGAAAAGGGCTCTGGAGCAGCCGAAGGAAAAGCTGTTTGAAGCTATCGGAGTCGCCGTCCGGAACGGTCCGTTTCTGATCGTCATGACGGTGAACCTCATCGTGCTCCTCGGACTCGCAACGATGGTAAGCCTCGGGCTCTACATCAACATCTACTACGTTTATGGAGGCGACAAGGCGGCCGCCGCGCAACTCAGCGCCGTGGCCGGTTCGCTGGTGGCGGGGCTATCCTATGTGAGCGTCTGGATGGCCACCGTGATCTCGACTCATTTCGGCAAGCGGCATGCGGCGAACATCGGCCTAGGAATTTCGCTCGCCGGCGCAATCAGCTTCTGGTGGACATTCTCCCCGACCATGCCCTACCTCCAGCTCATCTCCGCAGCCCTGACCGGGCTCGGGCTCCAAGGATGCTGGATGCTTTTCATTTCGATGATCGGCGATGTCTGTGAGGAGGATGAACTGAAAACCGGGATGCGCCGCGAGGGAATCTACAGCTCGGTGGGCGGACTCTCCCGCAAGGCGGCCGTCGCCGCTGCCGCGGTGGGGACCGGCATCGTGTTGAAAGTCTGCGGATTCGACGCGGAAATCGCCGAAAAAACCGGCGCACCCCACGAGGTCGTCATGAACATGAAAAACTGGTTCGTCCTCGGACAGGCCGGATTCCTCGCTCTCGGCATGTTCCTGCTCCGCTTCTACCCGATCACCCGGGAGAAAGCGGAGGAAACCCAGCGCCTGCTCCGCGAGCGGCGGGGGGCACGCGACGCTTGCAGTTGACAGCGCCCCTCCCTCACGTGAGTCAAAATCGCGAGCTCATCGCCCGCGAAGCCGAAACCTCCCCGCGTTCCATGCGTCATCGTCAAAGCCTCCTACTGGTGAAGGCCCGAAGAATATCGCTCGGCAACGCCATCGACCTCTTCACCCTCGTCCTCGGACTGCCCCTTTTGACTGCAGCGCATCGGACTTCCACGCAGTTTTGCACGCATGCACGGACTGCCCCCTTTGACTGCCCCCCGGTTCTCCCGAAGGTGAATTTTCAATTTACAATTGATTAAATCTTTCGCAGAATAAAACTTATGAGTTTTGCGAGAACGCCTTGCTCCAACCAAGGTAGTGCGGGCGTTTGGATACTCCTTCTTATCGCCTTGGTGGCGTTGTCGATCTACTTGGTGAAAAACCAACCCGAATTGGTTAATAAATATCTGCCAGGGATATTTGCGACACCCACGCCGAAGCCAACACCCGAAGCTGCCCCAATCGCGATACCTGAACCAACACCAGAGGCTACCCCAATCGCAATACCTGAACCAACACCCGAAGCGCCACCGCTACCTGCTGCCTCGGTTGCTCCAACTCCTGAAATATTCAATATTTCTACAGTCACCCTTGAAGAACTACCAAAGGCAGTCAAAATCTTAACTGACGAGACTTTCGCTATTGCGGACGGGCGGGGATCGGCTACAGCGCGAGCAGGGACCACTGTTGCTGTGGTCTCTCGATCAGGAGAATTACTGCAAATCAGCTATTTGGGTGAAACGAAACAGGTTTCGTATACAAAAACCTCTCTGGCGAGCGATGTGCAGTCGGCCAGAATGAAAAACAATATCCCCCCGCCGTCCGGCTCTGAGAATAACGGAGTCGCCCTCTCAGTCAATGGACAGCAAACTGCTGAAGAGGTGCCAAAGTCCACATTGGAGACACCTAGTCAAAAACAGAAAGCGTTGCCAACAGTCACCAAGGAAACATCTCAAATCGACTTAACAAATCTTGTTAGCGCAATTGATCTGGCAAAGTATGCAGAAGATGAAGGCAAAAGCAAAGCGATAGCATACTTGGCGAACAAACAAATTAAGGTGTCCGGCGTTATAGAGAAAGCAACATTGGAGAATATCTCCAGCTCTTCAGATCAACAAATCATTATTACTTTAAAAACCGAAAAAAGCCTGCCAAGAATTAAAATATGGTTATCTCCCTCAATTGCCAGAAGCTCATCAATTTTTAAGTGTTACAGCTATTTTCCAAGTTGGTGGGGCGACTATTGGGGGGGGAAAGTTGAGTTTCGGCAGAATACTACTTCCTCAATTCAGGTGAGAACATCATACAAGCATACCTCTACCTCTGTATCATCATCAAGCGGTATATCATCATATACATACACACACACTGATAAACACAGTTCCGAATGGGCATCCATTTTTTCGCCAGGGGATCCAATGACAATAGAGGGAGTTTTAAAAGGAATATCTGTCGATGTTGAACTTGGTGGCGGTTATCTGATAGAGCAGAATAATCTCAGAACGAACATGCCAGTTCGGCAATACGGTCCATAACGCACAACTGAGTTCAATGGAAAATAGGGCTTTTTTGCGGGGAGCTCTCTACTTGATCTCGCGAAGTTTTCCCCCGGATTTCCGGACGATGGATCCGACTCCTTTTTTGTCCTCGGGCTTCATCTCGAACCCGATAACGTTGATCTGACATCCGCCGGCTCCCTGAAGTGCGCCGTCGGCGATCTTATCGATTTCCTTCCACGGAATATCCTCGATAGTTCCTCCCGGCTTCCACTGGAAGCTGGCATCGGAGATCATGAAGATCACGTCCGGCTGCATTTTTGCGGCGAGTTCGAGGACGCCGACCAGACCCTGCGAGTTGCTGACGACTTTCGACGAGGCGCTCATGCTCCCGGATGCCACCCACTCGCTCTTGATCCAGTCGAGCGCAGCGGCGCGGTTCTGGTCAGTCGCGGGCAGGAGTTCGGGCTTGAACGGCTTGTAGTTTTGCGTGAACTGGATGATCCCGAATCGTGCGGTGATCGGAAGCTTCGAGATGAGGGCGGCCGTTTCCTCCTGGATCCTGGTGAGGGGAACCCCGGCTTTGTCGGCCTTGTGGACGACGCTGGACGAGACATCGAAAAGAAGCAGGATGCGCTTCCCTGTGGATTGGATGCCGAAAAAGCTCATGCCGGTTCCACCGAAGCCTCCCCCGCTTCCGGATCCTCCGGCCCCGATCCCGTTTCCGGCACCACCCGTGCCAACGAGCCCCGAAACCTGCTCGGAGACAATCTCGGAGGGGTCCAGCGGCAGGACCTGGTCCATGTCCATTTTGGGAAGTTCCGGGAGGGCGAACGCCGTCGGACGGATGCTCTGCATCTTGTCGTTGAAGCTCGGCTTGGGAGCCATGCCGTCGAAGGCCGCCATGTTCATCTTGTGCTCGCGCTGCTTGGCCGGGAGACGAATGTCCTTGACCACCTTGAACTCCGCCGGCGGCTCGGTCAGGTAGCGGGCCACAATCACGACACCGGCGACGACGCCCGCGATGAGATGGATGCCGATGCTCACGAGCACGATGGTGATGATGAGCCGTTTGAGCCGCCTGCGCTGGTCCGGAGGAGCGTCGGTCATGGTTCCTCCTCCGTCGCGCCCGCGAAGGTCACTCCCTTGATTCCAGCCTTCGCGCAGGTGTTCAACACGTCAACGACTCGCTGGTGGATCGCGGCGTCCGACACATCAACGGTAATCAGCGCCTGGCTCTTGTTGGCATCGGCCGACTCCTTGAACCGGGTCAATGTCGCAAGAAGCATCGGCAGGTCGCGCTGGTCCGCCTTGTCCAGCGGAAGGTCGTTCAGAACGATCTGGCCGTTGTCCGGAATGAGAATCCTCTGCTCGTCCGGAATGTCGAGCGCCTCCTCCTGGGCAACGGTTCCCGGCAGCGTCATGTCCATGTCCGCCTCCGGCTTCACCGGCTTCGATGTCAGGATGTAGAAGAAGAGCAGCAGGAAGCAGACGTCGATCATCGGGGCGATCTGCAGTTCGATCTGGGGATGTTCGGTGCGTTTCATTTCTGGATGACCCCGAAGACGACCTCGATGGCGCCCGCCTCGCTCGCGATCGCCATGACTTCCTTGATTTTTTTGCCGGGTGTGCCGGCATCGGCGCGGATGTAAAGTTTGAGGGGCGGAAAATCCTTGAACCGCTGTTTGAGATGGGTGGTGAGTTCCTTTGACGTGACCGCGCGGCTGCCGCTGAAGAGTTGTCCTGAAGCGTCGATGTTCACCACATCGCGGTCGCCCTCATCCATGGGCGCCTTCCCGGTGGATGCGAGGGGCACCTTGATGTCCATGAGCTTTTCCCCCTTGGTGATCTTCCCCGCGAGCATGAAGAAAAACAGGAGGAGCAGAGTCACGTCGATCATCGGGGCGATCTGAAGCCCGACTTCGTCGTGATGGACACGGCGCATGCGGCGGCGCGGGACGGACATGGTTCTATTCTGTTGGCGCCTCGGCTTCGTAAACCGGTTGGGAGGGGATGCCGTGCGCCTCACCGGTGAAGAGATCGAGCATGTGGGAGAGCGTCTTGTGGACGTCCGCCATGTTGGTGGTCAGCATTCCGCGGAAAAAGAAGTAAAGAAACATTGACGGGATCGCGAGGAGCAGACCTCCTCCAGTCGCGATCAGGGCCTCGCCGATCCCTTTTGCAAGATCTGTCGCCTCAGCCTTTCCGGCCGTCAGGGCGCTGAAGCTCGTGATCATGCCCGCCACCGTTCCCAGCAGGCCGATCATCGGCGCAAGGACGGCAAACGTGTTGAGGTAGTTGACCACCACCATCATTTTCGTCTCCTCGCGGAAGCAATCGTCGGCGATCGAGTTCTCCATCGCGGACTTATTGAACATGTCCCGCTCGAAATTCGCCTTCGTAAGCGCCGCCGAGAGCGCATGCGTGAGCGGTCCCGGATTGCTCTGGCAGAACTGGTAGGCGGATGGCAGATCGCGCTGGCTGATGAGGTTGTTCAGATGCGCCACCACATTCGGCGGCATCAGCTTTCCCTTCCGGAACATGATCGCGCAGTAGGAGCCGAGCGCCACCACCGCGACCGAGCAAAGCGCGATGAGGTGCATGATCGGTCCCCCGTCGCGATACAGATCCAGGAGGCTCTTCTGGCTCGCCACCCCCGCCGCAGAGGCGGTGGACGGAAGGAATGCGAGGACGGTCGCAACGGCCGCGAGTACGGCAGGAGCCGGTCGGGACCACCAACGGATGGGTTCAGGATTTTTTGGTTTTCTTGGTTTCATGGCTTTTTTTCTTTGGATCGGGATCGGCTGGTTTTTCTTCGTCGTCATCCTTGGGTTTTTGCGGGACTGCGGAATTTTCCTCCCGGGCTTCTTTTTCGGGATCGACCGACGTGAGGGTCGCGGGAAGCGATGCGATAAATTCCATTGCGGGAGCGGCGTATTTCGTGCCGGGGTAGAGGATCGTGATATCCCGCGCGCACTCAAGCGCGTTCGCGGATTCGCCGGTGAGTTGATAAATCCCGACGGCCCCCCAGAGCCCCCGGGCCGCCGCGTCCGCCTGCGATCCTTCAAAAAGGCTCGGGTAAAGAAAGAGGTCCACCGCCTCGTGATACAGCCGGTTGCGCTCGGGGATCACGTTGAGGTCCTCCTCCCAACGCGGGTTGTCCTCAAGAAGCTTTTTCAGCGAGGCACCCGCGGCTTCCGCGAGGATGAATTTCGCCTCAATGAGGACAGCCGGATTTTCCGTGGCGGAGGCAATCTGCTCCGCCTCCCCAACTGCTTCCCTGGCACGGCCGGTGGCCACCATGGCGCGAAGCCTCCCCTCTTTTGCGGTCATTTTATCCTCCGGACTCCAGGCCCCGTTCTCGACCTGCTGGAAGACCTCCAGTGCCTTTGCGGCATCGGCGGAAGCCCCGCTCGCGAGGAGGGCCTTCCCGAGTGCGTTGCCAACCTGTGCTGCATGGGATTTCGGGATTCCAAGCCACGGGGACGCGGTCGCCCATGCCGCCTGAAATTCGCCCACCCCCGCCGCCGGGCGACGGCTCAGCAGCTGTTCGAACACAGGATCCGGCGCAAAGTCGATCGAAACAATGTCGGCCCGCGGAATCGCAACCGAAGCGAATACCGGACTGGCTCCGGGCGCGACCGGGAGCGGGACCTGGAACTTGAGCATCGTCGCGTCGAGCCCGGCGATTTTCCCCGTGCGCTTTTCGCCGCTACGGAGGGTGAGGACGTCCTGCGCGGAGAGGAGCGAAGCGGAGAGAACGAATGTGAGGAGGAGGCGCTTCATCCTTACGGGGTTTCCTCTTTGATGGGACCTCCCAGTGCCTGGAGGCGTTCCTTGGCACGGGCGGTTTCCGGAAACCCGGAAAACTCCTCTTTGCCGCTCAGTTCCTGATAAGTCTTTCTGGCGCTGTCGGTGTCCTTCAATTTTTCAAAGGCCTCGCCGCTCCGGACATACGCCTTGGCGACCCATTCGGCCCAGCGACCGTGCATGACATAGATCCGCTGGAAATAGGGGACAGCGAGCTGGGGCTTTCCGGAAGCCATGTGGATTTCCCCGATGCGGTAGAGCGCCTCGGCTTTTTCCTTCCCGCCGGAAAGCGGATTTGCCAGCAGCGCTTCGAGTGTCGCTCTCGCATCATCCGGCCTGCCCTGCTTCTGCTGGAGGCCGGCCTTGGCCAGAAGAACTTTCCCGACCAGCATGGAGCCGAGTGTCTCTTTTTCATAGCGGTCGAACCACGACAGGGCGGCCGCCTCGTTCCCGTTCGACAACTCGGCGAACCCCAGCGCGGCCAGCGCGCGGTCCTTCTGCGGGGCGCGCGGGTTCCACTTGACGAGATCGTGATACATGGCGACCGATTCGGCGGACTTTCCGGCGGACTGAAGCGTCTCTGCAAAGTCGGCCAGCAGGAGCGGGTTCGTCGTCTGCACGTTCGCGAGCGCGGCAGCCTCCAGCATGAGCGCCCGGGATTGGTCCGGATCGGACTTTTTCAGCGCGCTCCCGGCAGCCCAAAGCGCGCGCATCTTCAGCGTCTTTTGTCCTTTCGCGCCGGCCTCCTGCCCGAGGGTGCGAAGCCGGGCAATGTATTGGGCGGACTCATCTCCCTTGTAGAGGCGGGCCAGGGCGGGAAACAAATCTTCGACCGAACGGATCGAGGGATCGTCACCGTGTTCCTGGATCGCCTGCCAATACAGATCGCGGGCTTTGTCGGGTTTGTTGTCCTGTCGGAGAACCCAGCCAATCTGGTAGATCGCCTCGGCGACACGCGGGCTGCGGGGATTCTCTTTCTGGAAAGCTGTCAGATGATCAAGGAGACGGTCGTATTCCTCCATAAGCTTGAGCGCCTTCGCGGTCTTGAAAACCCCCTCCTCATAAAACCGCGTCTCCTCACGGGGAATCCCCTTGAATGCCGCCATGCCCTCCTCCATCTCCCCCTCGTTCATCAGCGCGTCGCCGAGCAGGATCCGGGCCTCGCCGGCTTGCTCATGCCCGGGATAGGTCCGCATGAACGAGCGGAGCTCCTTGATCGATGTCTTGTAGTCCTCCAACTGCTGGGCGCAATAGGCCTTCCGGAAAACCGCGTTGCCCGCAAACTGCCCCTTGGGGAAGTCCTTGAGATACTCGTCCATCGCGGTGCGGGCCTCGGCAAACTGCTTGTCGAGCGAGAACCCCATCCCGCGCCAGTATGCCGCCGCGTCGGCGAGCTCGTGCTTCGGATACGTCTTCCCGAATGTTTCAAAAACCGTGATGGCATCGCTGTTCTTTTCGGCCAAGAGAAGGGTGAAGCCCTTCATGAAAAGCGCACGCGGTGCAATCTCGGAATCCTTGTAGTCCTTAAGGATCGCATCGAACGCGGCAAGCGACTCATCGAACTTCAGGTCCTTCTGGGCGGCGAGCCCCTTGAGGTAGAGCACGAGCGGGATCGACTTCGACTCCGGGAATATTGTCCGGAATGCATCCGACGCCTCGATGACTTTCGGCCAGCGTCCGACCTGGAACCATGTTTGGACCAGGTTGACCGACGCCTGCTCGACGACATTGTCGGGAGGCATGCTCCGGAGCATGTCCTCCAGGATAAGCGCCGCCTCGCGGTAGCGCTTCATCTCCTGGTAGGCGGTGGCCAGACGCAGCCTCAGCGCGGCATCGAAGCTCTTGATCTTCTGAAAACTCTCCACCTCGTGCTTCACCTTCGCGATGATCTGGCCGAGGAGAAATTTCGTGTAGGGATCGCTGCGGGGCGAAGCCTCGGCCGCGCGCAGGCGGCCTTCCAGCTCCGCGAGGCGCTCCTCCTGATGTTTGAGCAGCCGCTCCGACGGCCACACCCTCTGCAGGCAGGCGATGGCCTTCCGGTTTTCGCCCGCTTCCAGCCACCGGCTTCCCAGCTCGAGCGTGAGCGTCTGAAAGGTGACCAGCTGGGAGATATCCCCGATGTGGGGAAATTCCTCTCCGATCACCTTCATCGCCTCGTCATTCTGGTTGTCCTGCAGCAGCGAGTAAAGCTGGAGGACGACCGAGCGGGAGCGGTTCTCCGGAACAAGGCCGGACTTCAACCCGGCATAGTATTCGGCGGCCTCCTTGTATTTTTCCTCCAGAAGCCAGGCGGAACCGATCAGCAGCCGGGCCTCGGGAATCTTGCCCGCGGCAGGGTATTGCTGGGCAGAAGCCGGGTTCTTTTCGGCCTCCGGTGGAAACAGGAGAATGAACTTTTCCAGGGCCTCCCGCGCGGCGGGGAAATCTTTTTCCTCGATCTCGGCCACGCCGAGCCAGAACTGAAGCTCCTGGATCTCCGATGTCTGCAGCGGGGGCTGCTGGGCGAGCGCGGCGCGGATCGGTTCGAGTGCGTCACCGAATTTCCGCTGATGCACGTAACACATCGCATGGCGGAAACGGATGCTGCGTATCGCTCCCTCCGCCTCCTTCGATTTCCCGAATTCGTCGAGCAGCTTCTGGTAAAGCCGGCCGGCTTCCTCGTATTTTCCATCCGCGTAGAGCCGTTCCGCATTGGCATAGTATTCCTGCGCCGTAAGCCCGGCCGCAGAATCGCCG
The DNA here is from genome assembly GCA_007280915.1 of Verrucomicrobiaceae bacterium. GTDB lineage: Bacteria > Verrucomicrobiota > Verrucomicrobiia > Chthoniobacterales > Terrimicrobiaceae > QYQL01. Next base: position 7,485 of record QYQL01000063.1, on the reverse strand, counting down.
GTCTGAGCAAATCCCGCGCCAGGGACAACGAAAAGTGCCAGTGCAAAAATCAGCAACAGACGAAATGGCGAAGTCATTGCGGCAATGGGTCAATACAACGCGACCGCCCGGGTTTATCCAAAGTCTCGTTGTGACAAAATTGTAACATCCGGCCCGCCATTTTCCCTAGCAGGATCCACGCCGCACCGGAACAGGAATCCTCACCGAGGCAGTTGATTTCCGTCGCCACCTCTGCTATTCAGCAGTCTTCCATGGCCAAAGACGATTGCGTGACAAGCGAAGGAGTCGTTGTGGATGTGCTCCCCGGCACGATGTTCCGGGTCAAGCTGCCCAACGAACACATCATCCTTGCCCACATCTCGGGCAAGATGCGCAAGAACTTCATCCGGATCGTTCCCGGCGACCGGGTGGCCATTGAGATTTCCCCCTACGATCTCGGCAAGGGCCGCATCACATTCCGCGAACCGGAGCCCCAGCCGCAGGCGCCGAAACGCTAGGCCGTCCCTTGCGCGCTCTCCGGCAGGATCCGGACCACCAACGCCGTCGCGTTGTCCCTGCCTGATCGGCTGAGCGCCTCTCGCACGAGGTGATCGGCGGCATTTTCCCCCTCGTCGAGAATTCCGGGCAACTGGTCGTTGAAAAAGCCGTCCGTGACCCCGTCCGTGCAGAGGAGAAACCGGTCGCCGGGCTCGCATCCCACCGCGCCGACCTGTGGGTTTACGAATTGGTGTCCGGCTCCGAGCGCGGCCTGGAGCACATTTTTTCTAGGATGGTTTTTTGCCTCGCGCTCGTTGAGTTGCCCGTTGCGGAAAAGCCATCCGACATGGGTGTCGTCGTCGGTCAACTGTTTGATCCCGCCACCGGCCGGCAGGTAGTAGATCCTGCTGTCGCCGATGTGGCCGAAATACATCCACTGTCCGCTGAACCAGCAGAGGCTCAGTGTGGCCCCCATTCCGGCGCATTCCTCGTAGCAGTCCCCGAGGTAAATGAGCGCCTTGTGGATTTCACCGAATAATTCCCCGATCACCTCGATGTAGCCCGACTCGATGCCGGACGCATTCAGCCGGAAGAGCGGAGGAAAAAGCCTGGTGATCTTTTCGACAGTGATCCGACTAGCGAACTCCCCCGCCATCGCCCCGCCCATCCCATCGCTCACCGCAAAAATGAGATCCGCACGGCCGCCACCGGCGTCGCCGATCTTCCCCAGGTAATGCGCACCCTCAGCATCCACCGCGAGCCCGAGAAACGAATCCTCGTTGTTCTTCCGCACGCGCCCCTGGTCGGTGTGCCCGGACCATGAGAAATGGAAGGCCCTTTCCTCAGCCTTCATGCTTTTCATCGATGATGGTGGCGAACTCGAAATCGATCAGGCAGAACCGTCCGTCCGACTGCCGGTAGGTCACATTGCGCATCTCGGCGTCATCGTGGCGGACCCCGTATTCGAGGAGTTCCTCAAAAAGCTCGCGGCAGCGCGCGTCGTCGAGATGGTCCACCCGGGTCCCGCAATTGGTGGTGACGATCTTGAGATTTTCCGGATCGGACTCGAGCAGACGCGGGACAAACGGACACCCCCGATCCTCGAGATATTTCAGCACCTTCACCTCGGTCGCAAACCGCTCGTCCGCCTTCGGCCCGCGGAACTGCTTGTGGACACGCCCGTCATAGCCCAGCCGCACGGTGGCGCGCAGGGTGTCCTTGACCTGGTTCATAATGCGCCAAGCATGCAGCCTGCTTTTTTCGAGGCAAGCCGGGAAATCTGCCTACTTCAGCGCCTTGTTCCACTCAGCGATCTTGGCCTTCTGGGCCTCGAAGAGCGCGTCGGGAGAATCGAGGATCTCGATTTTCAGGATCTTGTCGCCCTGCACGATCGCATTGACGACATCCTGTCCCTTGGTGACCTCGCCGAAGACGGTGTGCTTGCCATCGAGGTGGGGGGTCGGAAGGTGGGTGATGAAAAACTGGCTGCCGTTTGTCCCGGGGCCGCGGTTCGCCATCGAGAAGATGCCGGCCTTGTCGTGCTTGAGGCCGGTTTTCACCTCATCCTCGAACGTGTAGCCCGGGCCGCCCGCGCCGGTGCCGGTCGGGTCGCCGCCCTGGATCATGAAATTCGGGATCACGCGGTGGAACGTGATGCCATCGTAATACCCGCGCTTGGCGAGGTTGAGGTAGTTGGCAACGGTGACGGGAGCCTTCGAGGCAAAGAGCGTGCCTTCGATGTCCCCCTTGCTGGTCTTAACAATGATGCGGATGTCGTCCATGGAGAGAGCGTTCGTCGCGGAGATGGCGGCAAATGTCAAAAGTAAAAGCAGGGTTTTCATCGGCGGAAATTGTGGCACGATCTCCGTCATGGCGCAACCAACAGTGAAAATCGGCGTCGTGCAGAACGCCTGCACGGCAGACACGGCAGCGAACACTTCTGCCGCGGAGCGCGGGATCCGCGAGGCCGCCTCGCGCGGGGCGAACATCGTCTGCCTCCAGGAGCTCTTCCGCTCGCTCTACTTCTGTCAGGTCGAGGATCACAAATACTTCGACCTCGCCGAAGAGATCCCCGGCCCCGGCACGGAGCCGCTCCAGTCGCTCGCCAGGGAGCTCGGGATCGTCATCATCGCCTCGCTCTTCGAACGCCGGGCTCCCGGTCTTTATCACAACACCGCAGCCGTCATCGACGCCGACGGATCGTTTCTCGGGAAATACCGGAAGATGCACATCCCCGATGACCCGCTCTTCTACGAAAAATTCTACTTCACACCGGGCGACCTCGGGTTCCGGGCGTGGGACACGAAGTTCGGAAAGCTCGGTGTGTGCGTCTGCTGGGACCAATGGTATCCGGAGGCCGCGCGCCTCACCGCGCTCCAGGGCGCGCAGATCCTTTTCTACCCGACCGCGATCGGATGGCATCCGAAGGAAAAAGCAAAATACGGCACCCGCCAGCACTCGTCGTGGGAAACCGTCCAGCGCGGGCACGCGGTCGCAAACGGCTGCTACGTGGTTGCCGCGAACCGGATCGGCCACGAGGCGCCGGACGGCGGCGACGGAATCGAATTCTGGGGACAAAGCTTCGTCTGTGATCCTTCCGGACAGATCCTCGCGAAGGCCTCGTGCGACAAGGAGGAAGTCCTCGTCATAGAGGTCGACCTTGATTCGGTGGACACGCAGCGAACCCACTGGCCGTTCCTGCGTGACCGCCGGATCGATGCCTACGGCGACATCACGAAGCGTTTCATTGACTGAATGAACCGCTGGATTTCTTCGGAACTCCTCGCGCAGTTTGACGATGCGGGGACCTCCGCCCACCGCCTGTTCACCTCACCGCACGCCTGGGTGGAACGGCTCGGCTGCGATGTTTTGATTTCCTTCAAACACGATGCCGCGCGTGACGAAGCCCTCGCAGGCCTCCGCGAATGGGAGGTGCAAACGGGGTTCCAAAGTGCGCGGGTTTTTTCCCGCTTTCTTCCCAAACAGAATGCGGAGCGCGTGGCACCGGTCCTGGTGGCGGGCGATCCGGCAGCACCGCTGGAGAGTGTGGTGACGGAATGCGGGATCCGCTACGGCATCGACTTCGGCGCGGGATATTCGGCGGGACTCTTTATTGATCAGCGGGCAAACCGGGCCTGCGTGCGCCAACTCGCCCCCGGGCGGACACTCAACACCTTTGCCTACACGTGCTCGTTCTCCGTAGTCGCTGCGCTGGCGGGCTCCAAAACCCTGAGCATCGACCTCTCGAAAAAGTCGCTCGATCGGGGGCGGAAGAATTTCGAGCTCAACGGGCTTCCCCTGGAGGGCCACCGGTTTCTGGCGGATGATGTGCTCGAGGTGCTGCCACGTCTGGAGCGGCGGGGAGAAAAATTCGATCTCATCATTCTGGATCCACCGACGTTCTCGCTCGGAAACCGCGGCCGCCGCTGGAAGGTCGAGGAGCAGATGGAGGACCTGCTTCGCTTGGCCCTCGAACTGTCCGCCCCCGGGGCGTCGCTGCTCGTTTCCACCAACTGCACAAAACTCAACCGCCCCGCGCTGGAACGGATGGTCCGCTTCGTCCTCAAAACAGCCCGACTTGGCGGAGACATTTCCAGCGAGCCGCAGCTGCCGGATTTCCCGGACGGCGCGGGAGCGGAAACTCTCTGGCTCCGGATCAGATGATCCTATCTAGAGACCGCAGATCAGCGCAGATTTTCACAGATTAACTGACTGCAGACTTGTTACGCAACATTCACGCCTTCCCCTCCCGGGTGAAGGGCTCGGAATGTCCGTTTCTCTTGTATATCCTTCTATCTGTGTGAATCTTGTTAATCTGCGGTTAACCCTTCTGCTGGCTTAGGATAATTTCCCTGGGACATCTCGTAATCCGCCGCCCTCGAATTGACTCGCTCCGCTCACCCTGCGGGCTGCCTTTGGAAGTCTTTCTCCGCTTCGCTGCAATTCTGCTCATTTTGTTGATTCCGTCTGAAAACTGTTTTTGGGTTACATCGAGTCCAGCGGGCTCTTCGTCGTCACTCCGGGCCGGTTGAGCACATGCGTGTAGATCATCGTCGTTGAAACATCGGCATGCCCGAGCAACTCCTGCACCGTGCGGATGTCAGAGCCGCCCTCCAGCAAATGCGTGGCGAAGCTGTGCCTCAGCGTGTGCGGCGTCACCGGCTTTGTCAGACCCGCCCGCAGTGCGCAGCGCTTCACCAGTTGCTGCACCCCATTCTCCCCCATGTGGTGACGGCGGATTTTTTTCGTCCAGGGATCCTCAGAGAGACCATCTGCCGGAAACAGCCAATACCAGGCCCATTCCTTGTCCGCATTAAGGTATTTTGCTGACAGCGCCTCAGGCAGGAATACGCCCTCCACACCCAGTTCGCGGTCTTTCATCCATCGCTTCCGGGCCACCTCGATCTGCGCCTTCAATGCAGGAACGATCCTCTTCGGCAGCGGCACTCGGCGGTCCTTGTTCCCCTTGCCCGCACGCACCACGATGTAGCGATTGCCGAAATCCACATCCTTGATCCTCAGCCGCACACACTCCATCACCCGCAGCCCGGAGCCATACATCACCTCCGCCATCAGACGTCCCTGTCCCTCCATCAGATCCAGCAATTGCCCCACCTCCTCCCGCGTCAGCACCGTCGGCAGCCGCTGGCTCTGCGACGGACGCTTCACATCTCCCCGCCCCCCCGCTCCGCTCCGCAGCACCCCGCGAAACAAAACCTGCAGCGCGCTCAGCGCCTAATTCATCGTCGAGGATGCCACTCGCCGCTTTAGCGTCAGATACTCCAGATATTCCTGCGCCTGACACCAATAGATCTCCCGACGGGACATCGGCTGCGAAAAAATCAAAAACCGCCGCATCCAGTCCAGATACGATTGCTCCGTGCGATACGAATACCTCTCCACCCGCAAAGCCTCCGTCGCCTCCTCGATGAACGGCCGATACCTTTCCGGCAAATCCCCGGTGTCCTCCCGACCCGCAAAACCTTCCGTCGCCAGTCCACCGCTCGGCCTCCTGCCCACATCAGCGGCCTCCTGTCCAAAATCGCCAATGTCCAGCTTCACATCCACCAACAAATCCGCAGGCCAGTCTACCGCCCACTTCTGCGGCTCCACATCCTGGAAAAACACCCGAATCCCCTCTTCCGCCTGCCGCAATTGCCATTCCTTCTTGCCCTCTCCTCCAAGTTTCCTTAAAAATTCCCGCACCTCCTCCGATTTCGCCTCCTCATACTTCCTTGGCTTGATGAAACCGAGAAATCCCAAAACCCACGCCCGGTAGTATTCTTGAAACCGCGGCTCCACTCCCCTCTGCTTTAATGCCATCCGAAAACGAAGCCACCTCTCATCCCATCGTGCTGATTTTCCGCGACTTGAATATATTCTTTCTATTTCACTCATGATAGAAATAGAATGACATCACGTTTTTACAATAAATCAACACATAATTCTACAGTACGTTCGACCAGAATATGCTAACAGCCATGCGAGACTTTGTCATTTCAGCGGCGATATTTTTCGGTGTGCTACTCAGTCCCGCAATCGGAAAGGATGCGGACAGCACACCTGCAGCCCAGAAAATCAAGGTCAGTTTGTTAAATTGGACCGGTAACGTTACGCATCTTGAGTTGTATCCACCTGTCGATTTCTCCAAGATGCCAGTCTGCCAAATTGACGGTGGACCGCCACCGCTCAGCTTGGACGACGCATGCGCGGTTGCCGTTGCTCTAACCAAGAAAGAATCAAAGACTGACAAGGTTTGGTGTGTTTTTGGACAGCTTATCTCGGTCAGTCCCGAACAAACCCCAGCGTATCGAACAAAATCAGAGGTTTATGCATATCTGATAGCTCTCGATGTGCGCGACATGCCGGGTGCCCCTACAGATCGCTCCACCACATTCAAGATTGTCTTCATGAACAGTTCCACGGCGAGTGCGAATGTGGTCAGAAAACCTATATAAATGTCGAACGAGCCGATGGACCCAATTCCCATGCCTTCGGCACTTCTGTCATGCCTCCTGCTTTTTCCGCTTCGCGGGCAGGAGCCACGCCAGAAGCAAGTGGTCATGGGTCATCGGGGACGTTGGGCAACAAAAATATGATCTCCTTACTTCGAAACGTCCTGCTTGGAATATTCCTATTTGTAATTTTTTCGGTTGGAATCTTTATGTATATGCTGATTGGCAATCGGCATTTTCTGGATTCCGGTTCCTTGAGATATGGCACTTATGTCAGCCGTGTAGATTCTCATATCAAGATTGCCGTGATCGGTGACTCATGGGCAGCAGGGCAGAAACTTGATTCGGCTTTGTCAGCCGCACTTAAAAAGCATGGCCTATCGGCCGAAGTTGTTTCGTATGGTCACCCTGGCGGCAAGAGTCGCGACGTTTTAGAGGATCTCACGGACAAGACGCGGAGCCTGCCCTTTTTGGAGGACAAAGATATCGACTTTTTCATTGTCTTTGCTGGCGTTAATGATTCCAAGGGGCACGATGGCCCGGACTTTTATAAACATCACATGGATGCCCTCATTTCACTAATCGATAGCTATGGAGCTGTGCCCGTAATTATTGACATTCCTGAATATGCAATCGAGCTCGATAAGCCGCCAAGTATTCAACATGCAGCAAAACGGATGGCATCCAAGGTTTTGTTTGATTCTGGAGTGAACGATAACAGAAATGAATATAGGAAAGCCTTACGAGAGCTGCTTTCCTCAGGCAAGCAGTTCATTTAGTCCCTGCCGAACAACTTCCAAGTTACAAAGGAAATCAAGAAGTGTGGCGCGACCCGATTCACTTGAATGATAAAGGATACTCCACAATATCGGAAGTTATTGCTGATGCTCTTTTTAAGAAAATACAAAATGGCCCGGAAGGGAATTTTTTTCCGTTAGAATTTAAAAAATGAAGTAGTGCTGGTTGACAGGGCGGCGCTTTCGCGCCGCCTGTTTGAAATGAACGTTTCGAACCAACCAGCACCATGAAGAAAAATACTGATCAGCAATGGCCG
>QYQL01000170.1 GCA_007280915.1 Verrucomicrobiaceae bacterium | reverse complement strand
TCCGCGGTTGTTTTGGAGTGAATGGCCGGATTCGCCGGGTTGTTGAACTGCTGGGGCATCCATGCGCCGGGCGTTTCGTTGACGATGGCTTCGGCACGTGCAATGGCCCCCTTCATGCCTTCCGATCCCGGCGTGAGCACGAGCTTTGCCCCGAGCATGGCGAGCAGTGTCCGGCGCTCGACGCTCATCGTCTCCGGCATGGTCAGGATGAGTTTGTATCCCTTGGCCGCCGCGACAAAAGCGAGCGCGATCCCCGTGTTTCCGCTCGTCGGCTCGACGATGATGGTGTCCGCCTTCAGGATCCCCTGTTTTTCGGCATCCTCGATCATGGCCGCGCCGATGCGGTCTTTCACGCTGCCAAGCGGGTTGAAGAACTCGCACTTGAGCGCGATCGTCGCCGGAAGCCCTGCCGTGATCCGGTTGAGCTTGACCAAGGGGGTCCTGCCGACGGTTTCAACAATGTTGTTATAAATTTTACCCATAGGTGTGTCCCGCGGAGCGGGAGTGCCAATACCTACACAAGGCCCCTTGCGCCCGCAACTGAGAAATCAGAAAACTCCGGCTCAATCTTCCAGCGTCTTCCCGCCCTCGGCTTCCTCCTCGATCCGGTGTTCGAGATCCTCGACGGAGGCTTCCATGTCACTGATGCGGGTGTGATCGGATGTGCTGGAGCGATAGAGCAGGTAAACCAGCCCCCCCGCCAGGCTCCAGAACACGGCCATCAGAAACCCGGAAATCGAAATCGACATCGCGATCTCCTTCGGCGTCTGGTAAAGGGATCCGAGCAGCGTGATAAAGAGCCCCTCGCGCACACCGGCTCCCCCCAGGCTGATCGGAAGGGCGGTGACCGCACAAACCACCGGCATCACACAGAACACCCCGATCAGGCTGAGTCCGGCGTCAAATGCCTTCGCAGCGAAGTAAAATGTCGAAAAAAACAGCAGATGGGCGGGCAGGGAGAGCAGAAAAGCCGTTCCGATCGAACCTCCGGCTTTGGCATATTGAGAAAATGCGGCCGCCGCCTCGGCGATTTTCGCATGCAGTGGCAGCCAGTGAGGCAGCCTTGTGGTCAGTTGGAAGCGGTCGACAAGCCACGCAGCGAGGATAAAGCCAAGTGATCCGCCAAGAATGACTGCCACGGTGAGGACGCCCATCGGGGCGCATCGCATGAGATCATTCCATCGGGCAACAATGACAACGGCGGAAACCACCGCAAGCGCGGCCACTCCGACAATGCGGTCGATGAAGACACTGAGAAGCGCCCCCGCCTTTTTGTCCGGCGCCTCGCGCATGATGAAAAAGATCTTGATGACGTCCCCGCCGGTCGATCCCAGAAGGAAAAGGTTGAAAAACATTCCCGGGAGCATGATCCGCAGCGCCCTCCAGAAGGAAATCGTGATGTCCTGCACGCGCAGGAGCACGATCCACCGCTGGGTCTGGAGCAAAATCGCAAGGCCGAGTGCGCAAATGCCCGGAAGGAACCACCAGAGCCCGCCATCGGTCTTCGCTTTGCCGATCGCCTCCAGCATCTTTCTGTCCTGCTCCGGATCCCGGAAAATCCACCAGAGCAGGCCGACAGTGATGAGAACCTGAATGATGGGAAGAAGGATTTTTTTCATTGGGAAAAATAACGAGTCCAGCGGTCAGCCGCCTCGCGCAGATCTTCGACCGGCACACGCGGGGACAGTTCAAATACCATCACGCATGATTTTGGAAAGAGCGGAAGCAGGGATGGAAAATCGATTTCTCCGGAGAAAGGCGGACTGTGGTCGCGGAACGGCCACTTCGCATCGTGGACATGGCAACCCAAAGCGAGAGGCGCGGCGGTTTCGAGCCACTGCCTGTGGTCCAGCAGTCCGAGGTTGTGCTTGATCTGGGCATGGCCGAAGTCGTGCCAATACCCCGCGTTCGCGGAATCGAGACGCCGCAGAAACGTGACCAGTTCGCGCTCGGTCGGCACCGCTTCGTAATACTCGCGGTTTTCGATGCCGACCCGGACGCCTTTCGATCCGGCGTAGTCCACGATATCCGTCAGGCATTCCAGGACCCTCTGGAGGTAAACCTCGGCCACCCCCTCGCGCTTCCGCACCGCATTGAGCTTGGCGGCCCCGTATTCGCGACCGGGGGATTTTCCGCCTTCCACCATTTCGCGAAGGTGTCCCGTGAGGTTGAGCGAGCGGATCCGTCCGCAGTGGATCACAACAAAGGGCGCTTCAAGCCTTGCTGCCCAATCGATGGACCCGCGGGTCAGGCGCACCGCGCGCTCCCGATCGGACGGACGGTGGGAGGTGAATTCGTAGCAATCCGGATTGTCGGCAAGGACCTCGACCGGGGATGGCAGGAAATTGTGAACGCTGCTGATTTCGAAGCGGTGCTTCTTGCGGGCCTCCAGCACCCCCTCGAACTGGGTGGCCCGGAGTCCGTGCCCGAGTTCGATGCTGCGAAATCCCAGACCGAGGATCTCCTCGATCATTTCACAACCCGACTTGTGCCGGGAGGCGTTCCAGCAAGTGGAAAGCGAAAGCGGGAAGAAAGTTTTCAGGGGTTCAGGGGTTCAGTTTTCAGCCCGGAAAGTCTTCAGCTCGCAATGCTTCTCTGAACATTGAATCACTGAAAACCGAACACTCTTTGAAGTTACCTCGCCCATGTGATCAGCCGGAGTTCGTGTTCCTGAGTCAGGTGCGGATGTGTCGGGATGACCCGGACATTGAGCCCGTAACTGCCGCTTTCACTGGCCGGCACCAGGCCGCCGAACCGGTAGTTTCCGCCATTCAGGCGCTCCTCAAGCGTGAGATCTGAAACGGTGGCGGAGAGGATGGAGAAATTGTGGACCGGCCCATAGTAGGCCTGCACGCGGACATGCTCGGGATTGACCGGTCCAAGATGGACAAGCGCGCTGACCTTCATCTTCTCGCCGACAAAGAATATCTCGTGGGCGACATTTCCGTCCGGAATGTCGTAGCTGATGGAATAATCCTGAACCCGGATCTGGGGCCACTGGCCGCGGATTGCGGATTTCCATTCACTCAGAGCAACCGCATTGGCGCAGTGATTCGCGCTCAGCGCGGCAATGGCAGCCGCCGCTGGCTCGTAGAGGCGTTCGTTGTATTCGGAAACCATCCGGTGGGTGTTGAAGACAGGAACCACCGTGCGCATGGATTCGCGCATCAGCTGGATCCACGCGAGCGGCAAAACCCCGTCGGGCTTTGCATAATATAGGGGGATGATCTGGTTCTCGAGAACGTGGAAGAGGCTCTGGATGTCCACCTCGTCCTGCAGCGCCTCTGTGCCGCCGGTGATGTCGGCCCCGATCGCCCATCCGTTTTTACCATTCCAGCTTTCGAGCCACCACCCGTCGAGCACGCTGAGGTTCAGCCCGCCGTTCGGAGGGAGCTTCATCCCGCTCGTGCCGCTCGCCTCCAGCGGACGAAGCGGGTTGTTGAGCCAGAGGTCGACCCCCTGATAAAGCCTGCGGCCCACATTCGTGTCATAGTCCTCGACAAAGACGATCCGTCCCTGAAAGCGCGGGTCTCTGGAATACTTGTAAACCTCCTGGATGAGTTTCTTTCCCCCGTCGTCGGCAGGGTGGGATTTTCCGGCGAAGACAAACTGGACCGGCCGCTCCCGGTTTGTGACCAGCTTCGTGAGACGATCCAAGTCCCGGAAAAGCAATGTTCCACGCTTGTAAGTCGCAAAGCGCCGCGCAAATCCGATTGTCAGCACCTCGCTGTTCAGCAGGCGGTTCGCATGCCGGACCTCCTCGGGAGATTCCCCGTTGCGCAGCCGCTGACGGTGGATCCGCTCGCGCAAAAACTCGATCGAGCGCTGCTTCAGAAGCTGGTGCAGGTTCCAGAGGATTTCATCCGGGATGTCGATGACTCCGCGCCAGTAGTCGCTGTTCGAAAGCTGGTCCTCCCAGTCAGTCCCCAGATATTTTGTGTAGAGGTCGTGAAACTCCCCGGCGGCCCAGGTTTTGATGTGGACGCCGTTCGTGATGCTCGTGATCGGCACCTCGTTTTCCGGGACGTCCTTCCAGACGTTTTTCCAAAGCCCGCGGCTCACCTCTCCGTGAAGCTTGCTCACACCGTTGGCAAAGCGGCTGGTCCGCAGGGCAAGGACGGTCATGCTGAACGTATTCTCGGGCTGGACCGTGACCTGCCCGAGCGCAAACAACTTCTCGAACGGGATCCCCACCTGCGCCGGGTAATCAAGGAAATACTTCGACATCAGTTCCGGCGAAAATGCGTCGTTTCCGGCCGGCACCGGCGTATGGGTCGTGAAGACGCTGGATGAGGCCACAACCTGCAGGGCCGAACTGAAATCGAGGCCCTCGTTCCGGACATACTCCCGGATCCTCTCCAGTCCGAGAAATGCGGAATGCCCCTCGTTCATGTGAAACACCTGCGGTGTGATTCCCATGGCATGGAGGGCGCGGAATCCGCCCATTCCCAGCACGATCTCCTGCCGCAGACGGAATTCATGATCGCCACCATAGAGCTGCGCGGTGATGGCCTGATCGGCAGGGGAGTTCTCCGGCAACAGAGTATCGAGAAGATAGAGGTTGATGCGGCCGACCGCGAGCCGCCAGACCTTCGCAAAAACATCCCTGCCGAGCAGGGAGACCGAAACTCTCAAGGGAACCCCGTCGAGTTTGACCTCCTGCACCGGAAGATGATGGAAGTTCTGGTTCAGGCTCACCGCTTCCTGCCAGCCATCCCGGTTGATCTGTTGCTTGAAATACCCGTCCCGGTAAAGAAGCCCGACCGCCACAAAATTGAGGTCGAGGTCGGATGCGGATTTGCAATGGTCGCCGGACAGGATCCCGAGGCCGCCGGAGTAGTTGGGAAACGACTCGTGAAACCCATACTCCGCAGAAAAATACGCCACCGGGTGCTGGAGCGGCGTCGATTCATGCCTGAGTTTCCCATAGGTGTCACTGCGCTGCATGTATGCCTGGTAACGGGAATAAACCTCCTTCAGGTCTTTGAGAAAATGCTCATCGCCCGCAACCTCGGTCAGCCGGGACTGGCGGCACATCTGCAGCATGCGGAGCGGGTTGTGGTTCGTCTCGTCCCAGAGAGGAATATCAAGATATCGGAACAACCGGCGCGCCGACGGCTCCCATGTCCACCAAAGGTTGTAAACCATCTCGCGCATCGGCTCGAGCGCGGAGGGAAGCTTCGGGATGACGTTGAATGTGATGATCTGTTCCATAGGTGGTTCCCGACGACTACCACCTCGTCACAGGATCCGCGAGCGGTGATTTTTCAGGAAGGTTTCGAAAAACCGCCTTCAGGATTTCTTCCACTTGATGCTGCACCCGATCGAGGCACGCTGATCGCACGGTGCCGGAGAACCGGAGAGAAGTTTTTCGATCGCCGAACGCAGTTCGCTCCCCGTCACCGGCCGGCCGTTGCCGGGAGAACTGTCGTCCATCCGGCCCCGGTAAAACAGCCGGCCCGAGGCGTCATACAGAAAAAGATCCGGAGTGCAGACCGCTCCGAACGCCCGCGCCGCGTCCTGGGTTTCGTCATGCAGCACGGGAAACGGCAAACGCATCTCGCGCAGCTTGTCCGGAGCGTCATCGGGGTAGGCCACGGCATCATTCGAGCAGATTCCCACCGTCCGGATCCCCTTCCCTTCAAACTCCGTGGCGATCCTGGCGAACTCGTCGCGCATGTGGACGACATACGGGCAATGCCGGCAGATGAACGCCACCTGAATTCCTGCACATCCCGCAAAACTGCCCTTTGTATAGACCGTGCCATCTGCAACATCTCGCAGTTTGAAATCCGGAAGAGGAGTTCCTGAAGGTGTCACGGGAGACGCGGTCGCAGCCATGCGTCTACTGTGCCAAGCGACGCGTCCCGCTGCAACTCATCCGGATGTTTTTCTTTTCCTGTCACGTTCCGGCCGCTAAGTCAGAAAGGGACACCACATGTTCTCTCCCAAGATCTGGCTTCTGTCGCTGGCGTTGCTGATGACCGGTTGCGCAACCCCCCGCCAACTTGTCACCGACCCTGCCCCCTCCCATCGGGCGGGGGATACGGAACAACTCCCGTCACTCTTCCAGCCCAAGCCCGTCTCCATACTCCAGGGAAAAGCGTCCTATTACTGGGAGCCGCAGAAAACCGCCAGCGGAGAACGATTCAACCCCAGGGAGTTCACAGCCGCACACAAGTCGCTCCCCATGCATTCGGTGGTCCGTGTCGTCAACCTCCGGAACGGGAAAACCGTTCTCGTCCGGATCAACGACCGGGGGCCTTATGTTCGCGGGCGCATCATCGATCTGAGCAAGGCGGCCGCCGAGCGCATCGACATGGTCAAAGCAGGGGTGGTCTCCGTTCGTGTCGAGGTTCTCAAAAAAATCGACGTGATGCCCAAGCCGAATCGGAAGGTCAAAAAGGCGAACTGAAATATCCTTTTCTTGCCCGGCCGGCCGCATAGATTGACCGCACATGTTCAGCCGGCTCTCAGACAAACTTCAGGATGTTTTCAAGGATCTTCGTGGTCACGGGAAGATCAGCGAGACGAATGTCAGCGACGCCCTGCGCGAGATCCGTATGGCGCTCCTCGATGCCGACGTCCACTACCAGGTCGCAAAGGATTTCATCGCGCGGGTCAAGGAGAAGGCGCTGGGCGAAGAGGTTCTCCGGAGCGTGACCCCCGGACAGCAGATCGTAAAAATATTTCATGAGGAACTGTGCAGCCTGCTCGGCGGCGACGAGGCACCCTTGGACCTCTCGAAACCGGCGCGCATCCTCATGGTCGGGCTCAACGGTGCGGGAAAAACGACTTCATCGGCCAAACTGGCGCGTTGGCTCAAATCCCAGGGTAAGTCCCCCCTGCTCATCGCTGCGGACCTTTATCGTCCGGCCGCGATTGAACAACTCGCCGTCCTCGGCGGACAGGTGGGCGTTCCGGTTTTCCGCCCTGACGCGGGGGAGACCGACGTTCTGCGCTCATCTAAAAAAGCCCTGGAGTGGTGTGATGCCACCGGGGGCAACGTCCAGATCTTCGATACCGCCGGACGCCAGGAAATCGACGAACCGCTTGTTCAGGAACTCCGCCGGCTCAGGGATTTCCTCCAGCCACAGGAGGTCCTCCTGGTCTGCGATGCCGCCACCGGCCAGCAGGCGGTCAGCGTCGCCGAGCATTTCCATGCCGCCCTCGGAGTCACCGGGATCGTCCTCACCAAACTCGACGGCGACGCCCGCGGCGGAGCCGCCCTCTCGCTCCGCTCGGTCACCGGACGGCCGATCAAATTCGCCGGCATCGGCGAAAAACTGGACCAGTTTGAGCCGTTCTATCCCGACCGGCTCGCCGGACGCATCCTCGGCATGGGAGACGTCGTCAGCCTCGTCGAGAAAGCGGCGGAAGCCATCACCGAGGAGGATGCCCGCCGGATGGAGCAAAAACTCCGCACCGCCAGCTTCGACCTCGAGGATTTCCTCCAACAGTTCAAAATGATCAGGCGCATGGGCCCCCTCGAAAATGTTCTTGGCATGATCCCCGGGATGGATAAGTTAAAAGATTCCTCGATTGACGAGAAGCAACTGAAGCGGGTGGAGGCGATTGTGCTTTCCATGACGCCGCAGGAGCGTGCGCGGCCGGATATTCTGAACGCGCGGCGCCGCCAGCGGGTCGCCCGGGGCAGCGGCACCACCGTCACCGAGGTAAACAACCTCATCCTGCGTTTCAACCAGATGCGCAAGATGATGAAAAAGGCGGGCCAGATGAAAAAAATGATGGCCCGCGCCGGAAAAAACTTCGGCCTTCAGGTCCCCGGGGGATTCTGAGGCGGAGGCGGATTCCGCACGGTGATGCCCGTGACTTGAAACTTAATACTTAAAACTTAATACTTTATTCCATGGCCGTAGCTATCCGACTCCGCCGCGAAGGCGCCAAGAACAGTCCCTATTACAAAATCGTTGTCGCCGATCAACGCCGTGCGCGTGATGGCAAATTCATCGAAATCATCGGAACTTACGACCCGAAGAAGGAGGGTGAAAACTTCTCGATCCAGCTCGATCGCGCGGATTACTGGGTCGGCGTGGGTGCCCGTCCTTCCCAGACAGTCGGCAGCATCATGACGAAGGCCCGGAAAAAACTCGCGGCCTGATTTTTTCTCCGGCATGGACGAATTTCTGCGATACGTGATCGGCTCGCTCGTCGAATTCCCGGATGAGGTGGTTTTTACAAAAACCGAGACGCCGGAGCGCATCATTTTCCATGTCGCCATGCGCAAGACCGACCTGCCAAGGATCATCGGCAAGGGCGGCCACACGATTCAGGCACTCCGCACGCTCCTGAATGCCGCCGCCCAGAAGCGTGGCACCAAAGCCGCGCTGGAAATCATCGAATGAGACTGCTCTCTGCCGCGCTGGCCGCAGCCGCCGCTCTCATTCTGACGCAATCCGGCTGCGAACGTCATGCTGCCACGCAAACCGTTCCCGGCTTCGCGGAGAAACTCGCGGACAGACAGGCGGCAGAAAAAAACCGCGCCGCCACGCCGGAAAAGGTGAACCCCGATTCCCCGAGGTTTTTTCCAACGGGGCAGTAGGGAAATCTCTCCCCGCGTTGACGCCCACGGCTTTCGGCCGGCTCGCGTTTTCTTCCCCCCAACCCTCCGGTTCACCTTCCCGGGGAATTCCGATCACCGAAAAATCTCGTAAACCGGGGAACTAAGGCCTGCGTTGTCCGGCCGGGAATAGACCGCCTGTGCGACGGTGATGTGCCGGGTGCCGAAAGCTGCCTCGCAATAGCAGAAATAGTAGCGCCATTTCCGGATGAAGACCTCGTCGAATCCCATCGCCCGGATCGCATCAAGCTGGCACTCGAAATTCTCCCGCCAGATCCGGAGTGTCCGGGCGTAGTGCGGCGCCATGTCCTCATAATCCAAAAGGTTCAGATCGCCTGAAGCCATCAGCGCCTCGGTGATCCGCGCGTTGCACATCAGAAGCGAACCCGGAAAAATGTGCTTTTGAATGAAGTCCACACCATCGCGGAGCACCCGGTATTGACGGTCCGGACACAGGATCGCCTGGATGGCAACGAGGCCGTGCGGTTTGAGGACTTCATGGATTTTTGCAAAATACCGGTCCACATAGCGGTCGCCAACGGCCTCCAGCATCTCGATCGAAACCACCTTGTCAAAGCGTCCGCGAATCGTGCGGTAATCGCAAAGGAGAACCTCGATGCGGTCGCTGAGCCCCGCATCACGAATGCGGGCGGTAGCTTCGGCAAACTGCTCCTCCGAGATAGTGACGGTGGTGATTTTGCAGTGGTAATGCCGGGCGGCATGGATGCTGAACCCACCCCATCCGCTTCCGATCTCAAGAACCTCATCGGATGGTGAAAGATGGAGTTTGCGGCAGAGCACATCGTATTTTCTAACCTGCGCCGCCTCAAGCGTGGTCTCCGGAGCATCAAAATACCCGCTGGAGTAGGTCATCGTGGGATCGAGCCAGAGGCTGAAGAAGTCGTTGCCGAGGTCGTAGTGGTCCCGGATATTGTCACGGCTTTTTTCGAGGCTGTTCGGACGGCGCCGGTGGATTGCTCGGTTGATGATGTTGAGGATGTTGAACACCCCGGTCCCGCCGGACTGCGGTTTTTCGAGGGCATCCGAATCCCCGGAGTTCAGAATGAACCAGGAGATAACCTTTGTGAGGTCCGGCGTCTCCCACTCGCCAGCCATGTAGCTCTCCGCAAAGCCGATGGCCCCGAACAGGACGCACCGGCGGAAGAAATCCTCCTTCAGAATCCGGATCTCCGCCTCGATTCCCTCGTAAAGACCGCCATAAAGCCGGCGCTTGGAATCCGGCAGCACGACCACAAGCGAACCATGCTTGAGCTTTGAAAAGCTGCGGAGGACGAGTCGGCGGAAAATCATTTCGTTGCCAGGATATCAGACACTCAGGTCGAGGAGGATTTTTCCTCCCCGTTCATCCTGTTGGGCGGCAAGGACTGCCTCCACGACCCGGTCCAGCGGGAACGAGGCATGGACCGGAGTGAATAGCGTTCCTTTTCCCAAGTGTTCCGCGAGGGCGGCATACGTTTCGCGGCGGACGGATTCCTCCGCGTTCTCACGCCAGCGCTTGAGCCAGAAGCCTTGGAATCTCAACCCCTGAAAAATCAGGAGGCCGTTGGGGATCTTGAGTGCCTGTTTACTCATCGCGCCGTAGGTCACCATCGTTGATCCGGCGGCGAGCGAGTTGGCCAGATTAAGAGCGCTTGGTCCGCCGACCGCATTCAGCGCCAGTTTCGGCCGGCCCCCGCCACAGAGGGTCCTCCACTCCTTGCGCAGATCGCATTCCTCGGTCACCACCACGTCTGCTCCGGCCGACTGGAGTTCTCCGCAGAGCGACTCCCTGCGAACAACGTTCAACGTCTTCCACCCGAGCGCACGGGCGAGCTGGATGACGCTGCGGCCGACTCCTGAATTCGCGGCGTTTTGAACAATCCAGTCGCCGGGCTGGAGCTTGACGAAGTCGTGAAGCATCCGCCAGGCCGTGGCGGGATTCACCGTCAGCATGGCGGCCTGGAACCGGTCCAACTCTCCGGGGAGTGGAATCACCGAAGAAGCCGGCGCAACCATCCGGGCACACCACGTTCCGAAGGTCATTGGCAAAACCATCTGCCCCGCTTCCAGATTCCGGACACCCGGACCGACCGCAAGGATCCGTCCGACTCCCTCGTTTCCGATCGTGGCTGGAAGTTTTGGAAGATCCCCGTAGGTGCCCTCAATGACATTGATGTCCGCCGGATTCACGGGTGCCGCCATCATCCCGATCAATACCTCCCCGGGTCCGGGATCGGGGACGGCAACTTCTGCGGTCGTCAGGGATTCCTGCGCTGCTCCAAAACTATTCAGGCGTGATGCAAGTGGCATGGTCGGATTGTGCCCTCGGAAGCAGATCAAGTCGAACCGATTATTGCTTCCCGGGCCATGGGTATTCCAGCATCGCGGCAATTCGTTCCCCTTCACCGAAGAACTTCTCGATCAGGTGGAGTGAAAGGTCGAGTCCCGAGGTGATTCCTCCTGCGGTCAGGATCCGCCCGGCATCCACGACGCGCTCTGTGGAAACCTCAACGCCTTTTTCCCTCAACTCCTCCCAGGCAAGATGGTGAGTCGTTGCGCGGACTCCGGACAGCAAGCCGGCGGACTCGAGCAGGAACGCTCCGGTGCAGACAGAAGCCACCACGGCACCGCGCTCGAACTGGAGGCGCAGAAGTTCAGGGAGAACCCCCTCGGCCATGGCGAGGCGCACCCCCTCCTTTTCACCGGACAGCCATGCCCCGCCGGGCACGACTATCACATCAAAGTTGTCCCCGGAAGCGAAAGGAGCAAGTCCGCCAAACTCCATGCCGTGAAACCCGCGAACCCGTCCTCCGGCGACATGCGTGACGAGCGCCACCTCAATCGGCAGGCCTGCCTGCCTAGCCAAACCAAAAACCTCAAACGGACCCACGGCATCAAGTTCCTCAACGCCGGAGAAAACAGGAATAGCCACTCTCATGAAAATCCAACATGATTCGCCGCCCTCTGTGAGTCGAGGGGGAAAATGCGCATGACTTCATCGCATCGAGATGACTATGATCCCAGCATGGCTGCGAAATCCCTGAATATCCTGAGACGTCCCAGAAGGCTCCGGCGCACGGACGCCCTTCGCCGACTTGTCCGCGAAACCCACCTCTCGGTGAACGACCTCATCTGGCCGCTCTTCGTGTATGCCGGGTCCGACTCCGAGGAAGTCGCCTCCATGCCGGGAGTGATGCGCCATTCTCTGGACTCACTCCTTAAGGCATGTGGAGAAGCCTCCCGCCTCGGCATCCCTGCCGTCGCCATCTTTCCGTCCATCGCTCCAGCACTCAAGGATCCCATCGGAACGCACGGACTCGCCCCGGACAACCTTCTCTTCCAAGCTGTCCGAAGCGTAAAAAAGGAATTTCCAGACCTTCTGGTGATCACGGATGTCGCTCTCGACCCCTACACGTCACACGGGCATGACGGACTTCTCTCCCACGACGGAAAATCCGTGGACAACGACGCTACCGTTGAGGTCCTCTCCCGCTTGGCGGTCCTTGAAGCCCAAGCTGGTGCCGATATTGTCGCCCCTTCCGACATGATGGACGGCAGAATACGCAGTATTCGCGAATCGCTGGATGCCGCCGGTCACAAAGACACCGCAATCCTATCATACGCAGCCAAGTATGCGTCCGCTCTCTACGGCCCATTCCGGGATGCGGTCGGAAGCAAAATCGGCAAAGACAGCATCAGTAAATCCACTTACCAGATGGATCCGGCAAACCGCCGGGAAGCCACGATTGAAGTAAATATTGATATTTTTGAATCTGCTGATATTGTGATGATTAAACCTGCTTCTTACTATCTTGATATTATTCGCGAAGTTAGCGATTTTTCAAAGATTCCTGTCGCGGCATACCAAGTGAGCGGAGAATATGCACAGATCCATGCGGCTGCCCGGCTGGGCTGGTTGGATTACGAGCGGACTCGCAACGAATCCCTAGTCGCAATCAAGCGGGCAGGCGCCAATATGATCCTCACGTATTTCGCGAAAGAGGTCGCGGAAGAAATTTCCCACGGCCGGGGGTGCCTGTAAATCTGCCGTCCCGGGCCGCGACTTGTCCCCGGAGTGTGACGACCTCGGGGCGTCCTTGAATTTCCATGCCCTCGAAGGCATTGTAGTCCACCGTTGAAACTTGGTTTGAAACACTGATTTTTCCGCGATAGGCGGGGTCGAAGACGACAAGATCGGCATCGCTGCCGGGTTGGATGGTGCCTTTCATCGGGAAAAGGTTGAAAATTCGGGCGGCGTTCGTGCTGGCGGTGTTTACGAACGTGTGGAGATCCATGTTCCCATTGCAAACACCATGGGTGTAAAGGAGTGAGACACGCTCCTCAATGGCTGGAATCCCGTTTGGGATTTTTGTGAAATCCGCGAGTCCCATCGGTTTTTGGGTCTGGAAATCAAAGGGCGCGTGGTCCGTCCCCACAGTATCCACCTGGCCCTGCCTCAGGGCATTCCAGAGGACGGCTTGATTGTCCATATGACGGAGCGGAGGCGACATCACGAACTTAGCCCCCTCGAAATCCGGGCGCTCCGCAAAGGATTTGTCGAGGAGAAGGTATTGAATGAGGGTCTCGATTCTGACATCCACTCCGCGCAGGCGGCCTCGCAGCGCCTCTTCAAGCGCCTCCTGACAGCTCAGATGCACGATATACACCGGGGCGCCGGTTGCCTCGGCAAATGTCATGAGGTGATGGACCCCCTCCGCTTCCACGAAGGGCGGACGGCTCTCATGGTGCCACTCGGGTCCGGTTTTCCCCTCGGCGAGGAGTTGTTTTTGAAGCTCCGCCACAAGGATCGCATTCTCGCAATGCGCGGCGGTGATCACTCCCAGTTCACGCGCCAGGTGGAGGATTTGGAACAATTCCGAATCATCGATTCCAAAGGCACCCTGGTAAGCGAGAAAGATCTTGAACGACTGGATCCCCTCCCCCGCGATCCGCCGGAGTTGGTCCGCCGTGCGCCCGTCAAACTTCGTCACCCCCATGTGAAACGAATAGTCGCAGCAGGCATTGTCCTCCGCCAGAGCCTTCCATGTCTCAAATCCCCCGGCAGGCTCCTCGCTCCTCGCCGGGCAGCACATATCAAAAATGGTCGTCGTTCCACCCGCGAGAGCCGCCTGTGTCCCGGTTGCGTAGGTATCCTTCGCAAGTGTCCCCATGAACGGCAGGTGGATATGCGTGTGAGGGTCGATAAACCCCGGGAAAACAAATTTTCCGGCAGCATCGACAACCTCGGCACCGGGAGGCGCCGGAATGTCGCGGTCAATCCGGGTGATGGTCTCCCCCTCGCACCAGATGTCGGCCACATAGCGCGCATCCCCGGTGACGATCTCGCCGTTCTTGATCAGCAATGCCATCGGGCGATTCAAGCACGGGGAGCCGCACACGCCACCGAAAAATGCTCAGAATTCGTCGAAAGCGATCTGCTCCGCGCCGACACCGAGGTCGGAGAGCATTTTCGTGCAGGCTTTGATCATCATTGGCGGGCCGCAGAGGTAGAACTCGACAGCCTTCGGGTTCTCATGGCCGGCGAGGTATTTCTTGCGAACGACCTCATGAATAAAACCCGTCGGGCCACTCCAGTTGTCATCGGGGAGCGGGGATGACAGCGCTGCATGAAAGGTGAAGTTCGAGTGCTCTTTTGCGAGGGCCTCAAAGTATTCCTGATAGAAGAGCTCCTGCCGCGATCTCGCCCCATACCAAAAACTGACCTTTCTTGCGGTCTTCTCGGTTTCGAAGAGGTGGGAGAGGTGCGCGCGCAGGGGGGGCCATCCCGGCGCCGCCGCCGATGTAGACCATTTCTTTCTGCGTCGGTTTGATGTGGAAGTCGCCGAACGGCCCGATGGAGGTGACGGTGTCTCCCGTCCTGAGGCTGAAAATATAACTCGACCCGACTCCCGGCGGACAATCCTGCCCGGACGGAGGCGTTGCAATCCGCACATTGAATCGCAGTGTCCGCTCGAGTTTCTGGTTCGATGCCAGGGAATAGTTGTTCCTCCGGCCCGACCCCGGATTGCTGACATGGAGATCGAAAATGTGGTGGGCATTCCAAACCGAGGCATAAGGTTCCGGAATATCGAAATCCCGGAAGCGGATCGTTTCGTAGGCCGGAATATCAATCTGCAAATAATTGCCCGGGGAGAATTCCATCTTCTCGTTCGAATCGAGCAGCTCGAGGACAAGCTCCTTGATGAATGTCGCAACGCTCCGGTTGCTCACCACGCGGAGGGCAACTGTCCGCTGCCCGCGCGAACCCGCCCCGCCCGCCTTTACGATGTTGAGAAACAATTTCCCGTCCCGCGCCTCAATCGGATACGTGGCCAGTCCGCGGCAGATGGGCGCGCGGGCAGGCGAACCATCCGCGAGGCTGAAGCGTCCGTTGTGCTTCGGACACTCGACCGTTTTCCCGATAACGAGACCGTCGGCAAGGTGCGTGTTTCCGTGCGTGCAGATCCCGTCGGTTGCGTAAAGAACGCCGTCGTCGTCACGGACGAGCGCGTAGGTCTTTTTGCCGTGATCGAACCGAATGACATCTCCGCGTCCAAGCTGCGAGGCCTCGCAAACCTCCACCCACCCGTCGGGATCTGGTTTGGCCGTCGAACAGTTCCATGGCTCGGCACGCCGGGCTTTCGGCTCGGGGAGCGTGCGCTTCACATGCCATGCGGGATCTTTGACCTGCCGGAGAATTGCCGGAACGATCTCCTTCCATGCGGTGAGAAGACTTGGATAAGGAGTCGGGCAGTCATCCTTCACCTCCTCGTGAAGGCGGGGAAGCGCGTGGTAGGGAACCAGCGGAAACATGTGGTGCTCCACATGGTATCCCATGTTCCAGTAGAGATACCGGTGGATCAGGTTCATGTGGACGGTCCGGCAATTCAGCCGGTGGTCGAGCACGTTCTCGGCAAGCCCTGCGTGTTGGGTCAGACCATAGATCACCGTCAACCACGTGCCGAAAAGGTTCGGAAGTCCGACGAAGAGAAGCGGGAGGATGCTCCGGGTGGCCATGCAGAGCACGAGCACCCCCGCATAAATCAGAAGATAGATCCGAGCGCGGAAATAGACTTTGTGATACTCGCTCTCCGGCACGAACGTCATCTCATCGGGAGCCATCCGGTCGAATGCGTGAAGGAGGATGCGCTTGAAGTATTTCGGATACACCTTGAGGCTGAAGAACGCCATGATCGTTGCCGGGATATCCGGCGGCCGGGGCACGGCGATCTCGGGATCACGGCCGACGATGATCGTGTCGCTGTGGTGGCGTGTGTGGCTCCACCGCCAGACGGTGGACTCGCGCAGGATCATGAGCGACGCGATCTCGTAAAGGGCGGCATTCATCCAGTCCGTCTTGAACGCGGTCCCGTGGCTCGACTCGTGCCAGCGCGAATCCGAAACCGACCCGTAAAGCACGGCATACAACAGATACGGGATCACCGCCCACCACGACGGCCAGAGATGATACGTCGCCCAGCCGCTTGCGAGCAGGAGTATAAACCAAATCGCTGTATCGCGCAGCGCCGGGCCGTCGCGGCGCTCAAGGAGCTTGCGCATGGTCGCGCGCGGGACCGGACATTGATACCAATCCGCCTCGGCGAGCCCGCGTTCCACAGCCAGCGCGGCATTCTCGCCGGTGAGGCTGTAGTCGAGGTGCGCGGGTGGCTTCAGAATCGCGTCATTCATATCGAAATGCTATTGCGTGGAAAACGCGTAGCGGGTGGTGCGGCGCATGGGGCGTCCGGGCTCGACGAGAATGCTGCCGAATTCGGGATAATCCACCCCGCCCGGATACCCTTCGCATTCCAGGCACAGACCGGAATAGGGCGGATACGGGCGTCCTGATTTCCCGGGTGAAGCACAGTCGAGCTTGGAAGACGTGTAGATTTGGAGACAAAATTCGTCGGTCGAAACGGCGAGCGTGCGACCGCTGGCGGGATCATAAACGCGCGCGGCAAGATAGTCGCCGCCCGGAAGTTGATAGCATTCTCCATGGCCCTCAAATAGGTGAGGAATCACATCCCCCAACCGCCGGGGCGAGTTGAAATCGCTCACACTTCCCGCGACCGGCCTGCTTTGCCCGAGCGGGGTCAAGATCTCATCAACCACAAATGCCCGGTCGGAGAAGACCTCGAGCTCGTGGTTGAGAATGCTCCCCTTCCCCGCAAGGTTGAAGTAGCTGTGGTGAGTCAGGCTCACAGGAGTCAGGCGGTCGCTGACGGCCTCGCTCTCGATCAGGAAAACGTTGTCACGGGTGAACGTGTAGGTGACGGAAAAATCCACCGCCCCGGGGTATCCTTCCTCGCCGTCCGGGCTGTGGTAAACGAGCCGGATCGAATCGGCCCCATCCGCGCGGACGATCTGCTCCGCCTTCCAGATCCGCTTGTCGAGGCCGCACAGGCCGCCGTGCAGGTGGTTCGGCCCGTCGTTTTTTGCGAGCTCGTAAGTTTTTCCATCCAGCGTGAAACGTGCGCCGGGAATGCGTCCGGCCACGCGGCCGGTGATCGCACCGAAATACGGATGGCCGGTCAGATATGGCTCCAGCCGGTCAAATCCGAGCACGATATCGGCAATTGTTCCGTTTCTATCGGGCACCATTAGCGAGGTGACGATCCCTCCGTAAGTCAGGAACTCCAGATTCGCCCCGCCGCTTCCGGCGAGCGTCCAGAGCTCCACGGATTCGCCGGATGGAAGATTTCCAAATGGGCGCGATCTCATGTCGGAGGTTGGCTCAGGCCCGCCCGCCGTTGAACGAATGCACCGCCTCGATCATCGCCACCACGTTTTCCGTCGGCGTGAGCGCCTGGACGTTGTGGATCGCGTTGAAGACGAATCCTCCGCTCGGCGCAAATGTTTCGCAGCGATCGAGCACCTCCGCCCTCACCTCCTCCGGCGTGCCGAAGGGAAGCGTCTTTTGCGTGTTGACCCCGCCGCCCCAGAACGTGATCCGGTCGCCGTGGCGTTCCTTCAGCAGTCTGGCATCCATCCCTTTCGCAGAGCACTGCACGGGATTGATGATGTCGAATCCGGACTCGATGATGCCGGGCAGAAATCCCTCGATCGCGCCGCACGAGTGCTTGAATGTCTTCCAGTTCGTATGCCGGTGGATCCAGTCGTTGATCCGGCGGTAGCGGGGTAGCCAGATGTCGTCGTAGGTCGTCCGCGAACAAAATGTGGATTCCTGCGTACCGAAATCGGTGCCGCAGACGACCACGATGTCGATCACATCGCCCGCGATCTCGTGAAGCTTCGCGAGGTTTCCCAATGCGATCTCCACCTGGCGGTCGAAAAGCTCCGCAACGAAATCCGGATCGGTTGCGACCGTCATATACCACTGGGCGATGTCCCGGACCCCTTTCGGCTCCTTGAGAAACGGGGCGGGGACAAGCGCGATATCCCCGAGTGCCGTTCCGTTCAAGTGCGTGACAACCGCGCGGTCGGAACCGCGGAACAACTCGGCCTGTTCGCGCCAATACTCCTCTTCGGCAGCCTTCATCACTCCGAACTCCTCCATGTTCTCCTCGACCTTGAGATGATCCTCGTCGATTTCTCCCTGCCGGATAATCGAGTCAAAAAAGTATCCGGTTTTCGGCAGATGGCCGCTGGGCGCTGCCGAGCGATCACCCTGCGGATGGATGTAAATGCCATCCGCCCTTTCCTCCACCTGGAAATGCTCCGAAACCAGAACGTCCTGGCCCCAGGGCGTCCTCCAGGGTTTCCAGTTCTCATTCACAAAACCGAAGATCGTGCGATTCGGCAGGATCGATGTCGTGTCCACCCCCATCACCTCCCGGAGGTCGTCCTCGACCCATCCCAGCATCTGGTAGGGTTCGCAGATCTTCACCGGGTGCGGCTCCAGCTTGTAATGGCGGCGCAAGTTCTCGATGACGCTGCAGTGGATGCCGGTGATGAAGGAGGCTCCGAAATCAATCGGAACCCGGTCGGGCTGGCGGTGCTCAATGGCGGCGCGCGTGCGTTCTTTTGATGTCATGGGAAACGGGGTGTGAAGTGAAAAAATATCTTGGCAGAAGCGGACCGTGCATTCTTCTCGCCACACGATAAAAACTTATCGTATTTTGCTCCCGTGCTCCAGGACCTGAAGCTCGGACCGGAATATGACGGTTTCATTTTTCTGGCGGAATCCGCCCGCAATCCTCCGTCCTTACGCAGCCACCATCACGCCGAACTCGAGTTGAATCTGGTCGCCCGCGGCTCGATCACATACGTCACGGGAGACGGTCGCTTCACATTCGGCCCGCGCACTCTGCTCTGGATGTTTCCCTCGCAGGAACACCAGCTCGTCGACCGCACCAATGATGCGCAAAACTACGTGGCTGTCTTCAAGCCCAGCCTGATTGCACGCTCCTGCCACAGCGATCCTTACAAGGGACTCAAGCGGAAGAAGGCGGGGCCCGGGCAGGTTCTCCACTCGGTTCTGGATCCCGAGACATTCGTTTTTTTGCGCAAAATGATGGACCATGTCATGGTGGGATCGCTCGATCCGGACCTGCTCAACCGTGAGTCCGGTTTCGGAGTGGGCTCGGATTTTCGCTACCGACACGGGGACCCGGACGGCCTCAATGCCGGTCTGCACCATCTACTCCTTCTCTGCTGGCGCTTCCAGCAGGCCGGCACCTCTCGGAAACAGGCTATTTCACTGCATCCCTCCGTGTCGAAAGCAATCGAACTCCTGAGCGATGACACATGGGGAGGCTCGCTCGCCCAACTCGCAAGACAATGCGGGCTGAGCGAGGCTCATTTCAGCAGGATGTTTGCCCGGCAGGTCGGTGTTCCCCTCAACCGGTATAGAAACTCCCTGCGAATGGCCCGCTTTTGGGAATGCTACAGCAAGCCCGTGCGCCCCACGATCATGGAGGCGGTTTATGAGGCCGGATTCGGCAGCTACGCACAATTTTTCAAAGTCTTCACAGCGTCCTATGGGCAGGGGCCACGCGCCTGCTTGAGAGTCTGAGGAGTCATCCCGCCGGTTTTGATGTTGAATCCGCTCGGACCTCATCAGATGATCCTCACCAATGAAATCTAATCTTCTCTCCGCGTGCCGGTCCGGCGTCGTCGTATGCGACGGGGCCATGGGAACACAGTTGATCCAGCGCGGGCTCACCCCCGGCGAGTGCGGGATGAAGTGGAACCGGGAACGCCCGGATGACGTCCGGGCGGTTCACTCAGCCTATTCGCAAGCCGGTTGCAGGTTGATCACAACGAATTCGTTCGGCGGCACACGATCGATGCTCGATCGTCACGGACTTGGCGAACACGTCGTCGATTGGAACAAAAATGCCGCTGTGCTTGCCCGGGATGCCGCCGGTCCCGATGGATGGGTTTTCGGCGATGTCGGACCCTTCGGCGACTTCCTGGAACCGGTCGGAGACATGACCGAGGCCGGGCTGCTCGGTATTTTCGGCGAGCAGATTACTGCCCTTGTCGAAGGTGGAGCCGATGCGATTCTAGTGGAAACGATGAGCGACCCGGGCGAAGCGGCTGTCGGAGTCCGCGCGGCGAAATCGGTCTGCGGACTTCCTGTCGCCGTAACTTATGCCTTCCAGAAATCCGGTCCGGATTTCCGCACCATGATGGGGACTTCCGCCCGTGATGCCGTCGCGGCCGCACTCGAAGCGGGAGCTGACATTGTCGGTGCCAACTGCGGAACCGATCTGAGCCTCGACGACTACATCGCCCTGGCCTCCGAACTCAAGGCCGCAGCAGGAGATGCCATTGTCATCCTGCAGCCGAATGCCGGGGCCCCGAAGAACACACCGGAAGGAGTCCTCTATGATGCCTCGCCGGAAGAAATGGCCGACACGGCCCTGCGCCTGCGTGATGCTGGCGTCTCGATCATCGGAGGATGCTGCGGGACAACCCCCCTCCATTTGGCTGCCATGGCAAAGGCGTTGGCCTGAAATGTTGTGAACGGTTTCGCGGAAATCGAAATCGAATCGGCGGCCGGAGTGCGGCACATCAAAGCGGACCGCCTCGAACGGACGCTTGCGGAGATCCTTGCCTCCTCGGGTTATCCGCTCAACACCCGCTGCAGCCAGCGAGGCCTTTGCAGAGGGTGTCATGTGGTTTTGAAAGGAGATTCTCCGCACGATCTCCTTGCGTGCCAGCATCACCTTGACGAAGGCGATTCTTTGAAGATCGCAATCCCGGGGCGCTCGCTGCTCTCCCACCCTCCTTCCGTGGTCAGCGATTTCCAGACGGGAGTGCCTGTGGGTAGTGATCCGATCTTCACCGAGCCGGGAACACTCGGTGTTGCTGTGGACATAGGAACAACCACGGTGGCGATGATCCTTGCGGAACTTGCGAGCGGGAAGGTTCTCGCGAAGGCCTCGGCCCTCAATGCGCAGGTCTCGCGGGGGGACAATGTGCTCACGAGAATCCAGCTCTGTCAGGACGACAAGGCGCAGATCGATTTGTTGAAGGAGGATTTTTGGAAAAAAACCTTCCATCCGCTTTTGAAGGAACTTCTCAAGGAGTCCGGGGCAGCCACTGGAGATATCTCCGGTGTCGTGGTGGCCGGAAACACGACCATGCTCCACCTCGCTTGCGGAACCGACCCGACTCCCCTTGGGACGGTGCCCTTCACTCCGGCGTTTCTCGACCAGCGGGAATTCTGCGGCGATGCCTTCGGCCTCCCATGCGACCTCCGCGTGATTTTTTTGCCGGGCATCTCCGCTTATGTCGGAGCAGATATCTCCGCGGGGGCGGCTTGCTGCGGAGTCCGATACGGGGACTCCCCGCAGTTGCTGGTGGACGTGGGAACAAACGGCGAGATTCTGCTCTGCGGGCCCGCGGGCAGCCTGGCCTGCGCAACCGCAGCAGGTCCCGCTTTTGAAGGCTGCGGGCTGCTCTGCGGAATGCGCGCAGCTCGCGATGTTGTCGGAAAGATCTCCCTGCGCATGGAGCCGTTTGGGGTGGAGTTCGATACGATCGGCGGACCCTGCGATGCGCCTCACGGGATCACCGGATCGGCATATGTGGATTTTCTTGCCGAGGGTCGTAGGATCGGCCTCCTCTCGGAAAACGGACGTTTCGACAAGGAGCTTGTGGCCTCTTTTCCGGATCACTTCCGGAATGAGGAAAACGGTTTGAGTTTCCTGCTCTCGCCTCACCTGCCCGACCTGCGCATCGGCGAGGTGGATGTCGCGCTTCTGCTTCAGGCCAAGGCGGCGATTGCAGCAGGCATCGAGACCCTGCTCGAACTTCAAAATCTTCCACCCTCCGGGATCGGCCGCCTCTTCCTTGCCGGAGGATTCGGGCTCCACCTCTCGATTCCCAACGCCATCGCCTGTGGACTGCTCCCCGGCTTCGGCGAGGAGCAGGTTTCCGCCGTCGGCAACACCTCGCTGGGAGGCGCCTACCTCGCCATGCTCGACCGCTCGCTCGCTGCGGAAATGGGCGACCTGCAGGTCGAAACGGTTGAGCTCAACCTCGATCCCGGATTCGAGGACCGCTTCCTCGACCACCTCTCGCTGCCATGCCCGATGGCAAAGTGATCGGGAACCTCCTCAGCGATTACTTTCGCGAGACAGGCTTTCAAGCAGTCGAAACCGATGCGGACGGCAGGCTTGCCGGCTCCCGTCGGAGAAAACCGGGCGAAGAGTGGAGAACCCAGGTCCTCCGTGAGGCGTTGCGCTGGGGGGAGGCTTGCGTCATGACTGACAGCGACGGGTTGGCCGGCTGGGGGATTCCGCTGATGATCAACTCGCTCGTCACCGGAGGGATCATCGTCGAACGTGTCCCACTCGAAGGCTGCGACCCCGCGGACATTTCCAAGCGGATCCGTTCCGCCTCGGCTCAACTGCTCTCCATGATGGAGGACTCCAACCTGACAAACGTGGAGTTTCTCAAGGCCCGGCGCGAAGAATCGCGGCGCGAGCGCGAGAAGGCGGAGGCGATCCATGTCCTCAAAGGCCGGCTCTACGACGGAATCAGGGACCTCTATCTGCGCGAGGAACCGGGCCTGCTGGCAGCGATCAAGCGCGGTGAGCGGCACGCCGCCCGCGAGATCATCAACCGGGTTCTCGTAGGCATCTATCATGCCGCCCGATCCCGTCCGCAGCTCCTGAAGAGCCTCGCTCTGGAGCTTGTAGTCGTCATGTCCCGTGCGGCGGTGGAATCCGGAGCGGATCCCTCGGAGGTCCTCGGTTGCAATTACGAGAGCGCGACCGTCCTCGCCGGACTTTCGGACGAGGAAGAAGTGTCCAAGTGGCTTTGCGGAATGCTCGAACGGGTGATGGATTCGATCCGTGACCACAGGGAATTTCCAAACGCCGTCCTTCTGGGCAAGGCAGTGGCCTATATGGAGGAACACCTCGGCGAGGCTCTCGACCGGGATTCCGTGGCCCGCGCCGCCGGACTCTCGGGGAGCCATTTCTCCCACCTGATCCGGGAAAAGACAGGGCGGACATTCACCGATCTGATGGCGCAATACCGGATCGACCGGGCGAAAACCATGCTGCGAAGAACCGGTGAGAGCATCATCCAGATCGCGCTGGAATGCGGATTCGAGGACCAGAGCTATTTCACAAGGGTCTTCAAGCGCTACACGGGAATCACGCCCCGCGCGTATCGCGCCAAAGCACAATAATCCCAAATTTTTGCACGAGAGTGAAAGATCCTAGTGGCGGGGTTCTGACAGGGTCGGATCCGTGCGGGAAATTCCCGTCGCTCCATCCGAACCCATCATGAAATACCAATCCCTTGCCATCGACAAACCGGAGTCCCTGATCTTCGGATCCGCTCCCAAACCTCTGACCACCCGCTCCGGAATGGTGATCGGCGGCGGTCATGTCTATCCGGAACTCAACTTCACCCTGCCCTCGATGACCATCACGGCCGACACGATGCCACGCGTCCTGGAGCACTACAAAGAGATCATCAACGGCGCCCTCACCCGAGCTGTGGAACTTGAGGCGGAAGGCGTCGTCATCGAATTCGAAACCCTCCCCCCAATGACGGAGTTTCCCGAATGGGGGCTCTCGATCGCCCGGGTTCTCCTCGACGGAATGCGGGCGTTCGAGAGCGCGACCGGGTTAAAATCCGTCCTCCGCATGACGCCGAACGACAACCGGGAATTCGTGCGTCCGCCCACGATGCGCAGCGGATACTACCTCGACCGGATGCTCCAGCTTTTCGAGAGCTCCGCCAAGGAGGGGGCCGAACTCCTCAGCATTGAGTCCGTCGGCGGCAAGGAACTGCATGACGACGCTCTGGTGAACGGAGACCTGGCAGCCGTGATATTTTCCCAGTGCTGCGTCGGTGTGCGGGACATGCGCTATCTCTGGACGACCATCAGCGAGATTGCATCCCGCCACGGAGTCCATGCGGCCGGCGACACCGCCTGCGGGTTTGGCAACACCGCAATGGTTCTCGCCGAGCAGAAAATGATCCCGAGGGTTTTTGCGGCCACGGTCCGTGCGGTCAGCGCCGTACGCTCGCTGGTGGCCTACGAATGCGGTGCGGTCGGCCCCGGCAAGGACTGCGGCTATGAAAACCCGTTCCTGAAGGCGATCACCGGCTACCCGATGGCCATGGAGGGCAAGACCTCGGCCTGTGCCCACCTGAGCCCTCTCGGCAATATCGCCGCTGCAACCTGCGACACCTGGTCGAACGAATCGGTCCAGAACATCAAGCTCCTCGGTGGAATGGCTCCGACCTGCTACATGGAACAGCTCATCTACGACTGCCGGATGATGAACGAGGCGGTGAACGACGGCAAGGAGGGCATCGCCACCTACCAGCGATGGACCGTCCGGTCGGATGCCGGGCTCGACCCGCAAGCCTACATCCTCACTCCGACAAACGTCATCCGCATCGCAAATGCGATCGTATCCGCAAAGGACCACTACCGCGCCGGATGCGCTGCGGCGCTCGAGGCACTCGCCATCATGCGCGAAGGAAGCGAGGCGGGCTGCCTCCACATCCTCGAACGCGAGAAGGACTGGCTCGACACCATGGAGGAAACCGTCGGCGAACTCCCGGAAAATGAGGATGACTTCATCGCAGAACAACTCGCATTTGCGGACAGAGACAAATTCCTGGCCGCAGAATACGGACTGTAATACCAAGCGCACGGCGAAATGAGTAAAACATCACGGCGGTTTCGGCGAAACCGCCCTACCACGCAACGGTAGGGTTGCCTTGCCGAGACGTCAGGAGCGCGAGCGGAATATCTTTTCGTCCGGGGAGTGGGCGAGCGCCGCCCCCGGCTCGATCACCTGAAAACGGTCGTCATCCCAGCGACCAGCCAGCAGGTCATGAAGCAGGGAGGGATCACCCGGAATCCGTTCATACTTCCAACCGAGGGATTCCGCGGCAGCTTGGGCATCCGCAGCTTTTGCATCCGCTCCGTCCGTTCCAAGATCGAGATACACCGCCTTCCCGTGCTGCGCCCAGTTCGCCTTCTCGGATTCAAGGAGAAACTCGACGTCATCCGGTTCGAATTTTTCCGCCAGTTCGGCGCGAAGCGACTCCAGCCGGTCTGGACCGGGCGTGCGGTTCGCCTTCATCCAACCCGGCGTGTAATAATACGAATCCGGGCAGGCGGACTGCTGGCACGCGAACTTCTCCTTGCTCCCCATGAAGACCGTGATGCAGTCGTGGCCGCGCGGAATCACCAGCCGGTGGCGTCCGGCACGAAGTCCGGCAGTCCCCAGCCCGCAGAGCGCATACGCGAGAACGACGGCATCGATATCTTCCCTTTCATCGAACCTGTCGATCTCCGCCTGAATGGATTTGCGGAGATTATCCGGATGATCGTGAAGACCCACTTCCAGGAACCGGGTTTCCACGATATGGGAATCGTTCCCGCCGTGAATCGCAATTTCGTCCTCAAAGACGCGGCATGCGATCAGGGCGATGCGGGGACAGGAGGACATCAGCCCGAAACATTCATGAACGCATCCACTTTTGCGAGGATTTCCTGCTCGCTTCCGGGGACGCTGAGGACATCGCATTCGCTGCCGAGGATGAACGGATGCCCGGATGCCCGCATTTTTTCAAGCAGGTCACGGGAGAGTTCCTCGACGTCAGCGACGGTGAGCTGCGGGGAATAGAATTTCTTTGTCGGCAGGTTTCCGTAAAGCACGGTTGATTTCTGCACGAGGGCGGCGTCTTCCCAGAGGTTTCGCGAGCAACCCAGACTCATCATCGCCGGGTCGAGCGTCGCAAAGCGGGAGACCATCTCGTTCGTCAGTTCCCCGCAGTCATGGAAGATCAGGTCGACCCCCCTCGCATCGAGCAGGGCTTTGATCCGTTTCATCGGCTCCATGACATACCGGTCAAATATCTCAAAGCTCTCCGCGAGTTGATTCGGGGAGAAATAGACCTGGTTGGCAGCCGGTTCGCAAACGATGATTGCCTTGGCTCCGGCATCGGCCTGGGCCGCAAGGTAGGAGAGGATCAGTTCGGTCCCCGCCTCCAGGCACCTCTCCACAATCGCAACCTCCGGTTCGTCTTCTCCCGTCATTCCGCTGGACGCTAGAAAAACCGGGGTGATCGGATCCTTCACGAGTTTGGTCATGAAGGAGAACGGTCCTATTCCCATGCCGATGGGAACCAGCGAAGCCGAGGAGGCTACGTGGGAGATCGCCTCGCACGTAGCCAGCATGCGGGGTGTCATCTGGAGTGTCACGGGACCGCTGGGTGGTTCCTCGAAATGGAAGGAATCTACCTCGGTGGCAGGAATCCCCAGCGCACCAAGATAGGCCGCCTTCTCCAGAGTCAGGTCCATCAGGGGAATAGCGAGTGGCGTCCGGAAACGTTCCGCAGTTTCGACGACAATACCCCCCAGCTTTTTCCCGTCCAAAACAATCGCCTCCGAAACACCTTTCGTGTGCAGCACGAGATGCGTTCCGATCGGCGCCCGGTGGCCGTCTGCGGCCAGATCGAGGTAGAATGATCGGTTCACTTTGTCTCGCCCAGGAGGGCGAGGGCGAGATCCACGGCGCTGGCCGCGTCCGCACTGTAGCCGTCGGCACCGATCTCGTTCGCGAAATCCTGGGTGACCGGTGCGCCGCCGATCATGATCTTCAGATCCTTGAGTCCGGCTGCGCGGACCGCCTCGACCGCGGTTTTCATGGCAGGCATCGTCGTGGTCAGCAGAGCAGAGAGCGCCAGCAGAGAAGCCCCGTGCTCCTGCAGCGCGGAGACAAATTTCTCCGGTGTAACATTGGTTCCCACGTCGACAACCCCGAAGTTGGCGCCTTTGAGCATCATGGCGACAAGGTTCTTGCCGATGTCATGAAGGTCGCCCTGCACGGTGCCGATGACAACGGTGTGCTTCGGCTTGATGCCCGCCTGTGCAAGAAGTGGCTCAAGAAGGCCCATGGCCTCCTTCATCGCCCGCGCGGCAATCAGCATCTCCGGCACGAAGACCTCGTTGTTTTTGAATTTCTCGCCAATGGCGCTCATTCCGGGAACAAGCCCCTGCTCGACGATATCGAGCGGCTTCATTCCTTCATCAAGAAGCGCCTGGGTCAGCGCCTTGGCATCGTTGCGTTTTCCTTTTTCAACAGCGAGGGAGAGATCGTTAAGTTTGCTCATGGTGTGTTATAGAATTGCGTGCACACCATAGCCGCCACCGCCAGCGGGGTCTTGTGCTCAGGGAGGATTTTTTTGTGTTTTTCCCTTTGCGGGATGTGCCTCCCGATACTGTTTTGGAGACGACTTTTTCAGCTTCTGAAAGACGTGGGTGAAGTAGCTCTGGTCGCAGAACCCGCACTCCGCGGCGATTGCCGCCATTGAAAGTTCTGTGGTGAGGAGAAGCTCGCAGGCCCGGTCGGTCCGGGCCTCACGGACAAGGTCGGTGAATGTGCGACCGGTGCGCTCCTGCAAAAGCTCGGCGAGATGTCCTGGGGATACTCCGGCTTTCCTGGCCACCGATGTCCGGTCGAGCTCTCCTCCACATTCGTCACGGATGATCTGCAAGGCACGGGTCACGACGCTCGGAAGCGCGACGTCCTGCCGGCGCTCGACCGCCTCGAAGATCCGGACCACCGAATCCCTGAGCCAGCGGGACATATGCTCGTCGTCCTCGATTCCGGCCAGCTCCGTCAGGTGGGTAAACCTCAATCCCAGGACCTCCGACTGCGAAGCCCCGGCCTCGACAGCGGCACGCGACATCATCACGATCAGTTCGAGAAGCAGGCCTTTGAGCAGTTCGCTCCGCTCGGCACCAGCGCTGTAGATGTGCACCAGAAGCAGGTTAATGATGCGGGTGGCCTCGCGGCGGTCCCCCCTGCGGATCGAGGCGAGCAGCGCCGGCTCCTCATACAGATACAGCTCCCGGATCCTGTCAAAGGGCACGGCAGGATCCATCTCAACCGGGGGAAAGTCGTTGTTCTGCACGTTCTATTCGTATCGCAGGGCCTTGACCGGGTCGAGGCGGGCGGCGAACCACGCCGGGATGAGAGCGGCCAGCGAGCAGATGAGAAATGCGCTCACGCAGATGATCGCCACATCGGACGGCACGATCTGGGCCGGAATCTCGCTGAACTGGTAAACGGAGCGCGGAAAAATCTCGATGCCGAAACCTGTCGCGAGCCAGTGGCTGACCTCATTGCGATACTGGACCATCCCGATCCCGAGAGCGAGACCGGTGATCGTTCCGAAAACGCCCACCACCATTCCCTGCGCTAGGAAAACTCCAATGATCTGGTGGGTGCGGGCGCCGAGCGCCTTCATCACACCAATCTCACGGGTCTTCTGGACGGTCACCGTGATGAGCGTGTTCATGATCCCGAAGGCGGCGACCAGGACGATGAACATCAGCAGGAAGAACATGACATTTCTCTCCATCCGGATGGCATCGAAGATCTGCTTGTTGAGGTCGATCCACGTCAGGGCGAACTCCGGCGGAGTGAGCTTTTCGTTGAGGACATCCCGGATCTCAGGGGCCAGATAAGGATCGGTGGTGCGGAGCGCGAGTCCGTGAACAGAGTCCCCGAGGTTGTAGAGTTCCTGGCCGATGTAGAGCGGAACGATCAAAAACTCGCTGTCGTAGAGGTAGCGGCCGCTCTCGAAGATTCCCGTCACCTCCAGTTCCTTCGGTAGCACCATCTGCTTCAAGGCCGCCGCGTCGGCAGCATTTCCTCCCTCCTTCTCGATCCGGTTCAGTTCGGTGAGGATCTGGTCAAAATTTCCCGGGGAATAAACAGTCACTTTGTCCCCCACCCTGGCGCCCAGCGTGCGGGCGAGCTCGGACCCCAGCACGGTCTTGTCGCCGTTGAGGTCATACTTGCCCTCGACGATGTATTCTCCGACGCTCACGACCTTTTCTTCAAGCTCCGGCTCGACTCCGCGGATTTTCGGGGCAAGCCGGCGGTTCTGGAATTCCACGATGACCGGGCCCTGCACGAAGGGAGCCGCCGCCGTGACACGGGGATCCTCCTGGCATAGCTTCATGATCTTCGTCCAATCCTCCATGACCGCCTGGTTGCTGATGACCAGATGCGCGTCGAATCCGATGACCTTGCGGCGCAGTTCAAGTTCGAATCCCGTCATCACCGAGATCACAAGGATCAGCACCATGATCCCGAGCGTCACCCCGAGAATCGACACGAGAGTGATGATCGAGAGAAACGTGCGCTTCGGCTTCAGGTAGCGGAGCGCAAGAAAAAGACTGAAGTTTTTTGTCAACATGGAGGGTTTATTCCTGCGGAAAAATTGCGGAGATCAGGCGGGTTCAAAGTCTCCCGTGGAGTTGACTCTCCATGTTCCGGAAGCGGACAGGCGCTTTGCTCCGGCATCCACGATCAGGTATCCGCGGATTCTCAGGTATTCCGGGACGTCCGCCGATTTCATTTCCGCGTCGGACAACTCCTGCAGTTCAAATGCCGGTCCAGACGTGATCGTGGAATCCTTGATGGCGATATCGGTGCCGGGAGCCGCCGTGACAGAGAGCGCCGCTCCATCAGAAACCGCGACATTTTCCAGACGAACGTCGCCGTCCAGAACGAGAGTGCAGCCACCCGTGAGACTTCCCCCGCTGATCCGGTCACGGACGTCCGCGATGGTGAGTGCGAACGACGGACGCAGGATGACTCTCGGACCGGCAGTGAAAGGGATTCCCCGGATCATCGTGGTCTGACCGTCGGCAATCGTCATTCCCGCCATGCGGAGTTTTTGACGGCCCGCGAGATAGAAATCGTTCTCTGCGCTGGATGCGCTCTCCGGCGGCCCGGCCTGGGCGACCTTGGCCGCGGCATCCGTCAGGTTGTTCTTGCAGGCGCTGAAGCACCATGCCCGGTCAAAAACGGTCACTCCAACTTTTTCACCGGCCGTAAAAAGCTTCGGCAGGTCCTGCATCATCGTTTCCAGGCGTGCGGGCTTTTTGAACTGCGTGCGAGACGCATTCGAGAATTTCGGGTTCACGAACTCTGCAACGATCCCCTGCGAAGTCTCGAGAACGCGGAGATACGGTTCCAGGCGAATGATGAGAACGTTGATGTTGCCCGGAAAAAGCGAGAAGCCACGACTGTCCGGCACGTCGCCCTCCGGGCTGACAGTGGCCCGCAGCAGCGGGTCGAGCTGGTTGTATTCGACATTAAGCGTGAGATCGGGCGAGCCGTTCTTCTTCAGTTTTGCCAGCCCGCCGACAGCCTCGCCGGGAATCCGGTTCACGGCAATTGAGTTGAAATCGTAGCCGTGAAGTTCTGAGACGCCGATCGCAGCCAGCGCCGCATTGAACACCTGACCGTTTGTATCCTGGATGAAGAGCAGGTAGCGCACGCCCGACACGGCGAGCTTTTTTGCCGTTCCGCTCGTGTGCAGGAGCATGTGGATGTCCCCGTGACCATGCGGCTTCAAAACAAGCTCGTATTTTCCTTCCAGCGCAAGATGCCCGCCGACATCCGACAGAGCGGGAACCAGTTCCTGACAAAGGATGATGACCTGGTCCTCATCGAGCCCGAAATTCCTGTTGGCCGTCAGCGTGGCAATGGTTCCCTCGTTCGTCTCCCGGCTTGTCATGATGACGAGCGGGATTTTCCTTCCGAGGCGGCGGGACGCAGCGAGGATCACCGATGCAAAGTGGGCCAGATAAGTCGTTCCGGTGGTGACCTCGACCGGTATGTCGAGCTTGATGCCGTGGTAGCCAAGTCGCTCCCCGAGCCCACCGGCAACAAGAACCACGGCTGTCTCCGCAAAACATTTCAAACCGGCCGCCTCCGCCTTTTCGTATTCGTCTCCGAATCCGGAAAGGTCGGCAAGATCGGGACGGACGGGCGTGCAACCTTCAAAGGGATTCGCTCCGGCCGAGGCCTCGGCGAGCAACCGGCGCGCGTTGGAGATGTAGCCCGGGAGGCCTCCCGGATACGATCGGTGGGCATTGGCAAGGGTATCCAAAAACCGGCGCTTCTCCGCATCCTTCACGCCCGGAGCGTCCCAGTCGGAAAACAAGTGATGCTGGTCCTCGGCGAGCAAATTCTCTGCAAGTTCAGCGTGCCCGGGCTCCACGATCCCCGCATCGACATTCGAAGCAAACCCGGCAAGTTCCGGCTGTTCTTTAAAAACGGATTTCAGATGCGGCATGGGTGTTCATCATGGACCGAAATTCCCCGGCGATGCAACTGATCTCTAAACGCATTGTTCCCCGTCGGAACCGCCCTTTCCCCGGCGCGGGCACACGGCCGGAACGATGAGCAGAAAAGAAGTGACGAGGCACCAGGTGACGCCCGTCGCACAGACGAACCCCAATCCATTCAGCGCGGGATTCCGCGCGAGCGTCAGCGCACCAAAGCCCGTGATGGTGGTCAGCGCGCTGATGAGGACCGGCTTCATCACCGCCGGCAGGGTTCCTGAGATTTTTCCTGGTTCCCGGATGGCGAGCAAAAGATGGACCCCGTAGTCCACTCCCACAGCTAGGATCAGAGGAAATGCCAGAACATTGAGCAGGTTGACCGGACGGTCTGTGATCTTGAGGGTGGCGACAGTCCCGCACATCGCAAGAAACAGCGCGGCGATGTGGAGCGCGAAGGCGCGGACCTCCCGGTAGATAAAGAGCAGGAGAACGAGAATAACCGCCACCACGATCCCGCCAAAAAGGAGGAGTTCC
The DNA here is from genome assembly GCA_007280915.1 of Verrucomicrobiaceae bacterium. Taxonomy (GTDB): domain Bacteria; phylum Verrucomicrobiota; class Verrucomicrobiia; order Chthoniobacterales; family Terrimicrobiaceae; genus QYQL01. The sequence continues at coordinate 9,719 of QYQL01000170.1, read as the reverse complement.
CGGGTTGCCCAGGGAACGAGGGATTGCAGCATCTGACTCCATCCGGTGACAAATGCCCCCGGTGCTGCGCGATGCAGCGCCTCTTCGATCACCCGTCTGCCTGCGGAGTCTGTATTCTCCGGAAGGTGCAGGTAATAAATCACGTCGCCGGATCCGGGAGCGAGCATCCGGTCGAGAACAAACCACCACGGAGATGCGGCGGGAAGACGGGCATGGAGAGATTCCGGGGACTGCAACCCCTGAAGAAGACGAACTCCGGAATCGAGCGCGCCAGGCCGGAGTCCCGCGGATTCTTCCGCTGAGGCAAGACCGCGCTGCACCCCCTCAATGTCGAGGGCACGGACTTTCGCGATGTTACGACTAACCCGGGAGGGATCGAGAGAGAGGGGGGACGGGCTGGAGAATTTTGTGATCAGCCCCCGGGATTTCAAATCCTCCAGGGCACGATCCAAGCCGGGCAGCATTCCTTGGCCGACCGGTCCCGGAACAAGAACCATCACCGGCTCGAAGGTGCCCGGAAAAACCTCCATGATGCGGGCCAGCGTTTTTGCTGCGGGGATGTCACGCGGTTCCAGGGAATGCGTGGAGGTATCAAAATGCAGCGGCCGCCAGGGAACTGCCGCAATCAGAACTACAGCGGAAAAGACAATGGCGGAAAACACGGGGAGCCGTTGCGATTTCATGAGCCAAACACAAAGCCTCAGCACCGGGTCGCCATCACGGACTGGAACCTCCCTCTCGAAGAGCGGCATGAAGGCAATCATCCCCAGCGCGCCGGCCACAACCCCGATAGCGATCAGGATGCCAAGCTGCGCGAAGCCCGCCGATCCGCTGAAGGAAAGGGCGGCGAAACCGAGAGATGTCGTGAGGGCCACCCACAGGATTCCGGGGGCCGCGTGGCGGACCGAATCCTCAATCGCCTCCTCACGCGCCATTCCCGCGCCTCTTGCACCAACATACCGCTGGTAAAGCAGCAGGCTGAAATCATCCCCGAGACCGACAAGAATCGAGCAGAATCCCATCGCGACGACGTTGAGCTTGTCAAATACCAGCGAACCGGCGGTAAGAGACAACATGCAGCTCCATGCCAGGATCAGCACCGAACCGGCCAGCGGGACAAGCGAGCGGAACGAGAACCAAAAAAGGCACGTGACGGCCGCGATCGAGACCAGGCTCGTCAGCACGATGTCGCGCTGCATAGAACTGGCTATCTCATCCACATACGGCGAGCGACCGGTGACGGAAACATGCGGTGCACCCGGCCGCTCCGCCATGACAGCAAGAAACTGGTGAACCGACTTCATCAGGCTGGTACAGCTCTCGGCAGACAGGTCGGGCTGGTTCGTGACGACGGGAATGATCCGCGCATCTCCGGAAGACATGTCAAAGGTCTCCGCAATCGACAGCTTTTGCGAAAGCCCGGCCGCAACCGGGGCGATCAGCCCGGTGGGATCATTCGTCAGCTCCATGAGTGCCACCGGAGAGCCTGCCGCTGCTCTGGCGGCAAGTGCGGTGACGTGAAGTTTCAGTTTTTCCGCATCCAGCAGTTCCAGCGTGCGATCAAAATCCTCATCGTCCTGCGCCAGAAGAAGCGGGGCCACGAGCTGCGGAAGGGTCTCGCGGCCGGAGGAGGATTCGGTCGGGGGAGCATCCAGAACGCGGGTCACCCACGGCTGCCTGGAAAGCTCCTCGACGAAATCATCCACAGCCGCGGGATCGCCGGACTCGACAAGGAACGCCAGCTCGCGCGAGGAATTGAACCGGGAGTTGTAAAGCTTGAGCCCCTGAACCGCCGGCGCATCGGCGGGAAGCAGGTTTAGAATCTCGGAATCAAAAGCCTGACGGCTCTGAAAAACAAATACCGCACCGAATAAAATCAGCAGGGCCGCTGCGATCAGGACACCCGGACGCCGGACGGCAAGACGGGCAAAGCACAATGAATAATGTGAAATGCAAAATGGAGAATGGAAGAAACCTTTGGACCCGGGAAAGTCATTCTTCATTCTACATTTCCCATTCCCGCCACCGGCGGGCTAAACGTTGAACCGGAACTCGACGACATCGCCATCCTGCACGGTGTATTCTTTGCCCTCTAGACGAAGCTTCCCGGCTTCCTTCGCCTTGGCTTCGGAGCCGAATGCCATGAGATCATCGAACGCGATGATCTGCGCCGCGATGAAGCCGCGCTCGAAATCGCTGTGGATGACGCCCGCCGCAGCCGGGGCCTTGTCGCCCGCGTGAATCGTCCACGCGCGGGTCTCTTTCGGGCCGGTGGTCAGATACGTGCGGAGGCCGAGCAGGTGGTAGGCCGCGCGGATGAGCTGGCTGACTCCGCTGTCCTCAACTCCGAGCCCGGTAAGAAATTCCTTCGCCTCCTCTGCCGGAAGATCGGCCAGCTCGCTCTCGATCTGGGCGCTGATCACCACCGCTTCGCTTCCGAGGTGCGTGGCGGCATATTCGCGGACCGCCTGCACATGCTTCGATGCCGGTGAGCCGGCATCGGCCGAGCCGAGGTCATTTTCTCCGACATTGCAGGCAAAAAGCGTTGGCTTGGAGGAAAGGAGGAAAAACCCTTTGAGAAGCGCCTTCTCCTCGGTGTTGAGATCAAGGGTAAGAGCGGGCTTCCCAGAATCGAGATGGGGCATGAGCTTTTCCGTGAGCGCCAGCTCGGCTTTGGCCTCCTTGTCTCCGCTTCTCGCGCCTTTCTGAGAGCGCTCTCCGCGCTTTTTTACAGAGGCGAGGTCGGCGAGAATAAGCTCGGTGTTGATCACCTCGATGTCCCGGATCGGATCGACCGAGCCGGACACATGGTGGATGTCATCGCTCTCAAAACATCTCACGACCTGGATGATGGCATCCACCTCACGGATGTGGCTCAGGAACTGGTTGCCGAGCCCCTCACCCTCGCTGGCCCCGGCCACGAGCCCGGCGATGTCCACAAACTCGATCGCCGCAGGCAGGATCTTCTCGGACTTGGAAATCGCCGCGAGCTTTTCGAGGCGCTCGTCGGGAACACTCACGATCCCGACATTCGGCTCGATCGTGCAAAACGGGAAATTTGCCGCCTGCGCCTTGCGCGTGCGGGTGACAGCATTAAAGAGGGTGGACTTCCCGACATTCGGGAGCCCGACGATTCCGGCTCGAAGCATAAGATGCGGACCCTACAGTGCCGCAGCGCAGGGAGGGAAGGATGAAAACATGTTGCCATGGGCGCGGAAAGAAATCCTTCTCATCGCCCGCGCGATCCGCTGCAATGACTCCATGCATTTGAACGAGGTGACCGGCTACTTGAACGAGCTTCTGGGCATCCCGGATTTCGGGGATTACCCGAATGCCATGAACGGGCTGCAAGTCGAGAATTCCGGAAGCCTTTCCCGGATCGGCGCGGCCGTTGATGCCTGTGAGTCGGTGATCAAGGAAGCCGCCGCAGCCGGGGTGGATCTCCTCATCGTGCATCACGGGCTTTTCTGGGGAGGGATGACCTCGCTGACCGGTGCGTCCTACCGGAAAACCAGGATGCTCATCGAATCGGATATGGCTGTTTACAGCGCGCATCTTCCTCTGGATGCCCACCCTCGCCTCGGAAACAACGCGCTGCTCGCAGCCGAACTCGGCCTCACGGATGGCGAACCGTTCTTCCCGGCCGCTGACCGCCCGATCGGGTGGAAATTCGAGGCCGAGATCAACCGCGAGGTATTGCGGAATTTGCTGGAAAAGGCCCTCGGAGGTCCGGTCCACCTAGCTCCCGGCGGACCGATCCTCGCTCGAAAAATCGGGGTGGTCACGGGAGGAGCCGGCGGAGATGTCGCCAAGGCCGCTGCGGAAGGCGTGGATACCTTGATCACCGGCGAAGGCCCGCACTGGTCGTTCACGGCGGCCGAAGAACTCGGAGTCAATTTGTTCTACGGCGGACACTACGCCACCGAGACATTCGGGGTGAAGGCGCTTGCCGCAGAACTCTCCGAGCGCTTCGCCCTTCCCTGGCAGTTCCTCGACCACCCGACCGGGCTTTGACCCAAACAACAGGCCCCTCCCATTCCGAGCAAGGTTCCGGCAATGGTCCCGCATCAACCGATGAAACCGAGCCTTTGCAAACACGGTCAATTCTATCAAGTCCATCTCCGCGCAGATCGTCTTTGAGTTTCTGAGCAGAATCGTCTAGGCTACTCACCCCTATGCCACAACGATTTGAAACCCTCACTCTTCATGCAGGCCAGGTGCCCGATCCCACGACCGGTTCGCGCGCGGTGCCGATCTACCAGACGACCTCCTACGTTTTCAAGAGCACCGAGCACGCCGCGAATCTTTTTGCCCTGAAGGAATTCGGGAATATCTACACGCGGCTCATGAATCCGACGACGGATGTCTTCGAGAAGCGCATGGCGGCGCTCGAGGGCGGCACAGGGGCGCTGGCGCTGGCATCCGGACAGGCGGCGACAACCTTCGCGCTCCTGGCGATCACGCAGGTCGGCGACGAAATCGTCGCGGCCAACAACCTCTACGGCGGGTCCTACCAGCTCCTCCACTACACATTCCCGAAGCTTGGGAGAAAAGTCGTCTTCGTGGACTCTAAAGATCCGGAAGCCTTCCGCAAGGCGATCACCCCCCGCACCCGCGCGATCTATGCCGAGACGGTCGGAAACCCGAAGCTCGATGTGCCGGATTTTGAAGCCATTTCAAAAATCGCTCACGAGGCGGGGATTCCGCTTGTTGTGGACAACACGATCGGCGTCGGCCTGGTCAAACCAATCGACCACGGCGCGGACATCGTTGTTCTTTCCGCCACCAAATACGTGGGCGGCCACGGCACTTCGATCGGCGGCGTCATTGTGGACTCGGGAAACTTCAAGTGGAACAACGGAAAATTTCCGGAGTTCACCGAGCCCGACCCCAGCTACCACGGACTCGTTTTCTGGGATGCGCTCGGCAACGTCCCCGGCATGGGAAATGTCGCGTTCATTTTGAAGGTCCGCGTCCAGCTACTGCGCGACATCGGCGCGGCCCTGAGCCCGTTCAACGCCTTCCAATTCCTCCAGGGCCTCGAGACCCTGCCTCTGAGAATCCAGCGCCATTCCGAAAACGCGCTCGCCGTCGCGAAGCACTTGAAAAACCATCCCGCTGTCGCATGGGTCACCTATCCCGGACTTGAGGACAGTCCGAACCACGCGAACGCCGCGAAGTATCTCAAGGGCGGATTCGGCGGGATCGTCGGATTCGGAATCAAGGGCGGGCTGGAGGCAGGAAAGAAATTCATCAATTCGGTGAAGCTCTTCTCCCACCTCGCGAACATCGGCGACTCAAAGAGCCTTGTCATCCACCCGGCCTCGACGACACACCAACAGCTCACGGCGGAAGAGCAGGAGGCAACCGGCGTCACGCAGGATTACATCCGTCTCTCCGTCGGCATCGAAAACATCGCCGACATCCTCGAGGACATCGACCAGGCGTTGAATGCCGCGAAGTAAATCCCATCGGATCGGGCACGTCCGCACGCGCTTTTTTGAATACAAGGGCGCGCCGTTCCAACTGCGCTGCGGTGCGGTGCTTGATAAGTTCACGCTCGCCTACGAAACGTATGGTACGCTGAACGCGAACCGCTCGAACGCGATCCTTGTCTTTCATGCGATGACCGGGAGCCAGCATGCTGCGGGCATCAACCGGGATGTGCCCGGGCTCGACGGACGCTGGACCGACGAGCTTCACGAAGGCTGGTGGAACGAGTTCATCGGGCCCGGAAAGGCGCTCGATACCGACAAGTATTTTGTCATCTGCGCAAATTACCTCGGCGGCTGCTACGGTTCAACCGGACCCGCCACAAAAAACGGCCGCCGCCGCTGGGGGGCGGATTTCCCCGTACTGCGTGTCGCGGACATCGTGGATTCGCAGATCAAGCTGATCGACCACCTCGGGATCAAAGTCCTGCATGCGGCCATCGGAGCCTCCATCGGCGGATATCTCTGCCTGAGCCTGGCCACAAGGCATCCGGATCGGGTGAAAATCCTCGCTCCCATCGCCTCGGGCCTTGAGACCACCGTCCTGCAACGCCTGATGAATTTCGAGCAGATCACCGCAATCGAACTCGATCCGGCCTTCCGTGGCGGCGCCTACGACCCGAAGCACCCGCCACGTGACGGTCTCGCTGCGGCGCGCCGCATCGCGCACAAGACATTCGTCTCGCTCGAGGACCTCCATGCGCGGGCACGCGGGGATGTGAAAGACCATGGGTCTCCCTTCGGCTGGTATGAGATGAACCACCCGGTGGAATCCTATCTCCTCCACCAGGGCCTCAAGTTTGTCTCGCGCTTCGATGCGAACACGTATCTGCGCATCCTCGATGCCTGGCAGTGGTTCGATCTCGTCGCCGAGGCGGGCGCCTCGGATTTCGAGGACCTCTTCTCCCGTTGCAAAGACCACCGGTTTCTGGTCTTCAGCATTGACTCGGATGCTTCGTTTCCGCCGGTTGAACAGGGGCGCATCGTAAAAATGCTCGAGGCATCGCACGTCCCCGTCACCTGGATCACCGTCCACTCCGGCAAAGGCCACGACTCATTCCTCCTTGAACCCGGACTTTTCACCCCCCACATCGCACAGATCCTCGCCTGAGGAAGAACCGGTGGGTTCCATCAGCTCCGGCACCCGGAGGATGATTTTTGCATTTTTCTTTCTCTCCGGGGCATGCGCTCTGGCGTATGAGATCATATGGACCCGCCAGCTCACGCTTCTGGCCGGCACGACGACGGCGGCTGTCAGCACCGTTCTTGCGGTGTTCATGGGAGGACTCGCGCTGGGGGCGCGGCTCCTTGGTCCCCTCGCCGACCGCAGCCGTTTTTTGCTTCGCTGGTATGCGGCTCTTGAACTGGGGATCGGCCTGTTCGCCCTCGCTCAACCGGGGATTCTCTTCTGGATGGACAAGGCCTATCTTCATTTCATTCCACGGGTCGGCCATCCCGGAATCAACCTGCTGGCGCTGCGGATCGGCGTCTCGGCGATCGTGCTTTTTGTCCCAGCCGTTCTCATGGGGGGAACACTTCCGATTCTGGTCAGGCATGTGCCCCGTCGGGCGGACCGGCTCGGATGGGATCTGGGAACCCTGTATTCGACAAACCTTGCGGGAGCTGTTCTGGGCGGGGCTCTCACAGGGTTTTTGCTGATCCGCACGCTGGGCATGACCGGCACGATCCTCGCCACCGTCCTCGTCAATTTGAGCATCGGAATCGCAGCGCTTTGGCTTTCGTTCGTCACGCCACCGGCGCCCTCGCAATCAGGCCCTCCGGCCACAGAGGGGACAAAAACCATTCGCCCGGCCCTGCGCGTCATCCTCTGGACCGTCGTGGCCCTGTCCGGACTCCTGACCATGGGATATGAAGTCACCTGGACGCGGATTCTGATCTTTGCGTTCGGCAGCACGATCTACTCGTTTACGATCATCCTGATCATTTTTCTCCTTGGGCTGGCATTCGGCAGCATGCTTTTTTCGCGCCTCGACGGTCGCGTCGATGGCATTCGCTTCCTTTCGCTTTCATCTTCTGACTGTTGAGGAATCCCTGTCTGTCCTCCGCACGGTTCAGGATGTTTTTTCTGAAACCACCCTGTGGCTTTGGAACACCACCGGCCTGATCGTGGCCCGAAAAGACGCTCCCGTCTCAGTGGATTTGGCCGCCCTGTTGCAGGCCTATAAAAACCCTGAACTCGCGTCGGGTCTGACACGTCTGGAGGTGCCCACGCCTGAAGAGTTCCTTCAGCTTTTCACGCTCGGACCTTCTGCGGTGCGTGACCTCACGGAAGGCGCTCCGATCATCACGGATGACCATCCCTCCCTGGAATTTCACCCTCCGCGACACGGAAAGACATTTACAACTCCACGGGGCATCACCCCCTCGAGCGCGGCAATGCTGTCGGAGGTTCTTCAGCGGCGCGCCAGCGCGGAACCCCCGGTGGATGGAATCAGCGCGGAAAGCAGGAAAACATTTCAGGAAGCCTTCCGCCTCCGCAATATCCAGCTCACCGGCGATCTGTATTTTAAACGCGGTCTTCCAGCTGAAGCTGCCGAAGTCTTTGAACGGGGGCTCGCGGAATCCACCACCTCCGCCGACCGGGCCACATTTCTTTTCAACCTCGCGGTCACCGCGCAAGAGCGGGGGGATCAGTCCGGCGGTCTGGCATTTGTTGAGCGCTGCCTTGTCGAGGCTCCGGGAAACCGGATGGCTCTCGAACTGCGGGACCGCCTGCAAGCCCAGGAGACTCACTCACCTGAAAGCCCCGGGAAATAGTTCATTGGTTTTGAACCAACCTGCTGCCGAAAGCCGGTAACGCCTCAAAACGCGACCGGTTGCAATAAATTATTTGACATCGGTCAATCTTTTAGAGACCAAAACACTCGAACTTCCGCAGCCGCTGAAGGGAAGATCAACAACAACCACTACCACACCATGAAAAAACTACTCAGCCTTCTTGCCTGCGGCCTTCTTGTTGCCGTTGCGCCCGCATTTGCAGCAGGAAATACCCAGACCATCGTCTATCCGACCAAGGACAAACCGAGTTTCTTGATCAGCGTTCCCACGGATTGGAAACTCAGCCCGGCGGAAGAGGTCGGCGACTATTTCCACTTGGACGGTCCGACCGGAGCACTTTTTTCCATGCGGACACTGGAGGGGAACGAAAGCGCACTGAACGACTCCATGAAGAACTGCCTGGAGATGGTCAACGAGAAGTTCGACGCTGTGGAACTCGGGGACGCGCAGGACTGGAAACCATCGGGCCTGACCGGATTTTATGCGGTGGGAACCGCCAAGGAGAAAAAGTCCGGAACGCCGGTCCGCATCGCCTTGGCCTGGTGCGCGCTTCCGAGCGATGAGATTGCGGAGCTCTGGTTCATCACCGATCTTGACGACGAGCCGGGAATGGATCAGGCGAACAAGATCGTCAACTCGCTGCAGGCACCCTGACGATGGTGTGACCCGAAACCGGAGGAAGCATCCTCCGGTCCGGGAAAGCCGGGACTTGGACGAGTCGGCATGGATTTTCCAAGTGATCCGGCGGTTGCATCTCCGAAAGTCACGTGTGAGAATTTCCTTGTCACTCCGGATTTTTGCCGGCCTGGGCCTGCTCGCCTTTTGGCTTGATGCAGCCGTGGCCGCAGATCACCAACACGGGCCGACGGGAACCAATACCGAATGGAACTGGCCGCCTGCGAATTCAGCGGGAAAGCCCGGCTATCGCAGCTTTGAGCATTGCCTGACTGTGGAAATCGAACCGCCCAAGGGCGTCGGCTATTTCTGGGCGCATCAGGCCGGGTTCATCAATGGAGATACCGTCTATCTCGGTCTCCAAACCCTCGGGGAGAGCCCGGATGGAAGCACCGGGAAAGTCGCCATATTTTCCATCTGGAATGCCCTGAGTGCCTCCGGCCCGGGGATCGCGCGGCGGTTTAGTGGAGAAGGCGTGGGGTTTCAAACTCTGGTCCCCTATGACTGGAGGGCGGGACAGAAGTATCGTCTGAGAGTTTTTCAGAGCGGAGAAAACCGGAAAGGGACGCAATGGACCTCAACTGTCCGCAATGAAGCCGATGGAAAAGAGATGGAGATCGGAACGATCACCGTGCCCGCAAAGTGGGGACTGCTGGGCAATTGGTCGGTCATGTGGTCCGAGCGTTACACGGGACCCGAAGTCAAAAGCTGCAACGATGTCGGCCTTTCCAGGGTGCTTTTTGAACAGCCCAC
>QYQL01000163.1 GCA_007280915.1 Verrucomicrobiaceae bacterium | reverse complement strand
CCAGGTGCTGGTTTCGGGCACGGCGGCAACGGCAACACCGGCGGCGAGGTGCCCGACCAAGAGGTCGTTTCCGCACTCCTCTGTGAGCCGGAAAGTGGCTCCGCTCGCCAGCGAAGCCGCTGACAGATCAAAGGTGAAAACATAATTCGTTCCCCCGTTGGTTCCGATGTTGAGACCGAGGTTCGCGAAGACCTGGGCATCCGACATGGTCGTCACCAGGGACAACCCGCCCGATTTGATCGTATCGGCGCCGGACGGAATCAGAAACGCAGGATCAGCGGAAGCATTTTGGTTGTAATTGCCTGTCTCCAAAAGCGAGGCCCCGCCGAGGGCGACAAGGTTGTATCTCAGGTTGTTGCCTGTGGAATTCGAGGGGTCAATGAGGTGGATGGCGTATTCGAATCCGTTGCCGGGCGTGGAATTTGCATACGAGAAGTGCCCGTCTGTTGCGGGGATCCCCATGGCTGCCCGCGATGGGCTTGTGAACGAGTTGTTCGTATCGACAAAGATGTCGCCGAGAATGTCGCCCACGACATTCTGATCAAAGTTTTTGGCAAGCGGATTGAACCCGCTCACAACCATCAAGCTATTGGTATTGACGTCGAATGCCATCGCCCGCAAATCCCAACTCGAATTGGCGACACAGTTCGCTGTCACCTGTCCCGATTCGCCGATCCCCGGCCTCGGATCTGTCCCGAAATTGGAACCAGGGGTCCCGTCGTTAACGGTGATTTCCACGTAACCGCAGTAGCTTGTGCTGATCGACAAAAATGCAGACAGCGCGACGCAGGCGCCCGCGAACAACCGGTTGAATGTGTTGTGTGTTTTCATGGCAACAAAATAATCGCCCCCAGCCAGAGGTTTTGTCCACAAAGCAATTTCTCCATAAAGGAGAGTCACTTGCGAATGGCTCTAACCTAAGCCAAAGTGGCATGGCCGTCCCGGCCATGTTTCCCGGGAAGGATTATCGGCGGGACGTCGAAGCCACTTCCAAAAGCCCGCTTAAGTTCGCGCCATTCGGGTCACTTGCTGCTGTTTTCGGCGCGGAACGGGCAGCGGTGCCGGTTCGGGCAGAAGAAATGCTGGATGGGAATCCCCGTATAGCGGGAGAGGGCGATGAGGTTCTTCAATGTCGGGAGCCGGACTCCTTCCTCCCAGTGGCCCCAGGTGGCCGCTCCCACGCCAAGCTCCTCAGCCGCCGCGGTCTCCTTGATACCGTGGTCTTTCCGCCACTGCCGCAACAGGGTGGATAAATTTTTCAATGTCTCCTCCATAATGCTCTGCGGGATCTCCGCAGACAGACAGTAGAGCATCTTTCACCAGGAATGTAACGATTTCCCTTGCGAACGGGTGTGATCAAAAGTGAGTGAGGTTCTCCGTGGAAGGTAGGGGCAGACCTCTGGGCTGACCGAAGGAAGAAGGCGCGGCGGGCCGGGGACGTCCCGCCCTACCTTGTCCTGTTTGCAACCGCACCCACTTTTGATCGCACCCCTTGCGAACCTCCCGAGATGCAGGCGAGGAAATCAGCGCATCTTCTTCCGTTTGTGAAGGCGTTTGGGAATCGTCGGGCTGAAAAATGTGTTCCCCTTGTGGACCTCACGGATCGCCTGGCAGACACAGTCGGCGGAGGTGTGTTTGATCAGATAGCCCATGGCCCCGGAGTTGACCGCCGCCTCGATATAGGCTTCATCGCCGTGCGCAGAAAGCATGAGAACTTTGGTGGCGGGGACGGCTTCGCGGATTTGGCAGGCGGCTTGCAACCCATTGAGCAGCGGCATGGTCACGTCCATCAGAACCAATGCGGGGTGAAGTTTTTTTGCCATCGCGACAGCCTGAATGCCGTCTTTCGCTTCGCCGACGACTTCAAGATCGTCTTCTATCTCCAGAATCTTTTTGAATGCTTTGCGGACGACCGCGTTATCGTCAGCCAGCAGGACTGTGATGCGTTTCATGGAAGGTGCGGCGCAAGATGGAGCCGGTTGGCATCCCTCGTCTATGGGGTGAACACCCCATGCCGCAAATCTGGCATTGCCAAAACGTCCCCGCAGGGCACACAATAAGCATGGCTTGCATATGGCAAGCAGACCGTTCTCATTCCCCTGCGGAGATGCCGCGCACAGACTATGAAAAATCGAAAGCCCACTGCGGCGAAAAAACACTCTTCCGGCAAACAGGAAGTGTCGGCCGGCGGTGATGCGACGACAGCAGCCGGTTTTCCGATTGTCGGGATCGGGGCCTCGGCCGGCGGCCTGTCGGCGTTTGAGGCGTTTTTTTCCGGCATGCCCGCGGACAGCGATCCGGGCATGGCGTTCGTGCTGGTGCAGCATCTGGCCCCGGATCACACGAGCATCCTCTGCGACCTGATCCAGCGCTACACGCACATGGAGGTGTTTGAGGTCGAGGACGGGATGGAGGTGAAGATCAACTGCGTCTACATCATCCCGCCGGGGCGCGACATGGCGTTTATGAACGGAGCGCTGCAATTGTTCGAACCCGACGAGCCCAAAGGCCACCGCCTGCCGATTGACTACTTCTTCCGCTCTCTCGCACAGGACCTGCACGAGCGGGCGATCGGCATCGTGCTCTCCGGCACCGGCAGCGACGGCTCGTCAGGCGTGCGGACGATCAAGGGCGAAGGAGGCATGGTCATGGCCCAGAACGCTGCCTCCGCCGAGTTCGACGGCATGCCGCGCAGCGCAATGTCCACCGGGCTGGTGGACTACGAGCTGCCACCGGCCGAGATGCCCGCCCGGCTCATCACCTATGCGACCCACGCCTTCGGCAAACTCCCCGGAGCCTCGTCGGCACCGAAGAGCGAGAACGCGATAAAAAAACTCTTCGTCCTGCTGCGCGCGCAGACCGGACACGACTTTTCCCAATACAAGCCGAGCACGATCCACCGCCGGATCGAGCGGCGGATGGCCGTCCACCAGATCGACGGGCTCGACAGCTACCTCAAATTTCTCCAGCAGACGCCCGTCGAGATGGAGGCGCTGTTTGGCGACCTGCTGATCGGGGTGACGAATTTCTTCCGCGATCCCGAGGTCTTCCAGATGCTGGGGAACCAGGTGATCCCCAATCTTTTTGAGGGCCGGCACGCGTCGGTGCGGGTGTGGGTCGCGGGATGCTCGACCGGCGAGGAGGCGTATTCGCTCGCCATCCTTCTGGCAGAGCACATGGAGGCGATCAGGCAGAACTTCGCCGTGCAGGTTTTCGCGACCGACATCGACAAGCGCGCAATCGCCTCGGCCCGAGCCGGCGTCTATCCGGCCAGCATCGCGGCCGATGTTTCGCCCGAACGCCTCGCGAGGTTTTTTACGCCCGAGCCGGACGGCCGCAGCTACCGCATCCACAAAGGGATCCGCGACCTGGTGGTCTTTTCCGAACACAGCGTGATCAAGGATCCTCCGTTCTCGAAGCTCGACCTCATCATCTGCCGCAACCTCATGATCTATCTGGGGTCGGACCTCCAGAGGCGGCTCATCCCGCGCTTCCACTACGCGCTGAACCCCGGCGGGTTCTTGCTTCTCGGCACCTCCGAGGGCACGGGCGAGTCCGATGATCTCTTCGCCGTGCAGGACCTCAAAATGAAACTCTACCGGCGCAAGGAAAAACCTTTCAGCGCGCAGCGGCTGAAGTCGGGCCTCTTTCAGCCACGCCTGTCGGCGAGGGATCTCTCCCTGCCGAGATCCTCCGTCAAGCCGTCATTCCCTGCGAAATTGCCCTTGCGCGTGATGACCGAACAGGCGCTCCTGCAGCAGGTCGTCGCGGCGGCGGCGCTGGTCCAAAGCCAGGGCGATATCCTCTACCTCCACGGGCGCAGCGGGATGTTCCTCGAGCCGTCCACCGGCGAGGCGGGAGTCAACAACATCCTCAGGATGGCCCGCGAAGGGCTGCGCCAAGCGCTGTCCGTTTCACTGCGCAAGGCGGTTGAGATCAGGGAACCCGTTCAGTCCCCGGGCCTGAGAGTGAAGACCAACGGCCACTTCACCCGGGTCAACCTGACCGTCCGCCCGGTGACGAACGCGGCGGATCCCGAGTCGCCGCTCTACCTCGTCATCCTCGAGGAGGCTCCCGAGCCGTCAAAATCTGGCGAGGGGCCCCGCTCGCCGGATGCCGATGCGATCATCGCCGCTCTCAGGCTCGAGCTTCGCCACAAGGACGAAAATCTCCAGTCCGCCTGCGAGGAGCTGGAAAGCTCAAACGAAGAGCTCAAATCCTCGAATGAGGAAATGCAGTCGGTCAACGAGGAGCTGGCCACGGTCAACTGCGAGCTTCAAGTCAAGGTGACCGACCTCCGGCAGGCGAACAACGACATGAACAACCTGCTGGGCGGCACCGGCATCGCCACGGTCTTCGTGGACTGCCAGATGCACATCCTGCGCTTCACCCCCGCCGTCACCCAGATCATCAACCTCATCCCCAGCGACGCCGGTCGCCCGGTCGCCCACATCGCCTCGAACTTCGTCAGCTACCAGACCCTGGTGCCGGACGTGCAGTCCGTGCTCGACACGCTGGCCTCCAAGGTGACCGAGGTGGAGACCGCCGGCGGCGCGTGGTTCAAAATGCACATCCAACCCTATCGCACGATCGAGAACGTGATCGAGGGGGCGGTGATCACTTTTGCTGATATCACGCAAATCGTGCAGTCGCGGGATGCGCTTCACAAGGCCAACGAGCTTCTCCGCCTCGCCGTCGTCGTTCGCGACGCGCACGATTCCATCACCGTGCAGGACCTCGATGGCCGCACGATCGCGTGGAATCCGGGCGCCGTGCGGATGTATGGATGGAGCGAGGCCGAGGCGCTCGCGATGAACGTGCGGGACCGCATCCCGCGGGAGCTGCGCGAAGGGGCGCTGGACAAGCTCGCCCAGCTCAGCCGGTCACAAATCCTCGAGCCTTATCACACGCAGCGGCTCTGCAAGGATGGCGCGGTTTTAGAGGTCTCGATCACCTCAACGGCTTTGCTGGATGAAACCGGGGAAATGTATGCGATCGCGACCACCGAACGGGAAACAAGGCAGGACAATCTCCAATAACCAACACGGAATATCCAATCATGAAGGACAGAGCGTTCGACTTGCAGGATCGCCTGGTTGACTTTTCCGTTCGCATCATCCGGCTTTCCGAGGCCATTCCGGAAAGCAGAGCGGGGAAGCATATCTGCCTGCAACTACTGCGTAGCGGAACATCTCCCGCGCCAAACTATGGAGAGGCACAGAGCGCGGAATCAAAGGCTGATTTCATTCACAAGCTGAAGATCGCGCTGAAAGAACTGCGTGAAACAGAGATCTGGCTGAAGGTCATCTCCCGTGCGGAGTTAATCAGACCGCCGGAACATCTCGCCCTGCTTATCAAAGAAACCGACGAGTTGATCGCGATTTTATTCAAGAGCGTCGAGACGGCAAAAAACTCCACGGAGCGGACATGAAACATTTGAATTTGGCACCCGCGACTCCGCCGTTGGAAATTGGGAGTTCCTTGTTGGTTATTGGACATTCTTCTGATTTGGAAAAAACCGAATATCCAACGCCCAACACGGAATATCCAATCATGAAGGACAGAGCCGCCGCGTCCGCGATTCCGCCGTTGGAAATTGGGAGTTCCTTGTTGGTTATTGGACATTCTTCTGATTTGGAAAAAACCGAATATCCAACGCCCAACACGGAATATCCAATCAT
>QYQL01000007.1 GCA_007280915.1 Verrucomicrobiaceae bacterium | reverse complement strand
TGGCGCATTTACAACGATGTGCCGGACGCTCCGCTTATCACGGATTCGCGCTGGGCCAGTGATGCGAAGGGGCAACGGCAATGGATGATGACGCCGTTGAAGCGTCTGGTTTCCGACGGCGAGAGCGTCTGGATCAAATGGTGGGAAGGCAACGAGAAACTCAAGGCGGACCCTGTCGCGCTTACCTTCAAGCCGGAGCAAAATGGAGTCGCCGTCGTTGAACCGTCTATTGATCCCCACAAGGTCACGGTGATCGAAGGCCTGATTGATTTTTCATCCGTAAAGCCGGAAGCAGATTTTACGCGCAACGCCACTGCTTCCGCGACGATGACCCATACCTTCGGTCCGGGGTCGCTCGCCACCGGCGCGGAGGATTATCTCGGCGCGCAGCATCTTATTGACGACTTGGATGAACGCTCATGGATCGGCGATCTGACAGGGGTGCATCATGCGAAAAAGGACACCAGCGGCATGGATGAGGAACAATTCGCGAAGTTTCTGGCGGCCAAGACCGGCGCTGCCGAGGCGAGCATTGACCTTGGCCGGGTGCGCCGCCTCGGGCGCATCGAGGCGCGCTGGACCCGCTGCCCCGGCGTGCCCTCCGTCGCGCTGTTTAAACTGGACTACATCAAAGGCACCAAGCTTGCGGTTTCCACGGACGGCAAGGCGTGGCAGGACGTGCCGGTGAGTTATTTCGACGAGCATCGCCTCAACTACGAAAACCTCGGCCTCGAGGCGCGCTATCTGAGATTCACCTTGCCGCCGCTGAACCTCACGGCCGACAGGCTCCGCGGAATGGAGATGAGGACCTTCCGCGTGGTCGGCCTGGCCGAAGTGAACATCCACGAAGCCGGGCAGCACGACATCGCCCGCCCGAACAGCCTGCCCGGAGTGACTCTCGGACGCGAGGGGGATGTGGATGAAGCCATCCTGTTCGATCCCTCCGGCAAAGTGCTGATGGGCGAGGTCAAGCGCGGGGAAACCGCCTTTCGCCACCGCGAAACCCGCAACATCGAAGTCCCGTTTCCTGCAAAGGCGAAGTTCCGTCTGATCATCACCGACGACCAGATCGAGGTGTATGTGAATGATTATTTCATTCGCTGCATCGAGACAAAATCCGCGCTGAAAGGCGGGATGGGCATCATCGGGCATTCGGCGTTGAGCGACGTGAAGGCCTGGATTGCCGACCCGAATTACAAAGAGGAATCAGCAACTACGAAACAGACGAAAGGCACGAAATGATAAAGACCCTCATCACCAGCCTGCTCATCTCGGGAGCACTCACCCTCCACGCTGCGGAGAAGCCCGCCACGGCGGGCAGGCCCGACATTACCAAGCTCTCCGTCGCGGAGATCAACAAGGTCCAGCCGCCGCCCGATGGGTTGTTCCCGGTGCCGTTTCATCCGGGTGTCCCGGTTCCGAGCAGCCAGATCTGGGGCGGGATGTTCCTGTGGTGGAACGACGGCACCTATTATTTGATCTATGATGCGGCCAATGCCGCGCGTCCGCTGGGGCTCTATCTACTGACATCGAAAGACGGTGTGTATTGGAAACAGGAGGGCGCTTACTTCGATAAGGACAATCCGAACAAATTGGTTTGTAACCCGGAGATTTACAAGCTGAAGCCGGACGGTCCGTGGGTGATCGCCTACGAACACGACGGTTCTTTTAGCTTCGCGACCAGCTATGACATGAAGCAATGGACCCGGCTCGGGCCGCTGAACGGCTACAAAAGTCGCGAGCAATTGCGAAAAGACTATCCGGTGTATAGCTCTAATTTCGCGACACCGGTGAGCTATCCACACCCCGACGGAGGCTGGTTTCATTTGGTCTATGCGCAGAACGCCGAATATGTCGGCATGGGCTATGCCCGCAGCGACGACGGCATCCATTACAAAATTCTGCCTCCGGTCAGATTCGACGGGGTGCCGTGTGACCGGTTCTGTGAAAAGCCACTGATGACCAAAGGCGGCGAAACCGCCGGAATCACGCGGATCGGCAAAAAATACTTCTTCAGCGGCGGAGGCCGACAGGGGGATTGGTTCCTCGCCGCCGACAAGCCCGAGGGTCCGTATCGCCCGACGCCGAAGAACCATACCATCCCGCGCGATCCGGAAAACTACTGGCGCATTTACAACGATGTGCCGGACGCTCCGCTCATCACGGATTCGCGCTGGGCCAATGATGCGGAGGGGAAAAGACAATGGATGATGACGCCGCTGAAGCGGCTGGTCTCCGATGGCGAAAGCGTCTGGATCAAATGGTGGGAGGGCAACGAGAAACTCAAGGCACAGCCGGTCGCGCTGACTCTCAAGCCAGAGCAAAATGGAGTCGCCGCAGTCGAACCAGCGATAGATCCTCGCAAAGTCACGGTGATCGAAGGGATGATCGATTTTTCCCCCGTGAAACCGGAGGTGGATTTCACGCGCAACGCCACTGCTTCCGCGACGATGACGCATACGTTCGGTCCGGGTTCACTCGCCACCGGCGCGGAGGACTACCTCGGGGTGAAGCATCTGATTGACGAATTGGATGAACGCTCATGGATCGGCGATCTGACCGGGGCGTATCATGCGACGAAGAGTTTCAGCGGCATGGATGACAAGCAACTGGCCGCTTTTATTGCCGCCAAGAAAACGGGGGCTGAGGCCACCATTGACCTCGGCAAAGTGCGCCCCGTCGGGCGTATCGAGGCGCGCTGGACCCGCTGCCCCGGCGTGCCCTCCGTCGCGATGTTCAAACTGGACTACATCAAAGGCACCAAACTCGCGGTCTCCGCGGACGGCAAGGCGTGGCAGGACGTGCCGGTCAGTTATTTCGATGAGCATCGCCTCAATTACGAAAACCTCGGCCTCGAAACGCGCTATCTGAAGTTCACCTTTCCGCCACTCAACATCACGGCGGATAAGCTCCGCAACGAACAGGAGCGAAAGACCTTCCGCGTGGTCGGTTTGGCCGAAGTGAACATCCACGAAGCCGGGCAGCACGACATCACCCGCGCGGGCGGCCTGCCGGGCATCTTGCTCGGCAGGGAAGGCGACGCCGACGAGGCGATCCTCTTCGATCCCTCCGGCAAGGTGCTCATGGGCGAAATCAGACGCGGCGAAACCGCCTTCCGCCTCCGCGAAACCCGCAACATCGAAGTCCCGTTTCCTGCAAAGGCTAAGTTTCGCCTGATCGTCACCGATGACCAGATCGAGGTGTATGTGAATGATTATTTCATCCGCTGCATCGAGACCAAATCCGCGCTGACAGGCGGAATGGGCATCATCGGGCATTCGGCGGTGAGCGACGCGAAGGCCTGGGCTGCCGACCCGAATTACAAGGAACAATCAGCAACTACGAAACAGACGAAAGGCACGAAATGAAAAAGACCATGACCGCACCATTCGCAACACGAAATGCAGCAAACACCGGGGCGTCAGCCCCAAGCGGAATAAAGAGATTGGCGGCGGCCGGAGCGGCCCTGTGCGGGCTGTTCCTGCTGCTGGCGGGAGAGATCCACGCGGCGGACGGCGCGGAGAAAAAGGAGAAGCCCTCCACGGCGGGCAAGCCTTACAACACGTCGCTCGTCCCGAAATTCACGTTTGCCGAGACGCTGGCCGAGCAGGAGGCGCAGCTCAAGGACAACCCGCTGATGCTGCGTTTCGCGGAGTCCCGGAAAAAGCTGGCCGCTGACCGCTATCGCCCGCTCTTCCATTTCGTGAGTCCCGAAAAAAAATTGCACGATCCGAACGGCCTCTGTTTTTGGCAAGGGCGGTGGCACCTCTTCTACCAGGCGTTTCCGCCAGAAGGCGGGGGCATACACTGGGGACACGCGATCAGCGACGATCTGATCCACTGGCGCGACCTTCCATACGCGATCTACCCCGGACCGGAAAAAGCGTGTTGGTCTGGTTCTGCTCTTGTTGAAGACAACCGTGTGATTGCCATGTATCACGGGGTCGCGGCTGGTATTATGGTGGCAACTTCTGACGATCCGCTCCTGCTGAACTGGGAGAAACTCAAAGGAAAAACCGGAGGGGCCGTTATTCCTCCGGGACCTGAATACATGATCTCGGCTCCGTGCATCTGGCGAAAAGGTGACGCATACTACTCACTCTCGGGTTACATTCAGCCGAGAACGGGAGAACGTGGCGAGGCCACTCCGGCCGGGTATCTTTTTCGATCCAAGGATTTGGTGCATTGGGAATACCTGCATCAATTCATCGAAAACGATCACGCCACCCGATTCGGGGAGGATCTGGCGTGTCCCCACTTATTGCCGATCGGCGACCGGCACATCATGCTGTCTGCCAGCCACTTGTATGGAGCACAGTATCGTCTGGGCGATTATGAAAAAGAAAGAGACAAGTTTATCGTCACCGCTCACGACAGGTTCAACACCGGGGCTTTGTTTCCGGGCGGAGTGCATGCGCCCTCGGCCACGTCCGACGGGCGCGGCGGAATTGTCACCATCTTCAACATCAATGATGCAAAACCCATACCTGAATGGATCGGGATCATGAGCCTGCCGGTCCGGCTGACACTCCTCGCCAGAAACGAGTTGGGGATGGAGCCGGCTGGGGACATTGAGTCGCTGCGGGGGGAACGCGTGAGCGTCGCGCCGATGACCATGCCCGCCAACAAGGAGATGGTGTTCGAAAACGTTCGTGGCAACGCGATGGAATTGAATCTCGAGATCGACCCCAAAAATGCACCGATGATCGAATTGAACGTCCTGCGTTCCCAGAACAAGGAGGAGTTCACCCGGATTGCCTTCTACGGGCGGCGGGGCCCCCGGGACTTTATGCAATACGTTGGCGAGGATCAGAAAAAGAAAGAGGACTCGATGTTCAGCATCATCACGCTGGACAACTCGCATTCCTCCGAGCTTCCCGATGTGCTTTCGCGCGCGCCGGAGAATGCGCAGTTCCATCTGCCACCGGGCGAAACGCTCAAGCTGCGGGTGTTCATCGACCGGAGCGTGGTCGAGGTCTTCGCCAATGGTCGCCGGTATGTGGCGCTGAGGGTCTACCCGGGGCGTGACGACAGCCTGGGGGTTTCGCTGCGCGCACAGGGAGGGGACGCCGAGCTCAAATCGATGGAAGCCTGGCAGATGAAAAGCATTTATCCGTAACAGAGGCGTGGAGCTGGCGCAATTTGTCCGCAGAAGCTTGATGCAACCTAATAACAAGAGAGAAACATGAAGACTCGAAAAACACAAACGATACGATGGATCGCAATGGCAGTGTGCATCGCGGGTGGGCTGCTGTTCTTGCTTCTGGCAGGCGCAGCCTATGCAAGCGATGCTGAGGTGTCCACGTTGCGGCCCGACCGGCAGACCGGTTTGGCCAATGGCGGATGGTGGATCGACCGGTATAAGGATGCTCCCAGACTCGATGCCGGGAAGAGCATGGTCGTGGCCGACCTGAAGGGGCCCGGGGTCATCAACCAGATCCACATGACGCGGATGAATCCTGAGGAACTGGCCTCGCGTGGCATCGTGCTGGAAATCTGGTTCGACGATGCGAAGGAGCCCGCTGTGATGTGTCCGGCGGCCGACTTTTTCGGTGATGGCTGCAACGGCAACAGCACGAACTTCAGCTCATCCCTGATCGATTGCGCGCCGTGGAGCTACAATTGCTTTTTCCGCATGCCGTTCGCCAAGAGCGCCAAGGTGATCCTGCGCAACGACACCACGCGTGACATCAACAACTACACGTTTGTGGAGTGGGAAACCCTCCCGAAGTGGGATCCGTCGCAAGGATATTTTCACGCCACTTACCGGCGGGATGTCTTTCAACTCACCAAGACAACCGACCACACGTTCTTCGAGATCAAGGGCAGCGGGCACGTGATCGGGCGGCAGTTGAGCATGGTCAGCGACGAGCGGTTGTTCGGGGGACATTTTGGCTACGCGATGGAGGGGAACAACGAAGTGGACATTGACGGCCAGGAGCGGCGGCTGGATTACCTGGGGACCGAGGACTCGTTCAACTTCAGTTGGGGTTATCAGGAACAGTTCGCGGGATTCCGGTTCGGAGCACCATTGGTCGAGAAGAACGTGGAAGGGATTTCCAGAGTATCCGTCTATCGCTTCCACGAGCAGTCGCCGATCCGGTTCAGCAAGTCGCTGCGCTGGCATATCAATTGGGGCATGGAGCGGATGTTCAACAACCTCAATAATGAGGACCCGCGCCCGGGAGCCATCGGGAAAGCCGCGAAACGCGCGAAGAATTGGGAGGAGGCACTCGCCCGCGACGGGTGCTGGCTCGATTACGCGTTTGTGTTCTATTGGTATCAGGACCAACCCGGCGGATTTACACACCAGCCCTTGCCGCCGGTGGAGGAACGGATGAAACCGCTGCTGCGAAGCAGCAATATTCTTCCCAAGCTGCAATGATCCCGACCGCCAACCGCACGGCAGCATGAACCAACCCTCCGTCATTAAAGGCCTGCTGGGCTCGCTTGATTTGCGGGTGCTCACCGTGCAGCGCACGGTGGCCGGGTCATGGTGGAACTTTGAGCGCGTGGTGAGCCCGTTTTCCCGGCTGTGGCTGATTCTGGATGGCCGCGCCACGGTCAAGCATCACGGGCGAACTTTTGAACTGCGGCGCGGCGCGCTGCATCTGGTTCCGGCGTTCACGCTGCATGATTGCCGCTGTGCGCGGCGCTTCGACCATTTTCATCTGCATTTTCTGTCGCGCGTGCCGACGGGGATTGATTTGTTTTCGCTGCTCGACTGCGACTGGCAGGTTTCGCCGCCGCTGGAATTTCCGAAATTGCTGCGGCGGCTGGAAATGATTTATCCCGACCGCCGGCTGTCGTGCTTCGATCCGGAGCACGCGGAATACCCACGTCTGCCGGCTTCCTTGGAGCAAGTGGAAAACGACACCCTGCCCGCCAAGTGGCTGGAGGCGCAGGGCATCCTGCGCCTGCTGCTGGCTCCTTTCCTGACGTCGGCCCGTCGGCATGAAGAAGGCGCGCACGCGCAAGTCACTCGGCGGTTTCTGGCGGTGCAGGAGTTCATCCATCAGCACATGAGTGAATCCATCACGCTGGCGGATTTGGCGCGCGTGGCTGGGCTGCATCCGACGTATTTTTCCGACCGGTTTCTGCAGTTGGTGGGGATGCGTCCGCTCGAATACCTGATGCGCCGCCGCATGGAGCGGGCGCAGTATCTCCTGCTGGCATCCGGTGCGCCGGTCAAGAAAATCGCCTACGAGGTCGGTCTGCGCGACCCGGCGTATTTCACACGGGCGTTCACGAAGTATTGCAGCCACTCGCCTTCGGCTTATCGCGCCGCGCACGGCCTGTGACGTTTCGTCGCCCGGTCACTCAGAACTGTGATACGTCCAAGCTTTCTGCTCCTGGTCCAAGCGATTATTTTTGCACGCTGACAAATGAATGGCAGTCTCGTTCCAACCCCCAATGTGAACATGAAAATAAATCCCCCCGTCAACCGCCTCGTCGGTAGCATGCCCAAAATCGGCCTCCGCCCCACCATTGATGGTCGTTTGGGTGGCGTCCGCGAATCGCTGGAAAAGACCACGATGACCATGGCGAGGAACGTCGCCAAACTCATCGAGTCCACCCTGCGCCACTCGAACGGCTTGCCGGTCGAGTGCGTCATCGCCGACCGTTGCATCGGCGGCGTGGTCGAGGCCTCAATGGCTGAGGAGAAGTTCCGGAAGGAGGGAGTCGGAGTATCGCTCACCGTCACACCATGCTGGTGCTACGGTTCGGAAACGATGGACATGGACGCGAGTGTGCCGAAAGCCATCTGGGGTTTCAACGGCACGGAACGCCCTGGCGCGGTTTACCTCGCTGCCGTTGGTGCCGGACACACGCAGAAGGGTTTGCCCGCCTTCACCATTTACGGTCGTGACGTGCAGCAGATTGGTGACGCCGTGATTCCAGATGACGTACGCGGGAAGATTCTCGGCTTCGTGAAAGCCGGACTCGCCGTCGCCACGATGCGCGGGAAAAGCTACTTGTCCGTCGGCGGCGTCTCAATGGGCATCGCGGGTTCGATTGTGAACCAGGATCTGTTCGAGGATTCGCTCGGCATGAGGGTCGAGTGCGTGGACATGACCGAAGTCGTGCGCCGCATTGAGGAGAAGATTTACGACGAAGCGGAGTTCAAGCGCGCGCTGGCCTGGGTGAAGCAGAATTGCCCCGAAGGCAAGGACTACAACAAAAAGTCCCGCACCCGGAAGTGTAAGGACTGGGAATGGGCGTTCGTGGTGAAGTCCGCGATGATCGTGCGCGATCTAATGATCGGCAATCCGCGCCTCGCCAAGCTCGGCTTCGGCGAAGAAGCACTCGGTCACAATGCCATCCTCTCCGGTTTCCAAGGCCAACGCCATTGGACCGACCATTATCCGAACGGCGACTTCCTCGAAGCCATCTTGAGTTCGTCCTTCGACTGGAACGGCATCCGCGAGCCGTTGCTGGTCGCCACGGAGAACGATTCGCTGAATGGCATTTGCATGCTGCTTGGCCATTTACTCACGGACACGGCGCAGATTTTCGCTGACGTGAGGACGTATTGGAGTCCGGCGGCGGTGAAGCGCGTCACTGGTCAGAGCCTGACCGGCGCGGCGGCGGGCGGTTTGCTGCACCTCATCAACTCCGGCGCGGCGACGCTCGACGGTTGCGGCAAGCAGACGCGCAACGGTCAGGCCGTGATGAAACCATTCTGGGAAATCACGCCGCAGGAGGCGCAGGTCTGTCTGAAAGCGACCACCTGGCCGCCGGCGATCTATGAATATTTTCGCGGCGGCGGCTTTTCCTCCGCCTACGGCACGCGCGCGAATATGCCGGCGACAATGTTCCGGCTCAACATGGTCAAGGGCCTCGGCCCGGCGCTGCAAATCGCGGAAGGGCAGTTCGTGGATTTGCCGAAGGAGATTTACACCGCGCTCGAAGAGCGGACGAATCCGACGTGGCCCTCGCACTGGTTCGCGCCAAAGGTTGCTGGCCAGGGCGTGTTCCGCAACGTGTATTCCGTGATGAACGCTTGGGGCGCGAACCATGGCACAATCAGCTACGGCCACATCGGAGCGGACTTGATCACGCTCGCCTCGATGCTGCGGATTCCGGTCTACATGCACAACGTGGCGGAGGAAAAAGTTTTCCGGCCCGGCGCGTGGACGGCGTTCGGCACGGCGGATTTGGAAGGGGCGGACTTCCGCGCGTGCAAAAACTTCGGGCCGCTCTACGGCAAGAATCTGCGTTAAACGACCATGCTCAAAGGTATTTCACCGTGCATCAGCCAGGACTTGCTGAAGGCTCTCGCCGAGATGGGCCACGGCGATGAAATTGTTTTGGCGGACGCGCATTTCCCCGGATATTCAATGAACACCCGCGTGCTCCGCGCTGATGGACTTTCCATTGCGGCGCTGCTTGACGGGATTCTCCCGCTATTCGAACTGGACGCCTACGCGCCGCCGCTGGTGATGATGGCGGTGGTGGTGGGCGACAAACTCGACCCGGCGGTAGAAAGCCGCTACCTGAAAACAATCCGCAGTCATGTGCCGCAGGCGAAGTCGCCAGAGCGCATTGACCGCTTCGCGTTTTATGAGCGCGCCCAGAATGCCTTCGTTGTAGTGATGACCGGCGAAACCGCCAAATACGGCAATATAATTCTGAAAAAGGGCGTTACGCCAACGATAGAAACTTGAGCCAATATTTTTCAATATGAACCAAAACAAAAAAAGTCTCTTCGTGACGGCGGACGGCACGAATCTGGCGTTCACCTTCATCCTCGTCAGTTCGCTGTTCCTCTTGTGGGGCTTCTGCAACGGGATGATTGACGTGATGGACAAACATTTTCAGGAGGAACTCCACCTGACGCTCGCCCAATCCGCCAACGTGCAATGGGCGCACTACCTCGGCTATTTCCTCATGGCACTGCCCGCCGGCTGGATGGCGACCAAGCTCGGTTACAAGGGCGGCATCATCGCCGGGCTCCTGATGGTCGCGGCGGGTGGGCTGTGGTTCATCCCGGCCACACACATCGCTCAATTCTGGGCGTTTCTGGTCGGCGTCTGCTTCATCGCCGCTGGACTCACCTTCCTCGAAACCATCGCCAATCCCTACACCACCGTGCTGGGTCCAACGCAGTTTGCCGCTACGCGCATTAACCTCGCCCAATCCTGCAACGGCATCGGTTGGATTTTTGGGCCGATTGCCGGGAGCATGTTTTTCTATGGCAAGGATGCCGCCGGCAAGAGCACGGGCACAGAGACGCTCTGGATTCCCTACGCAGGGGTCGCGGTGGTGGTCATCATCCTCGCCGTCATTTTTTACTTCGCCGATGTCCCCGACATCAAGGCGGAGGACGACTACCATCTCGACGAGGCCACGCCGGGAGCTTCGCGCTCAATCTGGACGCACCCGCATTTCGTGATGGCGGTCGCCGCGCAGTTCTTCTACATCGCCGCGCAAGCCGGCATCTTTGCCTTCTTCATCAACTACATGACCTCGCAGACACCGGGCATTCCCGAGTCATGGAACTCTTTCCTGCGGGCCGGCTGGCTGGAGACCGGCGCGGACGGCGTGCTCCACATCAGCAACGCCTTCGCTTCGATCCTGGCCTCCGGCGGGTTCGTATGCTTCCTGCTGGGGCGGTTCACCGGCGCAGCGCTGCTCAAGAAATTTTCCGCGCACAGAATGCTCGGCCTCTACGGAATACTGAACGTGGTGGCCTGCCTGCTGATCTTTGCCAAGCTGGGCTGGGTGTCCGTCGCCTGCGTGTTCATGAGCTATTTCTTCATGTCCATCATGTTCCCGACCATTTTTGCACTCGGCATTTTCGGCCTGGGAGCGCGGGCGAAGAAAGCGTCCTCGTTCATCGTCATGGCGATCATGGGCGGCGCGATTCTGCCCAAACTGATGGGGAGCATCGCGGACAAAACCGACATCTCTCGTGGCTTCATTGTGCCCGCCTTCTGTTTCGCCTTCGTGGCGTTCTACGGTTTTAACTGGTCCAGGTTCAGCCGGGCCGAATCGTTGAACGGGACGAAGATTGTGGGGGGCATTGAAAACCCATCGCCGAAACAATGACAAATCCCCTGAGAACGAATGACGTCAAGAAAAACAGACACCGCAGAAGTTAACAAACGCGGGAATTGCCTGATGAGACCATTGCGTGGGCTAATGATTGCGGCATTGAGTTTGGCCATACTTGGAAACGCAGCCGCCGCTGATTTCCACCCCTTGGACAGGCCGGCCACCGAAGCGCGCAAGTTCAACATCCTCTTCCTATTCGCTGATGACCAACGCGCCGATACCATTGGCGCGCTGGGCAACTCGGTGATCCAGACCCCGAACCTCGACCGCTTGACCCATGCGGGACTGGCCTTCAACTGCGCCTACATGCAAGGAGGCATGGGAGGCGATGCCGCCGGAGGATTGAACCCGGATCCGAGGCTTTCTTCGCTCGCCTGTCATCATTCCTGATCTTAATGCCTCGGGACTTGCCCCGGGGAGTTCTTACTGCGCGGAGAAATGGTAGGTGCCTGAACCTGCGTCCACAACGATGTAGCCGGGGACTGCGGTAGCCGAGGTGATGCCGGAGGTGCCCGGCACGTAGGCTTTGTTCTTCCACAGGACAGCGTCGCCCTCGCGAATCGTGGCATTGGCCGCGTCGCCTAACACAGGAACAAAGATCCGGGCGCGGCCGTTCGCCGGTACGGTTACATCGAGCGTGATGCCGGCATCCTTCCGGCTCCACGAAATCGCCGCCGTGCCGCGCACGGTGGGAATGGTCGCGCTGGCGTTGGTAAGATTCTTCACAACGGCAAGGCTGGGTTTGTACTCGATTTCGGCGTAGCCGGGCTGGCTCGGGCGGATGCCGGCGACCGACTCCAACAGCCAACCCGCTAGTCCCCCGCCGAGGAACGGATGATTCTTTGACTTGTCATCGTTTTCCCATCGTTCCCAGAAAGTTCCTGGTGCCTGCGGTTCTTTCAGCATGAAACCCCAACTCGGGAAAGTGGTCTGCCGCGCCAGGGTCAGAGCCACGTCATCGTGACCGGTGCCGGTAAGTGTCCGCATCAGGTGCAGAGTGCCGAGGGCCCCAGTATCGAGATGGTTGTTTTTCGCATGAATGTCATCCACCAATGATTGAGCCACCGCCACGCGGTGTTCGCAGGGAACAATGCCAATGGACAAGGCCAGCGCGTTGAGGGCTTGCCGGTTGCCGGTGTAGAACCGGTTGCCGTTCGGTGCCAGGAAGCGCGCGTTGACCGCCGCCTTCACCTTGTCCGTCACAGCGGCATATTTGGCCGCATCCTCCGTGCGCCCAAGAATTTTCGCCTCGCGCGCCACGAGGTTCACGCACTGGTAGTAATACATGCTGGTGAGGGCCGAGAGATTGGGCATGTCCTCATTTTTTCCGGGGTGACACCAATCGCCCCAAAGCCAGAACGGGTTTTTCTCATTCTTGCCCGTTACCGTCTTCCACGGCTGCTCCGCTTCGATGAGATAGTCGTGGCGGTCTTTGCTGGAGACAATCTCCGGATTGTTCTTTGCACCCGGTTTGCAAACCACTTCATCAAGGGTGTCAAACCAGTTGATAAGGCAATCGGCGAAGAGCCGCGCGCGCTGGTAATCCTCCTCCAGACATCTTTCATCGCCATACGCCTGGTAGAAATCCCAGGGGATGAACACACAGTGCGCCTGCCAGAGGAGGCAGTATCCGCTTCCCTTCCCCATATTGGCGTTTCCGCTCTCGCCATGCGGCCCGGCAGAGCGATTGGCCTTCGCAATCCATTTCCGCCAGAAATCCGCGCTGTCAAACATCGCGAGCGAGGCGCCAGAGCAGGCATAAGCGTCAGCGCTCCACGGGGCGCGTTCGCCGCGCTGGTTACAATCGGTGTGCAGATACATACTGTTGTCCAACTCTCCGGTTCGGAAGGCGTCAAACTCCTGATTCAACAGCGCATCCGAGCAGGAAAACGTGGCCTCGCGCCGGAGAATGTCGGAGTGGATCCAGCGGCCTTCGAGGCTCTTTTTTGTCAACTCCACATCACCTGACACCTCGACATACCGGAACCCGTGATAGGTGAGAAATGGTTCCCACGTTTCGATGCCATCGCCTTTGAGCGTGTATTGGTCAATCGCCTTTGCCGGCAGACCGGTCAGATTCGAGCTGCGGTCGAGCGTGCCGTCCGCCTTCACCCGTTCCGCATAGCGCAGCGTCACCACCGTTCCCGCCTTGCCCTTGACCGTAATCCGCGCCCATCCGCTGATGTTGCGACCGAGATCAAAAATGCGCACGCCGGGATTGGGTTCCGTCATGGCCACCGCCGGAATCGTCTCATGAATGCGCACCGCATCGCGCTGGTGGCCGGTGTCAGGCCGCTTGGTGCCAGGAAACAGCTTCATCGCCGACCAGCCGCCATCCTGAAATCCGGGAAGGTCCCAGCCCTCCACCTCGGCCTCCTTGCGTGCATCATAATTTTCCCCATCCAGTTCCGTGGCCGAGATCACCGGCCCGCCGGTAAAGCCCTTGCAGTCCTTGTCGGTTCCCACCGTCAGGCGGGTGCCGTCGGTGAACCACACGTCCACGTCGCACAGCCATTGCTTGGGTTTGTCTCCGCCGCCACCCAGCACGACACCGATGGCATTGGCGGCTCCCGCGTGCAGCAGCTTGGTCACGTCAAAAGTGAAGTAACCGGAACGAAAGATGACCTTATCATCGACGCGCTGACCGTTGATGCGGAAATCCCAGTAGCTACGAGACTGCGTATCGGCCGCGACATAGACCCGCGCGCGACTGATGCCCTTGTCCGGCGGCAGGCTGAACTCGCAGCGCATGAGATTGAAGGCCCCCCCCACGAATTTGCCGCTCCAGTCTTTATCGGCGTCCACGATGCCGGTCTCGAAGGCGGCTCGCTGGCTCCATTCGCCCGCCTTACCGTCGCCATCCCAGATCCGCACCTTCCAGAAGTATCCGGTTTTGCCCACGAGCGGCCGCCCAGCGTAAGCGATGCCGTTCTGTTGTGACGAAACCACCTTGCCCGAATCCCACAAGTCGCCTTTGTTATCGTCGAGACCTTGCTGGCTGGAGGCGACGAGGATTTGATAGGCGCTTTGTTTAAGAGCGCGCTGCTGAGTGTCAATCACCCAGCCGAACCGGAGGTTGGACACGTCCGCGGCCTCGAGACCGATGGGCGCATCAATGTCATTCACCCGGAGTTGAAAGGGATGGAAAGCTGCGGCGTGCAGTGCGGCCAGAGACCCCAGCAGCAAGACGATAAGAACGACGCACTTGAATTTATTCATGGTGTGTTTCGCTGTTGGATACTCGGTCTCAATGATTCAATTCCTGGGAGGCCGCCAGGCAATATAAATGCCAAACCATGCGGACATGCCATTTTTATTGGCGGCGAATGACACTTTAAGAAACAATGCCTTGGGTATATTGTCCGCATCATGAAACGCCTCCTCTCCCTCCTTTTCTGCGTGGGAGCATTCACCATGTGTGCCGCCGAGACGACCCGGAAACCCAACGTCGTCTTCATTCTCGCCGACGACCTCGGCTGGGCGGACACCACTCTTTACGGGCACACCAAGTTCTACCAGACGCCAAACCTGGAGAGGCTGGCAAAGCGAGGGATGACATTCACGCGGGCTTATTCCGCGAGCCCGCTGTGTTCACCTACGCGCTCGGCCATCATGACCGGCCTTAGCCCGGCAAGGACAGGCATCACGGCCCCGAGTTGCCATGAACCGCAGGTCGTGCTCGCTGCCACGACGGGCAAGAAGGCACCGGCGGACAAGAAAGTGATTATGCCGGTTCCGGTGACGCGGTTGAAAACCGACTACCGCACACTGGCAGAAGCGCTCAAAGACGCGGGGTATGCCACCGGGCATTTCGGAAAGTGGCATCTGGGGCCGGAGCCGTATTCGCCGCTGCAGCAGGGGTTCGATGTGGACGTGCCGCACTGGGCGGGAGCCGGGCCGGCGGGCAGCTACGTCGCGCCGTGGAAGTTCAAAAACTTTGACGCCGATCCCGGAGAACCGAACCAGCACATCGAGGACCGGATGGCGAAAGAAGCCGTCGCGTTCCTTGAGAAACACAAGGACGGCCCGTTTTATCTGAACTACTGGATGTTCAGCGTCCATGCGCCGTTCGATGCAAAGAAGGATCTGATCGAGAAGCACCGCGCACGCGTGGATCCCGCCGACCCGCAGCGCAGCCCCACCTATGCGGCGATGGTCGAGAGCATGGACGATGCCGTCGGCACGCTCCTCGACACGCTCGACCGCCTGAAGATCGCGGACAACACGATCATCATCTTCACTGCCGACAACGGCGGGAACATGTATGACGAGGTGGACGGCACCACGCCCACCAGCAACGCGCCTCTGCGCGGCGGCAAGGCCACTCTATTTGAAGGCGGCACGCGTGTCCCCTGCGTCATCGCCTGGCCGGGCGTGACCGCCCCCGGCTCCCGCAATGATACCATCATCCAAAGCGAGGATTTTTATCCCACGATCCTTGCCGGCCTCGTGCTCAAGCCAGCACCGGATCAAAAGTTCGATGGCATCAGCATCCTGCCCGCGCTGAAAGGAGAAGATCCCGGCCATGCCGCCAATTTCCAGTATTTCCCGCACGACCCCGGCGTGCCCGACTGGCTTCCGCCCGGAGTTTCCATACACCGCGGCGACTGGAAACTCATCCGCATCTTCCACGGCGGCGACAACGGCGCGCACCGGTATCTGCTCTTCAACCTGCGCGACGACCTCGGAGAAAAAAACAACCTTGCGGCTCAGAATCCGGAGCTGGTTCAGGAACTCGACGCGCTGATCACGCAGTTTCTCACCGAGACCCATGCCGTCGTCCCCGTTCCGAATCCCGATTTCGATCCCGCAAAGTATCGCCCCGAACTAGAGGGAGTGCAGAAACCCAAGGGCAAAGCGGGAGCCAAAAGCAAAGCCGGCGCGTCGGAGGGATCGCATTGATGTTTTGATGCAATGATCGTATGACTTGCTACATAAAAACCACGATTTCCATTGAGGATCACCTGCTGGACGAGGCGAAGCGCGTGTCGCTCGAGAGGCGCTGCTCGCTGGGCGAGTTGGTCGAAGAGGCGCTGCGCCTGGTGCTCGCAACGCGGCCCAAGCAGAAGTCCATGCAAAAAATCCGCCCGTTCAAAACGTTTCGCGGGACCGGACTCCAGTCCGGCGTCGATCTTTCCTCCAACGCGGGTCTTCTCGATGGATGACCACCGGTGAAAACTCCCCCGTCCACCAGCCATTTGATACTCCGCGCCGCCATCCTCCTCTGCATGGGCGCACTCCATGCGGCGGATTCGGGCTGCCCGGGAGTCCCCTGGCCGGCGGTGGACGGGCTGGGACGCGCCCTGCCGCTTGAGGCGGAGGTCGGTCCCCCGAAACCGAACCGCACGGTCGGCATCTTTTATTTCGCGTGGCTTGAGGGAAAAAGTCCGGTTTACGACATCACGAAGATACTCGCCGCCGACCCGGCCGCGCCCGCTTACGGACCGGTGCATGCGTTCCATTTCTGGGGGGAGCCGCTGTTCGGCTACTACCGCAGCGATGATGAATCCGTCATCCGCAAGCACGCGCAGATGCTGGCCGATGCGGGCGTGGATGTCCTGTTCCTCGATGTGACGAACGCCCTGACCTACGACAACACCTACCGGGCGCTGTGCCGTGTCTTTTCGGAGATGCGCGGCCGGGGGGAACACACCCCTCAGATCGCGTTTCTCGCCAACTCCAAACACGACCAGGTCGTGGACCATCTGATGAAGACGTTTTATTCCGCGAACCTTTACCCCGACCTCTGGTTCCGGTGGAAAGGCAAGCCTTTGCTGCTGGCGCCCGGAGACGAGCTCCCCGCCGGCACGAACGAATTTTTCTCAATCCGGCATTCCTGGGCCTGGTCGGCTCCGAACAGCTGGTTCGGCGACGGACGCGACAAGTGGCCGTGGCTCGACCACACGCCACAGAAATTCGGGTGGCACGAATCGCCGAAGCAGGCGGAGGAATTGTCCGTGGCCGTGGCCGAACATCCGATCTCCAACATCGGGCGCAGCTTTCACGATGGAATCGAACCGCCGCCGGAACAGACCAAAAGCGAACTCGGACTTTATTTCAACGAGCAGTGGACGCGCGCGCTGCAAGTGGATCCGGAACTCGTCTTCGTCACCGGCTGGAACGAGTGGATCGCTCAGCGGTTCTTGAAAGAAGAGGGGAAGGCACCCAATAAAATGTGCGGAAAACCGCTCCAGCCCGGCGATACGTTTTTCGTGGACGCCTTCAACCAGGAGTTCAGCCGCGACATCGAGCCGATGCGGGGTGGTCACGGCGACAATTATTATTACCAGCTCGTGAATTTCATCCGCCGCTACAAGGGCGTGCTCGCGCTGCCGGCTGTCGCCGGAGGACCGGTCGCGATCGACGGGCGTTTCGACGACTGGCGCGCCGTGACCCCGGAATTTGGGGATACGCTCGGCGACCCGGTGAAGCGGGAGCATCCGGGATGGCAGGGGCAGCCGAAGTTTGTCAACACCACCGGGCGCAATGATTTGGCAGCCGCAAAGGTCGGCCGCGATGAGAAAAATATCTATTTCTACGCCCGCACGGTTGATCCCCTCACTCCTCGCACCGATCCGAATTGGATGCTGCTCTTCATCGATGCCGACCAAAATCCGAAAACCGGATGGTTGGGCTATGATTTCGTCGTGAACCGCACGTCGCCGGACACAACGACGGCCACGCTGGAGCGCAATCTGGGCGGCGGCTACCACTGGGGTAATCCGGTCAGCGTCCCATGCCGCGCGGATGGAAACGAAATCGAATTGGGCATCCCGCGCACCGCGCTGGGTCCGGTCTCCGGCGCGGGGCTGGATTTCAAATGGGCGGACAACATCCAGCAGACCGGCGAGTGGAGCGACTTCACACTCAACGGCGACGTGGCCCCCAATGACAGGTTTAACTTTCGTGCGATTTTCAGTAACAACTGAGGCCGAAGTCTCCTTCACCCCAACCCCCAAAACCGTTTTTCTCCGCGGGCTCCGCGGTTGCCTCGCTCGCTCCCGCGAGTTTGGCTTCTCAGCCGACCCAATCTACCTGGCCCTGTTTCCAGATATGCGCTATCGCGCTGGTGTTCGCCCTTCGGGCTGACAAATAGCAGGCTCCCCGGCTGGCACCCGCCAGCACGTGTTCTGCGTGAGCAATCGCTGGATCCGAGTTGAATCCCCAAACCAACCCTGACAATATCGTGCCCCCTATGAACCCCCTCCTCTGTTGCCTTCTCATGGCCTTCATCGGTTCCGGCTGCTCGCCGGCACCTGACAAACTGGAAAAAGGTTTTGCCCATCCGCCGGATTCGGCCAGGCCGTGGGTTTACTGGTATTTCATGGACGGCAACATAACCCGCGAAGGCATCACCGCAGATCTGGAAGCGATGCGCGACGCGGGCATCGGTGGTGCAATTTTTCTTGAGGTGGATCTCGGACTGCCCCGCGGACCGGTCCGGTTCATGAGCCCGGAGTGGCGGCAGTTGTTCGCCCATGCGGTGCATGAGGCGGAGCGGTTGGGCATTGAGATCGTTCTGGGTTCGGGACCGGGATGGTGCGGCACCGGCGGGCCGTGGGTGAAGCCGGAGCAATCCATGCAGCATCTCGTCGCCAGCGAAACGAACGTGGTCGGACCGGTCAAGTTCGACGGCATGCTCCCCCGTCCGCAGCCTCGCACACCGTTTTTCGGCGAAGCGACGCTGACCCCGGAGTTAAAAAAAGAGTGGCAGGAGTTTTATCGCGACGTGGTGGTGCTCGCATTCCCGAAGCCCCAAGGTGATCAGCGCATCGCCGGCGCGGATGAGAAGGCGCTGTATCGACGCGCGCCGTATTCCTCGCAACCAAAGGTGAGACAGTTCCTCGCAACGGACGCGGAATTTCCGGCGATGCCGGCGGCGGAATGCATCCCGCAGACCGGCGTGGTGGAGCTGACCTCGCGGATGTCGCCCGACGGGCACCTGACGTGGGACGTGCCGCCGGGCGAATGGACGATCCTGCGTTTCGGACGCACAGCCACGGGGCAGATCACGCGGCCTGCGCCGGCACCGGGGTTGGGGTTTGAGACGGACAAGTTTGATCCCGCGGCGATTGATGCGCATTTCGAGAAGTTTGTCGGGACGCTGCTGAAGGAAGCCGGGCCGCGCAAGAATGGGCCGGGCGGATTGAGTAGTCTGCATTTCGACAGTTGGGAGATGGGTTCGCAGAACTGGTCGGAGAAATTCCGCGGGGAGTTCCAGCGGCGGCGCGGCTATGACCCGTTGCGCTTCCTGCCCGCATTCACCGGGCGCGTGGTGGACAATACGGAAACCACCGAGCGCTTTCTCTGGGACCTGCGTCAGACCGCGCAGGAACTGGTGATCGAGAACCATCTTACGAGGCTCAAAACCCTCGCGCACAAAAACGGCCTGAAATTTTCCGTTGAACCTTACGACATGAATCCCACCGCCGACTTGAGCTTGGGCGCGGTGGCGGACGTGCCGATGTGCGAATTCTGGTGGCTCGGCTTCGACACATTCTACAGCGTGATCGAGGCGGCGTCCATCGCCCACACGGGCGGACGCTGGATCGTGGGAGCGGAATCGTTCACATCCGCCCCGGGAGAGGACTGGAAGGCGTATCCGGCCAACATGAAATCGCTTGGCGACTGGGCATTTGCCGCGGGAGTGAACCGCATCGCGTTCCATCGTTACCAGCATCAGCCGGCGCCCGACCGCTGGCCGGGAATGCAGATGGGACCCTACGGCGTTCACTGGGAGCGCACGCAAACCTGGTGGCCGATGGTTTCGGCGTATCATGAATATCTTTCGCGCTGCCAGTTTCTGCTGCGCGAAGGCGAGTCGGTGGCGGACATTCTTTTTCTTGCGGGCGAAGGCGCGCCGCATGTGTTCCGCGCGCCTCCCTCGGCCACGACCGGCAACCCGCCCGACCGCCGGGGCTACAACTTCGACGGCTGCGCGCCGGAAGTATTGCTTGCGCAGGCCAGGGTGCGGGATGGCCGGATCGTTTTCCCCGGCGGCACAAGTTACCGCCTGCTGGTGCTGCCCGAGATGGAGACGATGACGCCGGCACTGCTGCGCAAGATCAAGGAACTCGTCGAGGCCGGCGCGACTGTTGTCGGCGCTCCACCCAAAAAATCACCCAGCCTTGCCGGCTATCCACAGTGTGATGCCGAAGTCCAAAATCTCGTAGCGGAACTCTGGAAGAATCCGAAAGGCGGCGTGATCTGGAGCGGGGAATTCAAAAAATCGATCGACCCGCTGACTCCCGCCGAAATCAAACAGGACGTTCAGCCGTTGTATCCGCATTACGATGCGCTGGCCAGGGTGCTGCAGTCGTCCGGTGTGCCGCCGGATTTTGAAACCAATGGACCGATCCGCTACACGCACCGGACGGCGGATGGCACGGAGATTTACTTTGTGGCCAATCGTTCCGAGCAAACCGTGGATGCGAGCTGCATTTTCCGCGTGGACGGAAAGCCGCCGGAGCTGTGGCATCCCGTCACGGGCGAGCGGCGGACATTGCCGGTTTTCACGGAGAAGGACGGGCGCACGACGATACCGCTGCACTTCGATCCGCTCGAATCCTATTTTATCGTGTTCTGCGGGAAGGCTGGAGCGCCGGAGAAAAAAGCGGCGCAAAATTTCCCCGCCCTGCGAGCCGTCCAGGAAATCACCGGCCCGTGGGAGGTATCGTTCGGCTCGAAATGGAGCGCGCCGGAGAAGGTGACTTTCGCGACACTGGAGGATTGGACGAAGCGGTCCGAAGACGGAATCAAATATTACTCCGGGATGGCGGCCTACCGGAAGACGTTCGACGTGCCGGACTCCCAACTCCCGGGTATCAACCATCGGATCTTCCTCGACCTCGGTGTCGTGAAGAACATGGCGCACGTGCGCCTGAACGGCCGCGATCTGGGCGTCGTCTGGTGCGCACCGTGGCGCGTGGAAGTGACCGACGCCTTGAAGCCCGGCGCAAACGAGCTGGAAATCACCGTGGCCAATCTCTGGGTCAACCGCCTCATCGGTGATGCGGGATTACCGCCGGACAGCCGACGCACCTGGACCTCGAAGAACCCTTACAAAGCGGATTCCCCGCTTCAGGAATCCGGCCTGCTCGGACCGGTGACGCTGCAGGCAGCCATTGAATCCCCAATCAAGCCCTGACACTTATTGTGACCCCCCATGAAACCCCTCCTCTGTTGCTTTCTCCTCGCCGTCATCGGATCCGGCTGTTCGCCCGCCCCGGATAAACTGGCTGACGGGTTTGCCCATCCGCCGGATTCAGCCAAGCCTTGGGTTTACTGGTTCTGGATGAACGGGAATGTCACCAAAGAAGGCATCACCGCCGATCTGGAGGCCATGGCGCGCGTGGGCATCGGCGGCGCGCTCATCATGAACGTGAGCAATGGTATTCCAGCGGGACGGGTTGGATTCATGGGAGAAAAGTGGCGGGAGTTTTTCAAGCACGCGATCAACGAGGCGCAGCGGCTCGGGCTGCAGATCAACATGAACAACGATGACGGGTGGACCGGAAGCGGCGGACCGTGGATCACTCCGGAGCAGAGCATGCAGACTCTCGCCTGGAGCGAGACACAGATCGAGGGGCCGAAAAACTTCGACGAAATTCTCCCCGCGCCCCCCACGAGAAAGGTGATGGGACATGGACTTGGAACGGAAAAAGCGGCGGCCCTTTATGACAAGGCTCCTTCGTCCTACCGAGACATCGCGGTCTATGCCATTCCTGCAAGCGGGCCCGCAATGCGCGAGATGGCTCCTGTCATTTCCTCGAGCGGAAAACCGTTTGATTCAAAAGTGCTGATGGATGGAAACCTGGAGACTGGAATCCAATTGCCGGCCACCTCGCCCGATTCCCCGCCGTGGATTCAGATGGAATTTCCGCAACCCTTCACCGCGAGGTCGCTGACGATTTTGACCGGCCATGGGCGTCAGAACCACGGTGGACGTCTGGAGGCGTCTGACGACGGCACGAACTTCAAGCCGGTTAGCAAATTTCAGATTCCCTCGAATGGGATCAATCCCAGCATCCTGGGAGCCGGTTTTCCCGCCGTCACCGCACGGTATTTCCGGATTGTCTTTGATCGGATCTCACACGATAGCAAAAGCGTGCTGCTTCAGGAGCTGGATCTGTCTCCGGGTGACCGCATCGATAATTGGCCGGGCAAAGCCGGATACTCGCGGGTGGATGGACTGGAGCCAGCCATCGATAAGGCCGGAGAGCAGACGGAGCCCTCCATCCTGAACCTGACCGACAAGATGGATGCATCCGGACGGCTGCGTTGGGATGCGCCCGCCGGAAGCTGGACGATCCTGCGTCTCGGCCACGCCTCCACGGGAAAAATGAACCACCCGGCGACACCGGATGGAACGGGACTGGAGTGCGACAAGCTGAGCCGGGAGGGCATCGAAAAGCATTTCGAAGGGATGCTCGCCAAACTGATCTCCGATGTCGGACCGCTAGCGGGCAAGGCGCTTTCCGCCACGCACATTGACAGCTGGGAAGTCGGCACCCAGAACTGGACGCCAAAGTTCCGCGAAGAATTTCAAAAGCGTCGCGGCTACGACCCGATGCCATACGTTCCGGCCATGGTCGGCGTTGCGGTCGTGAGTAATGAAATTTCCGAGCGATTTCTCTGGGACGTGCGCCGCACGCTCGCCGACATGATCGCGGACAACTATGTCGGATATCTTGGCGAGCTGGCGCACAAGAACGGAATGCAGCTTTCCGTCGAAGCCTATGGAAATGGCAACTTCGACAACCTGCAGTGCTCGGCGCGCGCGGACATCCCGATGGCGGAATTCTGGGCCGGCCACCCGGAGCAGGCGGTGCGCGGCAAGGCGGCCTCCTCGACCGCACACCAGCTCGGCCAGCCGGTCGTCGCGGCGGAGTCGTTCACCGCCAATCCCGAGTTTGGCAAATGGCAGAACGTTCCCTCCTCGCTCAAGGCGCTTGGAGATGCCGCGTTCTGCTCGGGAATCAACCGCTTTGTGTTCCACCGCTGGGCGATGCAGCCCTGGATGGACCGCTTTCCGGGCATGACATTTGGCCCGCACGGGATCCATTTCGAGCGCACCGTGACATGGTTCGAGCAAAGCCGCGCCTGGCTCGCCTACCTGGCTCGCTGCCAGTATCTCCTCCAGCAGGGAACCTCCGTGTCGGACCTCTGCTATCTGGTCGGTGAGAGCGCCCCAAAATCATTTTTTGGTTCGAGTGCCGATCTCAAACCCGCCTTGCCTCCAGGCCGCGACTACGACGCATGCAGCGCGGAAATGATCCAGAAGATGGGCGTGAGCGACGGGCGGATCGTCCTTCCTTCGGGCATGAGCTACCGCGTTCTCGTCCTGCCGGAGAGTCGGTTCATGACACCGCAACTGCTGCGGAAGATCCGGGATCTCGTGCTCGCCGGGGCGCACGTCGTTGGGCCGAAACCGGATAAGTCACCCGGACTGGAAAATTTCCCCGCCTGCGACGACGAGGTCCGCGCGCTGGCCGATGAACTCTGGGGAGCGGGCGGCATCCCGCCGGAAGGAAAAGCTGTTGGCAAAGGACGTGTCTATTCGGGACAGCCACTGGAAAAGATTCTCTCCGCAATGGGCTCATTGCCGGATCTCGAATGGAAGGATGCGGACAACTCCAAGGATCTTACCTGGATCCACCGCCGCACTTCCGATGCGGACATATGTTTTATCGCAAATTCCAAAAATAACGCCGTTGCCGCCGATGCGATTTTCCGGGTCTCCGACAAGCTCCCCGAGCTGTGGCACCCGGACACCGGAGAGATCGAGCCTGTCGCCGACTGGCAGAAGACTGCTGACGGACGAACCTTCGTTCCGCTTCGGCTGGATCAGACTGGTTCGGTCTTTGTCGTCTTCAGAAAACCGTCGGAAGGCGCCGATCCGATCGTGAAGATCCTGCGGGATGGTAAACCATTGGACAATGCCGACGCACCGGGAAAGCTGGTCATCAAAAAAGCAACCTACGGCATACCGGACGACCCGGCCCACACATTGGACGTCACCAGACAACTCGCTGCCCGGGTGAAGGACGGCAGGTTGACGAACCGGGTTTGGTGCGATTTTGGAAAAGGCGATCCCGCTCCGAAAATCCCAAAGACTCTGCAAGTCGAATATTCCTTTAACGGACGGGATGCGGTCGCCAGCGCGAAGGACACCGAAACCCTGACGCTGCCTCCACGCGCGCCTCTTGCCGAACCCAAAGCCGAAATGAAAGGGACGAACCTGCTGGCATGGGAACCGGGAAAATACGAATTCACCACGGCATCCGGAAAAAACTCTACTTGCCAAGTTGCTGAAGTGCCGGGACCGATGGAAATCAAGGGACCCTGGACGTTGCAATTTCCGCCGAAATGGGGAGCCCCAGCCGAGATCACACTCGATAAGCTCATTTCTTGGACCGAATACCCGGACGAGGGCGTCAAATATTTCTCCGGCACCGCCACGTATCGGAAGACGCTCGATATTCCTGCCGACCGGGTGGGAAAAGAACTGTATCTCGACCTCGGCGTCGTCAAGGAACTGGCCGAGGTCATTCTCAACGGCCACAATCTGGGAGTGCTTTGGAAACCTCCGTTCCGGGTGAACATCACGAAGTTCGCAAAACCCGGCGCGAACGAATTGGAAATCCGCGTGACCAATCTCTGGCCGAACCGCCTGATCGGCGACGAACAGAAGCCGTCCTATCTCAAGTGGCAGGGCGGCTCGCCGGCGGAGTGGCCGGACTGGGTGGTTGACGGTGCTCCCGTGCCGGACACCGGACGCTTCACGTTCACCACCTGGCACCACTATACAAAAGACTCGCCGCTTCTACCCTCCGGCCTGCTCGGCCCGGTGACGCTGCGGACGGCCGTGGAGGTTCCGATCAAACCGTGACATCCAGCCGCAGATTGACGCAGATTAACACAGATTTTCTGACCGAAAGGAAGCGTGGCGAAGCCTCCCGAATCTGCGCAGCAGTTCGTCTTTTGGTTTTGGATGAACGGGCATGTGACCAGCCTGGATTACGGACGCAACTAAACAACCTGATTCGGGTTTCATCCGAGCCGCGAATCCAGCCGCACCAGACATCGAACCCAAACCATCAACCCAACCCCGAAAAGCAGTTGCCGGAGGTTCCATGAAGCAACTGTTCGCCCTCATTCTGGCTGCACTCGCGTTGGCCGCTCAAATGCGCGCCGATGAACTGGAGAAGAACTTCGCCGCGCCGCCGGCTTCAGCCAAGCCGCTGACATTCTGGTTCCACATGAACGGGAACATCACAAAGCCCGGTATCACGGCCGATTTAGAGGCAATGAAAGAGATTGGCCTCGGCGGGACACTGCTCATTAACTCCGTCTCGGCTAATCCGACAGGACTGGTCGAGACGAAAGTGTCCATGTCACCGGCATGGCAGGATTGTTTTCAACACATGCTCAACGAGAGCGCGCGGCTCGGCCTCGATTTCGGTTCGGTGTTCGGCACCTTCGCGGGTAACGCGGGCGGGCCGCAGATTTCACCGGAGTTGGCGATGCAGCGGCTCACATGGAGTGAGACGTGCGTGAGCGGCGGTGAGACAGTCGATATCGCCAAGCTGCCGCAACCGGAGAGCCGGCTCGATTACTACCGCGATGTCGCGGTGGTCGCTTTTCCGACGCCAACGGCGGACCGCTCGCCAACGGCATGCTCGAAAAAGAAGGTCGCCCTGAAACACATGCCCGGTGGCTTTGCCGAGGTTCGTTTCGATCTTGGTGCACCGGTGATGGTTCGCGAGTTGGCGCTGAAAGATGTGGAGGGTCTGTCGCCCTACGGCAACGCAAACATGACAGTCGAAGCCAGCGACGATGGCAAGACGTGGCGCGAAGTGAAAAAGTTTCCGTGCTCATGGCGGGGGAAGCCGCTGGACCTGACTATCGTGTTCGAGCCAACCACGGCGCAACATTTTCGCCTGCTGCTTCAGCAAGGCATAGCTTCCAAGGCGGACAGAATCCAAGTTGCTGAAGCGACGTTGTCGGGCCGCGACCGGATCCACCTCTGGCAAGTTAAGTCCGGGGCCATCGCCCATCCCGAGCACGGTGGTGGCGCGGACCGCTACCTCGACGAGGGCGCGTCCGACACTACCGGCATCGCGCTGTCGAGCATCGTCATTCTCACAGGCAAAGCGAAGTGGGTCGCGCCGGAGGGCGATTGGACGGTGCTTCGGATCGGCCACACGCCGACGGGCGCGCACAACTACGCTCCAGGCATTGAGTTGGAGTGCGATAAGCTCACCCCACGCGGCATAGACGCTCAGCAGGCGGCGTTTGTGGACAAGATGCTTGCCGCCGCAACGCCGGCAGGGAAACGCGCCTTTAAATTCACATGGATTGACAGCTGGGAGGTCGGCATCCAGAACTGGACCGAGAATTTTGCGGCGGAGTTCGAGAAACGCCGCGGCTACGATATTACGCCGTGGCTTCCGGTGCTCGCTGGCGGGCACATCATTGGTTCACGCGACAAGTCGGAGCGGTTCCTCTGGGACTTCCGCCGCACCATTGCCGACCTGATCGTGGACAACTACTGGAAACGTTCCATGGAATTGGCGAAGCAACGCGGCATGGAGTTCCGTGCGGAGCCGGTCGGCCGGCAGCAGTTCATGTATGACCCGATGAACTACGCACGGGGCTGCGACGTTCCGTGCGGAGAATTCTGGGTTGGCGGCGGGCCGCGCGTGGACTGCAAGGTGGCTGCAAGCGCGGCGCACCTCAGCGGACGGCAGATTGCCGGCGCGGAGGCATTCACCAAGGAACTCGGCGACTGGACCGACTGTCCTTGGAATCTCAAAACGCTGGGCGACCAGGCATTCTGCCTCGGAGTCAACCAGTATTACTTCCACCGCTACACGCACCAGCCGTGGATCCATCTCGCTCCGGGTATGACGTTCGGCCCTTGGGGTATTAATCTGGAGCGAACCAACACCTGGTGGAAGCCGGGCCGGGCGTGGATGGAATACATCACGCGCTGCCAATCGCTCCTCCGGCAGGGCCGTTTTGTCGCCGACGCGATCGTCATGCTCGATGAGGGTGCTCCAAGCTCTGGCGGCTGGCGCGATCAGCTGCCGATTCCCCTGCCGGCGGGCTACGATTATGACTTTGCCAATCTGGATGCCCTTAAGGAGTTGCAAGTCGAGAAAGGGGTTCTTGTTCACAAGAACGGGATGCGATACCGCGTTCTTGTCCTGCCAGCAACCGGCCGCGCCACGCCCGCACTGATGCGTGAGGTCCTGCGTCTGGCGAAGGCCGGGGCCGTTGTTGCCGCACCGTGTCCGATGACTCGCTCGCAAGGCCTGACCCCTGACGA
>QYQL01000173.1 GCA_007280915.1 Verrucomicrobiaceae bacterium | reverse complement strand
TCGGCTTCGTAAACCCCGCTTGCGATGAATGTCTTGAGGATGTTGCCGACCATGCGGTCCACATCTGCATTTCCCTGCAGCTTGCCCTTCAACGGCTGGAGTGCCCTTCCGGTCGGCATGTCGAGGTCGGTCCCCGAAGCGAGGATCTTTCCGCCATCCCAGGTCGAAACCCAATCGGTCATGACAAGCCACTGGAAACCGAGCTGCTCGCGCAGAAACCCGGCCACCATCTCCCTGTTCTGGCCGACCCATTCCCCGTTAACCTGGTTATAGCTCGTCATGATCCCCCATGCTCCAGCATCGATTGCCGCCTGGAATGCCGGCGTGTAGATCTCCCGGAGCGCGCGCTCCCCGACGACCGCGTTCATCGACTTCCGTTTGTAATCCGTGTTGTTGCACAAGTAGTGCTTCACGGTGGCCATGACCCCGGTCCCCTGCAATCCACGCACATACGCCTCCACCACTCGTGAGGCCAGCCACGGGTCTTCTCCCATGTATTCAAAATTGCGGCCGTTGGTGGACTTGCGGTAAATATTCACCCCCGGCCCGAGCAGGACGTCAATGCCCGCCGCCTGGCATTCCTCGCCAATCGATCGCGCGTAGTCGAATGCGAGAGCAGGATTCCAGGTCGAAGTGAGCAGCAGAGTGCAGGGGAACGCGGTGGATTTTTCCAGAAGCTTTTCCTTGGCTTTGGGATCAATGCGGATGCCCGAACTGGCATCGGCAAAGCGGGT
This sequence comes from Verrucomicrobiaceae bacterium, assembly GCA_007280915.1. Classification (GTDB taxonomy): domain Bacteria; phylum Verrucomicrobiota; class Verrucomicrobiia; order Chthoniobacterales; family Terrimicrobiaceae; genus QYQL01. The sequence goes on along the minus strand of QYQL01000173.1, from coordinate 27,754 downwards.
TGCGGGAATTCCCAGGCGGGGGATCGCCGCAGTTCCCATGCCGGTTCCACAAATGAGCTGGAACTTCTCGTCGTCGGTCAGAAGTTTGAGCAACTCCTCCGCCTGCTTCGCCGCATCCTTGGGATCGGCAGGCCGCTTGAGCAACGGGAGTGTCTTCGCCACAAGCTCCGGGCTTTCCCCGGCGGCTGGCGTCTTTTGAGCAGGACCGGCGACTCCGATGTCCGAAGAAACATCAGGAGCGGTTTGGGCATGCAAAAGCTGAGGAAAGAGGGAAAGCGCCAATGCGCAACCGATGAGGAGAAGGGAACGATTCACGACCAAGGACTATTTCGGAATGTCTTCCCTGACAAATCAAAGCCTCCCTGCCGATGCAACAATTTCCGGGCCGGGCCGAGTGGCCCCTCACTGGTGTCAACCGCAAGTCACCGCCCAAGGATCTCCAGCATCTTGTCTTTCGAATACAAAACCGGCTTGTCTTTTCCGGCCTTCTCCATGAGCGCCTTCCCTTCGGTTTTGAGCCCAAGTGTCACGGCGGTGATTCCGGCCAGCCAGTTCCGGTGGGCCACATCGTCGGAGCCGACCGCTTTCTTCACATAATACTCATGCATTGCCAGAATGGTTTCCGGGGAGATTTCACCCATCCGCATCGAGACTTCCCCGGAAGGCGTGGAAATACTAAACCCTTCAGGGGAGGCTTTGTTCGTGCCGCCAGCATACTTTTTCCCATCGCGGCTCATCATCTGCAAAGGATAGCCGCCCTTGTTCACATCCTCGTCGAGCAGCTTTTTGAACTGCCCCTGACCATTCATTCGTTTCGTGCGGGTTGATAGTTGAGCTTCCTCGTATGGGTTTGAGGGAGTCAGCTTTTGCAACTCTTTCGCCGCCTCCTTTCTCCGGCAATCGAGAAGGTATCGATCACACATCTCGATCCCCTTATCAAATTCCTTGGAAGCGGTGGAACTGCCCGGAGAGGGAGATGCGGCGGGGCTGGGAGTTGCGGATACGGCCACTGGGGGTTGGCTGGTGGTCGGAGGAGCCGCCTGCTGAGCCGGTTTTTTTCCCACAAGAAAATAGAAAACTCCCCCGGCGAGAAGACACGACACAAGCGATGCGGCCAGGATAACCGGAAGCAGGGAACGGGTGGGAGGGACTGGCACGGGCCCGGTGATATGCCCGGTCATGCGGCGCAGATCCATGGTGTCCGTCATGGGTGCGTGTCCGGATGCCGCAGCATGGGCCTTGTGCAAATCGCTCAGCAGCGCATCGTAGTCGATATAGCGCATCAACAGGTTTTTTTGGAGCATCTTGTTGATGATCTGCTCGGTGCGTTTGGAAATATTCGGGTTGAGCGTTCTCAGCAAGGCCGGCTTCTCGTTCAAGCGCTTCAGGGCGAGCTCAGTGGAATCCTCGGCGTCAAAGGGAGGACGGCCCACCAGAGCTTCAAAAATCGTGGCCCCCAGACTGTAGATATCACTTCGGAAGTCCTCGGCTTTCCGCCCGACCCTTTCCGGGGAGATGTAGTAGGGCGACCCCCAGACGGCGTCTGAGGAGTTGTCCACCTCGACATTGGCAAGCTGCGCGAGGCCGAAATCCAGGAGCTTCGCCCCGCACTCATCCCCCACGACGATGTTTTGCGGTTTGATATCACCGTGGATCATTTGATTGACGGCGTAGCCGGCTTTCAGGGCCTCGGCGATGTCAATGGCAACCTGCAGCGCCTTCGCCTCGGGCATCGGGCCGTCCTGCTGGACAATCTGCTCCAGGGAACGGCCGGAAACCAGCTCCATCACCATGTAACGATTCTCGTCGGCCTCACCGACAAAATGTATCTGCGCGATGTGCGGGTGCGAAACCGCCGCAGCATTTTTGGACTCACGCAAAAAATCCTCAACAAACTTCGGATCCTGAGCGAACTCCTCCTTGAGGACTTTGATGGCCACATGACGGTTCAGCGAGGGATCGAACGCCCGGAAAACAACGCCGAGGCCTCCATGTCCGATTTCTTCCAGCAGGTCAAAATGCGCCAGCTTGATTTTCGACGTGGGGGTTTTGCTCATATGGGTGGATCATCAATGTGAAAAGAATCGCCCTCCTGTCAATCATAGGGATCAAAAACCACTGGCCGACCCTTGCAATCAACAGACTTCGCAGGAATACGATGCCACAAGGCCGCTTGATTTCGCTCACACGTTGGACAAAGATGCGACGCATGAAGGAGCACCGGAAAATTCGAGGCGGCTCTCTTCCATTTGCGGGCAGGGTATCATGATGATTTCGGGCATCACCGCGGCGTTCGGACTCGGCTTTCTGTATTTTCTTGGCGCCATCCCGGCCGGAGCGGCAGCTGGGGCCCCGGTCTGGACGGCTGCAATAGCCGCATGGCTCGGGTATTCGTCCGGGGCCGCAATCGTCCTCATGGCCGGTGCCCCACTGAGGCTCTGGCTGGTGAGGAAGCTGAAAATTCCTGTTGAGCAGGACCCCTCGAAGCTCGTCTGGAGAGTTTGGAACAAATGGGGGCTGCCCGGGCTCGGCCTTCTGGCCCCGGTCACTGTCGGACCCCAGGTCGGAGGAATTCTTGCGCTGGCGGTCGGAGGCAGGCCGGCCAGGATTTTTGCAGCTCTCTCCCTCGGAGTCATCCCCTGGTGCGTGCTTTTTGGAGTCCTTGTGGCATTCGGGGTGAAGATCGCGCGTTGACAGAAGGCCGGAGTGACGTAGCGTTGCGGCGAATATTTCATGGAGCAAAGCGCATCAGACTTCATTTCGCACGCCCCGGGATACTGGAACAACGAGCCGCAGTGGAACGACTGGCGGTGGCAGATGAAAAACCGGGTGACGACACTTGCCGGACTGGAAAAGCATCTGTCCCTGACAGGCGAGGAACGCGCCGGCGTGTTGCTCGCCGGAACGAAGCTCGCCCTCGGTGTTACCCCCCACTACTTCAACCTCATCGAGCGGGACAACCCGAATTGCCCGATCCGGAAGCAGGTGATTCCAAGAATCGAGGAGGGGTATGATTCCCCCTATGACATGGCGGACCCGTGCGGGGAGGACTCCGCCATGCCGGTTCCGGGGCTTGTGCACCGGTATCCCGACCGCGTGCTCTTCCTGGTAACGGACCGCTGCGCCTCCTACTGCCGGTATTGTACGCGGAGCCGCGTGGTGAGCGGTGTCGGGGAACAGGAACTGCACACGGATTTCGAGGAGGCGTTCGCCTATCTGGAAAAGCACACCGAAGTCCGTGACGTCCTGCTTTCCGGAGGTGATGCGCTGCTGCTCTCGGACGAAAGGCTCGAACGCATCCTCTCCCGCCTGCGCGCGATCCGGCACATCGAATTCCTGCGCATCGGAACACGCGTTCCGATTTTTCTCCCCCAGCGGATCACCCCGGAGCTCTGCGAAATGCTCAGAAAATTTCATCCGCTCTGGATGAGCGTCCATGTGAACCATCCGCGCGAGCTGACATCCGAGGTCCGTGATGCGCTCGGTCGCCTGGCCGATGCGGGCATCCCGCTCGGCAACCAGAGCGTCCTCCTCGCGGGAGTGAACGACGACGTGGCGACCATGAAGAAGCTTGTCCACCGGCTCCTGATGTGCCGGGTGCGGCCGTATTACCTCTACCAGTGCGACCTGATCCGGGGATCATCCCACCTGCGCACGTCGGTCGCGAGGGGTGCCGAGATTATCGAGGCGCTCCGGGGATTCACCACCGGCTACGCGGTCCCGCAATTCGTCATCGATGCGCCCGGCGGCGGCGGCAAGGTTCCGATCAACCCGGGATATGTCGTTTACCATGACAAGGAAAAGGTCGTGATCCGGAATTTCGAGGGCCGGATCTTTGAATACCCCGAACCCGGGGCCGCGCGATCCATTCCGCGCCACGACGAGCTTCTTCCCATCTGACCATCATGGGAGGAATCATTGTCCGCCCCCGCTCGCGCATCCTGCACGGCCACGACTGGGTCTATTCCAGTGAAATCCTGAAGACGTTCGGAAATCCGGAGGACGGCAGCGTCGTCTCGATCAAGGACGGCCGGGACCAGCTTCTCGGAGTCGGCATTTACAACTCCAAATCCCAGATCGTCGTGAGAAGGTTTTCGCGCCGCCGTCAGGATCTGGATGAGGATTTTTTCCGCAGGCGGATCGCTCAGGCGGTGGAATACCGCGCGCGGGCAGGTTGTAGGCGCGACCTCGGACGGCTCGTCTGGAGCGAGAGTGACGGGCTCCCGGGAATCATTGCAGACCGATACGGCCGGGTCGTGGTATTGCAAACAGTCACCAAGGCGATGGACATGCGAAAGGATGTCATCGCGACGGTTCTGCAGGAACTCGCGGAAGCGGAATGCGTGATCGAGCGAAATGACGCGGCCGTGCGGACGGCCGAAGGCCTCGATCCCGCGACCGGTGTGCTCACCGGAAATTTTTCCGGACCGGTGGAAATCGAGGCAGCCGGGGTCCGGTTTCTTGTGGATCCCCTCGCCGGACACAAAACCGGCCTCTACCTCGACCAGATCGAATCCTATGGGATTGTCGCTCCGATGGCCGCCGGTCGCCGCGTGCTGGATTGCTTCTCAAATCAGGGCGGATTCGCATTGGCCTGCGCGAAGAGCGGCGCCGCTTCTGTCATCGCGGTGGAATCGGGAGCGGAGAGTATCGCCCGCCTGAGGGACAATGCCACCCGCAACGGCCTGGAGATCGAGGCGAAACACGCAGATGTTTTTGACGTGCTGGCGCGAGGCGGGGAGTTCGACCTGATCATTCTCGATCCGCCCTCGTTCACCAAGGCGCGCTCCAAGGTCAGCGAGGCGCTGCGGGGATACCGGGACCTGCACGCCCGGGCGGCACGCCTGCTTTCCAAGGACGGACTACTCGTCAGCTTTTCCTGTTCGCACCATGTCGCCGGACACGAATTCGAGGAGGCAATTGCCGAGGGCCTTCAGGATGCGAAACGCAACATGCGGCTCCTCCGCCGCATCGGTCAACCGGCCGACCACCCGGTCGTCCTCGGACTTCCGGAGACCGAGTATCTCAAGGGAATCGTTCTCGGGGCCATGGCCGGAAGGTGACATCCTGTCCCTTCGCGATATGGAACGGGAAGAGTTCCAATTCAAAAAGCCCCCTCGGAGTGATCCGACTCCCGGTTTGACAAACTTTGACAATCCTTGCATGTTCAGACTGTGAACATCTCGTTGACTCCCGAGCTGGAAAGCGCCGTCAAAGCGAAGGTCGCTTCCGGACTCTACAACAACGCCAGCGAAATCATCCGCGAGGCGCTGAGGGAATCTCTCCGGCGCGAGAGTGAAAACCAATGGCTTCAGCGCGAGGCGGCGATTGGTTTTGCGCAACTCGAAGCCGGGCAGGTCATCCAGGTGAACTCGAAAAAAGAATTTCTGGCCGCGGTGCGCAAGGCCCCGTGAAGCTCGAACTCACTCACGCGGCATTGGACGACCTCCGCTCAATCCGCGCCTACACCCTGGACCGGTGGGGACCGGTCCAAGAACAGCTGTATCTGGATCAAATCTGGAAAAAATTCGAGACCATCATCACGGATCCCTCGAAATTCCGGTTTCGCCGGGATCTTTTTCCCGGCTGCCAGGTTGCGGCGGAAGGCAAACATGTGATTCTTTTCCGCGTGCACAAAGCCACTCTTCAGGTCGTGCGGGTTTTGCACGGCGCAATGGACTTCAAACGGACTGTCCCGCCGGACTCTCGCCCCCGACTCAAACCGGCTTGCGCATCAGCCAGTAGATCTCGCCCGGCCACCACGGGAACATCCGCCCCCATGCCAGGTTGAAGCGCATCCATGACGCGGAATTTTCCAGAACGCTTCCCTTGCTGCGCATGAAAAATGCGCCGCTGTAAAATTCGGTAATCAGCCCTGCCTCCCTCGCCATCCGCCGCACGCGCTCGGGCGAAAAGATGCTCACATGTCCCATCGGCCCGGCGGTCTTCCGGACCTGCGACTCGCGGATCTCCCGAAAACATTCCGGGACGACAGGAAACCCGCCGATCAGCGAGCCTCCGGGCGCGATCCCGGCGGCAATCTTTTTCAACACGTCCTCCGGCCTGGACAGATGCTCAAGCACGTGGAGAAGAATTGTGCAGTCGTATGTGGCCGGAAGCGCAAAACCCGGATCCTCGAGGTTGGCCTCGAAAAAATCCCCGTAGCCCGCCCTGGTCAGCTTGTCGGTGAGCATCACCGCATCCACGGCCGTCCATTTCGACCACGAAACACCTCCGGGTGCCGATTTCACAAACTCCAGCATCTGGCCGCGATGGACGCCGATCTCGGCAACGGAAAGCGGCCTTCCTGCCCGCACGCATTCCTCACGCAACAGCTGGTAACCGAACCAATACCGGAGAAGCCGGAGCGGATAGCGAACGGCCTTTGCGGCGGACGGCATTCCAAAGCGTTTGGCCCGGACCGTCTGGTTGTCAGCCAGGAATCCGATGTCCCAGCCCGATGTGTCGTATGTTTTCAATGCGGACGCGCATCGTGGTCAGGAGAGCGTTGCGGGTCAAGTATGTGATGAGATCACTTGCAGACAACCGGTTTCCGGCTTTATTCAAATGGTGATGTTTGCCCAGAAAGAAGCGCTGATCCGCCTGCTCCACGACAATGACCCGGAAACCGTCCGTCTCGTCAAAGAGCAGCTCGCCGCCGGGGGCGAAGAAAAAATTCCAGAACTCCAGGAGCTCATGCGGGTGGACGACGAATGCGTGTCGAGGCATGCGCGCGACGTCCTCACCACGATCAGCGGCCGCAGCGCGGAGGAGGAATTCTCCCTTCTCTGCCACTTTTTCGGGGACGGCGCCGATCTCGAGCAGGCGTGCTGGGCACTGGCGCGCGCCATGGAGCCCGGCGTCTGCATTCTTCCCTGCGAGCACAAGCTCAACAACTGGGGCCGCCAGTTCCTTGTCAAAATCTCCGGAGCCGTCAGCAACCGGGAGCGGGTGCTCCGTCTCTCACAGTTTCTCTCGGAAGAACTCGAGTTCCGCGGCAACAGCGACAACTACTACTGCGAGCGGAATTCGCTTCTTCCGCAGGTGATCGAAACCCGCTCCGGAATTCCGATCACGCTGACCCTGCTCTACATGATGGTCGGCTCGCGTGCCGCGATGAAAATCGAGGGCATCAACCTGCCGGGCCACTTTATCGCCCGGCACGGCGAGGTTTTTTTCGACCCATTCCACCGCGGAAGGATCCTTGCGCGCCGGGACGTCGAGGGGATTCTCCTGCGCCAGGGACTGGAATTAAAGGACTGCCACCTCCAGCCTGCCACCCACCGGCAGATGCTGGTCCGGATGCTGGCGAACCTCTACTACGTTTACGATCTGCACGGAAACTGTGAAAAACGCGAGCGCGTGCGCCACTGGATGCAGGCCCTGAAGTGCTGCGCGGAATGATCGTCGAGATCCTGAATACCGGGACCGAGCTTCTTCTCGGCGACGTGCTGAACACCCACGCCGCATGGTTCGGAAAACAGCTCTTTCCGCTTGGCCTGAGGGTTTCGCGGCAGACCACCGTGCCCGATGGCGGGGCAATCCGGCAGGCGCTCTCGGAAACTTTCGGCCGCGCGGACATCGTGCTGGTCACCGGCGGACTCGGGCCCACCACCGATGACATCACGCGCGAGGCGGTCGCCGAGCTTCTCGGGCTGAAGCTTGAGGCGGATGACCGGATCCGCGAAAAAATCGAAGCCATGCTCGCCGCCCGCGGATTCTGCCTGCGCGAACGAATGCTCCGCCAGTGCATGGTGCCCATGGGATCAACGGTTCTTTCCAACGACCACGGCACAGCTCCCGGACTCTACATTCCACCGGTCGCGGGATCCCCTCACCTCTTCCTATTTCCCGGTCCTCCACGCGAGCTCCAGCCGATGTTCGAAGCCTCCGCGCTGCCGATCCTGAGAAGCATCTGCGGAGGCCTCCCCGCGCGGGAATGCCGAACTTACCGGATCGTCGGCCTCGGCGAGAGCGCGGTCGAGGAGCTTGTCGGCCTGAAGCTGTCCCGGCACCCGGATCTGGAGGTGGGATATTGCGCACGACCGAACGAGGTGGATCTCCGGCTCATCGGATCCCCTCCCCTGCTGGAGGAAGTCGAGCCCACCGTCCTTGCGGCAGTCGGCGACCATCTCGTCTCCAGCCGCGGCGAGGCGCTCGAAGAGTGGGTTGTCGCGCGGCTCCGGAAGCTCGGCCTCACGATCTCGACGGCGGAATCCTGCACGGGCGGACTGCTCGCCAACCGGCTCACCAACATCCCGGGCGCATCGGACTGCTTCCTGCGCGGATACGTGACCTATGCGAATGAGGCAAAGATTTCCGATCTCGACGTTGCCGAGAAACTGATCCGGAATCATGGGGCTGTCAGCGATCAGGTCGCATGCGCGATGGCGGAGGGCTGCCTTCGGAAAGCGGGCACCGATTTTGCGCTCTCGCTTACCGGAATTGCGGGACCGGATGGAGGAACCGACGCCAAGCCGGTGGGAACCGTCTTCATTGCCCTCGCCAGAAAGAGCCATACAACCACAAGCTCCAGATCGGTCTTCTCCCGCGATCGGGAGACATTCAAGCAGCTCGCCACCCAATCCGCGCTCGACATGCTCCGGCGGGAAATCCTGCGCGCCGACCATGCACCCATCCACGGCTGAGGGATACCCCTTACAAAGAATGTCTCAGCTGAGACATTTTTTGTAAGGCTTCTGCGATGGCTTGTGGGGATGGACCTCAATCCTCGGAAGCTTATCCAGGCTGCTTTTCTTCGCGTCCGTCGCGCTGCCACATCGCCTCAATTTCCTCCAGGGTATATCCTTTTGTCTCGGGCACTTGGAAGCGGGCGTAGAGGAAGTTGAGCAGGGCAAACGCGGCGAAGCACCAGAAGGTCCCGGCATCGCCGAGGTGTTTTCTCATGAGCGGAAAAACCAAAAGGCTGAGGTAGGAAGCCACCCACATGCCGCTGAGCGCAACCGACATCGCACGACCTCTCAGCTTGGTTGGGAAAATTTCCGAGATGATCACCCAGCAGGCGACCCCGTTGCCCACCGCATGGCCGGCCATCACCGCCATGATCGCCAGCGCCAGCACAACCCCGGTGACTGAGCCCAAATACATCACCCCGATGGTCGCCAACGCCAGAAACTGGATTGCCGTGCCAAGTTGGATGAGGGTGCGGCGGCCCGCTCGATCAATCAACCAGAGCGCGACAAATGAAAATACGATATTGACGAGGCTGACCACCACCGACTGCGAAAAGGCATCCGTTGCGCTCAGCCCGGATGCTTTGAAGATTTCCGGCAAATAGACCAGGACGACATTGATCCCGCTGGTCTGGGAGAATGCAGCCAGAAGGACGCCGATGATCAGGGGACGCAGAAAGGGAGGCCGGAAAAGCTCTGAAAACCTACCCTCTTCGCCCGCCAGTGCCTCACGGATTTCTCCGGCGATTTCCGCTCCCCGCACCGGGCCGTCAAGCTTGTTGAGAATGGCTCCGGCCTCAGCCTCGCGTCCCGATTTCATCAGCCATCGCGGGCTTTCGACGGCTCCAAGCACCGCCAGAAAAAAGAGCGTTCCCGGCAGGGCTCCCACGAGAAACATCCAGCGCCACCCAACTTGGACGTTCCACTCTTCGCTGCCCATTCCATGAATGAAGCTGTTGATCAGCAGTGCAGAAAAAATCCCGAAAACCAAGCCGAGCTGGAAAATCGTGACCAGCCGTCCACGCACTCCGGCGGGCGCGATTTCCGCCACATACATCGGCGCAATGATCGTCGCCGCCCCGCTGCCAAGCCCGCAGACAAGACGCCAGAACGTGTAGAGCTCGATGTTGGGAGCCCAGAAAATTCCGGCGGAGGAGACAACGAACGATATCGCGCACGCATAAAGGCTTTTCTTCAATCCCAGACGGTCGGCAATCCATCCGCCGCACAACGCCCCAACAAGCCCACCGAGCTGCGCGATGCTGGCGGCGAACCCGGTGCCAAGCGCCTCCAAGTGGAAATACTTTGCGAGATAATCCAGCGTGCCGCTGATAACGAGGTTGTCGTAACCCAGCAAAAACCCGCCCAAGGCCGCCACCACAGTGGCGATGATGAGATAGGGAGTAATCCTGACGGGATCGTGAGACTTTCCGGCGGGGGCTGAAACGGCATGCATGGTTTTGTTATATGGATTGAGATGACGAATCGCCTGCAGTGTCGGGTCAGGGTTGGCGGACAAAGACAAGTTGGGAGAGGGCGGCAGGCTTCTCATCCGGGCCGGCGGCCTCACGGATGCCGAACGAGAGGAGGCTGTGCCCGGCGGGAATGTCAAAAGCCTCAAAGCTCAGTCGGTCGTTTTGGACGAACCCCGGCACCGCTGCGGCACCTTCAGGGGTGAGCATCCAGCCGCGTCCGCTGGCCAAGCCGTTGCCGATGACCTCCAGGCGGTAGCGTCCTGGTTCGCCCGCCTCGACCTCGTAAGTCACCATGTCGCCGGCCTTTTGGAATCCTTCCACGGCCGATGTCACCACTTTCACACTGCCTGTGACCGCGGTTGCGGCATTCGCCGGGATGGAAACGACCGTGCGATTTTTGGCCGACGGTCCCGGTGTGGGATGAATGACCGGACGCCGGAAGGCGCGTCCTTCGGCAATGAGTCCGTCCCACCACTTCCGGCAGGCCTCCGCCATGCTGCGCGCGATCTCGGGATGTTCCCCGCTGACATCAAGGGTTTCCCCGGGATCGGTTTGCAAATCCACCAGCATGGTGCCGCCTCCGCGCAGGCTGTGAAACTTGAAGCGCGGGCCGCGCAGGCAGAAGTGGTGGTCTTCGAATTTCAGTTGTCGAGGGTCGGAGATCAGTCCCGTTCCGGCCACCGAAGGCATGGAGGACTGCTCGGGAGAGCCCTCGAAGGCCAGGGCCATCCGGAAAATCCCGCGATCTTCCTCCGGAGCCCCGGCGTCCATCACCGCCGGGCGGAGACTGATGCCGTCGAAGGGTTGATGGGGCGGCAAGATCTCCGCCGGGATGCCGGCCAAATCAAGCAGAGTCGGCAGAACGTCCTCGACCGCGCCAAGCTGCGCGCGCGGCCCCGGCGGAACATGCCCCGGCCATCGCACGAACAGGGTGGAGCGGATGCCATTCTCCCAGATCGTCGCCTTGCTCCCGCGCAGACCGAGGAAATTCCGGCGTTTCCAGTCAGTGCTTGCGGATGCCGGATCGTTGGAACTCATGGTCGTGCCGACATCCGGGGAGGTCGCGCCGTTGTCGCTGAAAAGCAGAACGATGGTATCCTGTCCGGCGTTGCGGATTTCGTCGAGGAGGTGGCCGACCGCCGCGTCGAGCTGGGCGATGGACCCGTAGCAGGCGGCAAGTTCCTCTGAGAATCCGGCGTCGCGGCAGGGCTTGGAAAAGCGTTCGTCGCAGATCCAGGGCAAGTGTGGAACGATGTAGGAGGCGTTCACAAACCAAGGCTGGGCTCCCGGCTTTTTGATGAATTCCAGAATCCGGTCGTTCATGACATCGACCGTCCATCCCTCCACCGGTGTATTGGATTCGCGGGTGGCGATCATCGGGTCGCGGTGGGTGTAGCCGCCCGATGAAACCTTCTCGGGCTTGCCGGGACCATTGAGCAGCGCCGCATCGTCGTAACCGCGATCCCACGCTTGAAGTTCGAGCAGCGAGGTGCTGTCCCCTTTGCCGCAATGGAAAGTCCGGTAGCCGGCCTTTTGAAAAAACGCCGGGGCAATGACCTCGTCGCGGAGTTGGAATGCGCGGGAGCCGACCCCCCAGACTCCCGTGCGCAGATGGTTGCGGCCCGTAAGCAGGGATGCCCGCGTGGGCGAACAGGCGGGGGTCACCACAAAGTTGGAGAAGACCGCCGATTCCGACGCCAACCGGTCCAAATTCGGCGTTTTGACATTCGGGTTTCCCATGAACCCAAAATCCCCGAACCCCTGGTCGTCGGTCACAATGAGCAGGATGTTCGGCTTGCGGTCTGCGGCATGGCTGGTCGCCAAAATGGCTCCAGCCAGGAGAGCGGATATGATCGCCAGATTTCCTTGAATCATGGCATCAACTTTTGCGGAACCAAGAACCCGTTCGCGCGGCCGGTGGGAGGCACCGGACTCAAAACCAGAGGGATTTTTGCTGCAGCCTTCGGATCCGGCGAGGCATCCGGACCTGTCACCGGCCACGAAAATTCCCCGCGGAATTTCCGGAGAAAATCTGGTCCGAACGCGAGGGCTTGGAAGATGTCTGTCTGGGCGAAAGTTTCGAGCGACCACCCGAGGTAGCCGACGAAGCCGAATTTCCCGCAGGCGAGTCGGCGGATCTCGCTCCAGCGCCGCATCCCGCCGGACAGGCCGTCATCGGTGTCGTTTTTTACCTGCGCCTTGAACGCCCCGAATTCGCCGAGGATGACAGGCTTTTCTGAACACAGTCCCTCTGCCACGGCATCCCGGAACCGGGAGGACTCGAGAAGATCTTCCACCTCCTGCTCGTAATGGGAGAGCTTGCCGGCCGGGTAGAGGTGGACATCCACAAAATCCAAAGGGCTCCGCGCGAGGACGACGAGGGATGGGGGAACGCGCGAGCCAAGTTCCGTGTCCCACTCGAAGCCCTTGGCGACGTGATCAAGGTCGAAAGCGGCCGCGCCCTGCCGATGGTCCCGTCCTATGGCGGCGGCAACAAAAACGCTGTCGCACGTCAACAGCGCGGGGTCCACATCCTTCACCGCCGCGCAAACCTGGCGATAGTAATACTCCAGCCCCTCCTCGTAACAACGGGCGCGCTCCGCGGGAACGCTCATGTCATACGTCTTTCCGTTGGCCGTGGTCACCGGTCCCTTTTCATTGAACGGCCAGCGGCTCAATTTCGCGTAGATTTCGTTGTTGAATTGGACGCCCAGAATCGTCTTCAGCAAGTCCGGGTTCTTCGCTTTCAGGTAAGCGAGAGTCGAAGCGACCATCTCCCGGCAGGCAAGAACCCCCTCGGCGCAAAACAGGTTTTCGCTGTCGTCCTTTCCATTCAGCCTGTCGCGAAAATAGCGGTTCCTGGGCAGGTCCACATCACAGAAGTTGAAAATGACATGAATCCCGTTTGCGGCGGACCTCTTGAGGAAATCGGCCAGATTGTCAAGGTAGGGACTGTAGAGGCCCCCGGTATCGTGTTCGCCGGACAGTCCCGGATTTTCCGGCTTCCGACCGGCGAGGAAAACGCGCACCGTATTGTAGCCGTTTTCGCTGAGAAGACGGAGCATGGACTCGGCCTCGAGGGGATCGTAAAACCCCTTGCCGACACTCGTGGCGGCTTCGAATGCGGCATGGTCGCCGTGGCGGAGCGGGACATAATTCATCCCGGCCGGGTGAAAAACTTTCCCGGTGGCGAGTTCGACAAATTCAGCACGGCCGTCCCTGCGCCTGATCCCGATCCGGGATATTGCGGGCACGGGAGGCAGCGGAAGTTCCGCCGGGGAGACAGCATCGGAAATTTTCAGGGTTTTTTTCAACCACACAAGGAAAGGAATCGCCCCCACCGGAACGACAACCTCCGTATCGAAGCTGCCATCGGCCTGCAAGGGAATCAGGCGGAATGGCCCGGTCCGACCCGTCACATCCACCTGCCTGGCCGGACGCCGCACCCGCGCGACCTCCCGGCCTTCCGAATCCGCCACCTTGACCTCTACAAACTCCGGTCTGGCGATGTTGTATTTCCAATGCAGGACCGCCCTGCCTTCGAGCTCATGCAGAGCGGCAAGGTAAACGGGCGGACCCAGGTGGCGCTCCTCCGCCCTTGTTGTCGTGAGAGTGACGGTTGCTGCGAAAAGAACGACGGACATCAGGGGAAACTTCATGGAGCTTTGTTCGTTCAGGGTTTGCCGGTCATCTCCGCCATCGTCCGCAGCGTCACCGGGCCAAGCAGTCCAGATGGGCGGAGCGGAGTATCCTTGGTGTAGGCACTGCACGCAATACCCATGGACGTGACGCGCTGGTTCGGCGGCAGGCCGAGGTCGCCGACGAAACGGTTGAGCCAGGTATTGGCCACCGTGATCTCCAGATGGTTGACGCCGGATTTGGCGGCGGCGGTGATCTCCACACGATAATTCGGTTTCCACAACGTCGCCAGCGTCCGGCCGTTGAGTTTCACATCGGCCAGTTCGCGGACATCGCCGAGATCGAGCAGGAGGCGGGGTTTGGTCGCCAGCAGATTTTCCGGAATCGGGAAGTCGCAGGAATAAACGGCCGAGCCGGAATACCATTTGATGTTGGGATCGGCGTGCCCGGTCCACGATTGCAGTTGCTCGAACGTTGTTTGCGCCGGAGCGCCCATGCCATTGAGGAAGCGCACCTGCCACGGACCGGTGATGGACAGAACCGGTTCGGAGCTGACAAATTGCGGCTGCGCTGCGGGCGCGCTGGTTTTGCGAAATACGACAAACAACGAGCCATAGGGTTCCAGCGTCAACGGCACCCGGGTCATGCCGTTTTGCTCCTCATGAATCAACGGACGCGTGATGATGGCCGAGTCGGGATCCCACAGCTCGGGCGTTTTGCCGGTGATGCGGAAAAAAGCGTCTGTCGTCACCTCGTGATCGGCGCGGTTGACCACGAAATAGATGTCGGCGTCCGGCGTGCGCCGGTGAATCCAGTCCATGCCGGGGCTGGCAGGACTGCCCGGCGCGCAGTGAAAATCGCGGGGGACGCCGAGCGCGGCGAGGGCTTCAACCGGGGTCATTCCCCAGAAAACTTTGCCTTTGCCGAAGGCATGTTCGCCGCGGGCACCCGGCTGGTCGCCCCACAACTCGTTGGCGAGCGCCTGCACCTCCGCGTCGCAGCGGGGATAATCGGCGAGGCCGCGGGCGCGGATGGGACGCGGGCCGAGCACGGCGACACCCTGGGCGACAAGCTCCTTGAGTTTGCGGAGCGCCGCCACATGGATATCGCCGCGATTGGGCAGCACAATCAGGCGGTAGGCCTGGCCTTCCGGCAGCACCGCCAGTCCGTCTTTGGCGGACATGCGCTCAATCAAATCCTCCCACGGGCAGACGTCGTAGCGGAATTTCGCCGGGAATTCTTCCTGGAAGATGCGGTCGCGGAAGGCTTCGAAGTTGTTTTCGGCGAAGCACACGTCGGAGACATGCACGCCCTGGCGCAGCATGAACTGGCAACGCGTGATATAGGAAAACCACGCATGCGCCTGCGGCCACCACGTCAGGTTGCGATTCACCCCGGTGCCGTGTTCCATGTAGCCCGGCTTGCGATTGGTGTCCGGTTGGATGGCGTAGAGGTGGAAGACGGTCTTGTTGTTGCCGGCGCAGAGCGACCAATCAATTCCCGACTTCAACGCCGAAGGCGCGCGCTCCCAGTTCTGCATCCGCGAGGTCAGTGCTTCCGTCGCGATAATATTGCGCCCGCATCCGCGACCGAGCGGAGGAACGTCGTTGGACACGGCAATCACCCGCAGCGGGTCGTCCTTGAAGAACGTCGCCTCCGGGCCATGAACGGTCTCCGGCTGGCTGACCGCCCAGAACTCGCCCATGGGAATATCCGCGGCCTCGGGGATCGCTTCGCATTGCGTTTGAAAGCCCTCCGCATGCGCGAGAGACCGGAAACGCCCCATATAATTGCGGCGGTTCATGCCGGTGAGTTGCTCACCAAAATCCTCGCTGAAGCGCGGCGCCAACCCGCCCGCGGCGGCGCTGTGGCCCGCGAGCACCGGCAGCCACGGCGTGATGTCATAGCCCGTCCGCGCCTTGAACTCCTCTGGCAGACGTTCGGTCCAATTCTGTGCACCGCATTCCCAGCTATCCACGCCGATGTAAGGCGGCAGCTTGGTTCCGTTCTTGGTCAACACACGCAACAGCGGTGCGATGCCACGCCAGTGCGCCTCGATCCCTTGCGGACTGAGTTTGTCGCATTCCAGACCGGAACCGGCATCGCTGGGAACCGCGTTCAACTTGCCGGTGGCGGTATAACCGATACGCAGGACGGACCATTCGCCGGCGGGAACATCCCATGAGAGCGTTCCCGAGCGATCCATCAACGCGGTCAAATTGATGACGCCAGCGGGAATGGCGTTGGTTTTTGTCGCCTCAAAAGCCAGCACTGCGATGTCCCGATAAAATCCAAGATGGGATTCCGGTTCGGGCAGCTTGAATGATCCGTGCTGCGGGCCTGTCGCTTTGGTGGCGGTGAACGTCAGTTCCTTCATGGCGTTGTCCGGCGTGATCCACGGCCCTCCGCTGTTCGCCCAACCGTCGCCATTATGGATGCAAAATTCGAGGCCCAGCCGGGTCGCCTCGGTGCGCGCATGGGCGATCAACGCCAGCCAGTCGTCGCTCATGTAGAGTGCCGCCTGCTTGCCGGGCGTCACTTTTCCGACGGTGTCCAGATTCACGCCACCGAGACCCTGTGCCGCCATCGCCTCCAAATCCGCTGTGATGCCTTCCTTGGTGATCAATTCGGCATAGCTCCAATGCCAACGCCAATAGACCCATGGCCGGCACCCGGCCGGCGGCGCGGCAAAATGTTTCTCCAGGTCATCGGCACGGATCGGGGAGGCCAGCGCACACGCGGCCACAAGGATAATAAGGGATCGTTTCATGCCATGGTTGTTTATAGGTCCGGTTTTGATTTTTCGGAAAAAAAATCGACACCCAACCTCTGCCACGTCCCCAGTCCCTCTGAAGCTAGTTTTCATGTCTGTATTTCTGTGATGATTTTTTTGCGCTGCGCTGTTCATAAGGGAAAGCCGTCGCAGCGAGGAAATCCCCGCTGCGGCGGCCTGCGATCCGAATGCCCCCCTGTCGCTCCCCAGCGACAGAACATGCGGATCAACCCCCAAAGGGAAAGGATGAAGTATGAAGGCGGAAGGATGAAGTGCGTTACCCGTTCATTCACGACGGCGGCGGCGAAAGACCACGGTCACCGTGAGGCCGAGGGCGGCCATGATCCATGCGGCCGGTTCGGGGACGGCTTGGAGCACCAGATCATCGCCTCCCAAGAAGCTGTTCCCCGCCACATCGCCAGTGTAGCTGATCTTGAAACTTTGCAGACCCACGGTGAATGTCGAATTTTGTGCCAGAGTCGTCACCGTGCCATTGAGTTTCTCAAAGACCCCGCTGATCGCACTGCCTCCTTGGTTGTCCACTAGGAAGAAGAGCGCGTTGTTGGCTGGCGTGTAGCCAAGGCTCAGAATCAGGTCGTTCGTCCCGTTGAGCGAGAAGAGGGTGCCTCCGCCGGTCATGGTCAACCGGTCATACCCGGTGCCGACAGTCGCCCCGTTGATCTCCATGCTCAACGCTCCCCCGTCTGCGAGGGTCACGCTGTTGGCCACGGTGATGTTGCCCGGGCTGTTGCCGGGAGCCAGCGTGCCACTGACGATGACGGCACCGGTGATCGAGCCGCTGCCGCCCATTGTCGCGCCACTGCCCACCGTGACTCCCCCGTTGCCGACCGCGCCATTGACGATCAGCGTGCCGCCGTTCAGTGCCACCGCCCCATTTCCAATGCTGCCGCCACCGGAGATAACCAGTGTCCCGGACGTGATTGTTGTGGTTCCTGTGTAGGAGTTCGTTCCGGAAAGCACCAGTGTGCCCGTTCCGGACTGCGTGACATTGCCCGTTCCGCCGATAACGCTGGCAAAGTTCGTCCCTTGGGTGATCGTGTTGTTGCGGCTGAAGGCGAGCGTCCCGTTGTTGGTGATCGCGCTGCCGGTCGCGAGCGAACCTGTCGAGCCGCCGGCACCGATCTGCAGCGTGCCCATGGTGATCGCCGTGGTCCCGTTGTAAGTGTTGGCGGCAGAAAGCACCATCGTGCCCGCGCCAGCCTTGATGAGGTTGGCACTGCTGCCGGTGTTCCAACTGTTGACCAGGGGAGTCGAAACAACAAGGTCGGCGGCAGCGTCGCCGGTTGCATCGGCAACGGTAAATGTCCGCGACACACCTGCGGCTGCATTATAGCTCAGGCTCACGCCACCGGCAGTTCCCGCAATAGTCGAGGCGGACGATCCGCCTACGGTAACATCACTGTTCAGCGCGAACGACTGGCCGCTGGACGCTGTCCCCTGAAGCGTGCCGCCATTCATCGTCAGGGCACTAATGCCCTGAAGTCCACCCTGCACCGTTCCACCGCTGTTGATGGTTATGGAATTATTATACAAGGCCCACCCAATTCCGAGGTTGCCAACATCAAGGATGCCGCCGTTGTTCACCGTGAAGGATGACGCAGCAAAGAGTCCTCCGGCATTCGCCCCGGCGTTTTTAAGCGTTCCGCCGTTCACAACCACGGACCCGACAAACGTGTTTGCTCCAGCTGTCGGATTGGCGATGATCGTGGTGCCGTTCCCGGACTTGATGATGGCTCCCGAGCCGGTGATGGTCCCGGTGAGCGTGCTGTTGCCGGAGGTCGGTGCGAAGTTCAGCGTGCCCGCGCTGACAACGGTGCCGCCGGTGTAGGTGAGGTTGCCGGTGAGGCTGAGCGTGCCGGTCCCGGCCTTGGTGAAACCACCCGCGCCGGTGACGTTTCCGAAAGTCAGCAAGGTGGTGGAGGTGCCAGTCGCGGGAGTCACCGTGATCGTCGTGGCAGTGCCCGCCTGCGCCAGCGCGACATTGTTGACCGTCTGCGTGTTGGCAAAGCTGGCAGCTCCGAAGTTGAGCGTCTGGTTCCCGGTCTGGGTAACCGTATTCGTGCTCATGGCGTTCAGCTCAACCGTCGTGCCGCTGAGGATGCGCCGGATGTAGGAACCTGTGGGCAGGTTCGCATTTGTGACCGCCTGGCCGACCACCATGCCGGCGGTGCTCCCGACGGTTTGCGTGTAAGTGCCGGAGGTAAGCGTGAGGCTGCCGACGCTGGCGGCACTGGCACTGCTGCGGCCTTTCAACTCATAGTTGCCGCCGTTGAGGACGAGCGCGGAGGCAGAACTGTAGGCGTTGCTCAGGCTGTCGGTGCCAACCGTAGCGGCCTGTCCGGCTATAATGCTGTAGTCGGTCATCACCTTGCCTGCGGTCACCGTCGTGTTGCCGGTCCAGGAATTGACCGCCGTGGAGCCGCCTCCGGTGAAGACGAGAGTGCCCAATCCGGTTTTGGTCAATGTGCCCGCCTCGCCGGATTTGTCCACGATCTGCGCGGACGGCGAAACAATGATCTGCCCGCTGGCTCCATCGGCATTGAACGTGTGGGTGCCGGTCTGCGAGAGCTGGATGCTGACCGGCTTGCTCGTGTTGAGCTGCATGTCCTTCGTGCCGGTTCCATTGTAGCTCTGGAACGCGGAACCGTTCTGGATATTCAGCGCGCCGTCCGTCGCATACTGCTGGATCGTGCCGCCATTCCATTCCAGCACGCCCGTGCCGGCATAGCGGTCAATCCCGGAGTTGTTGCCGTTGAAGTTGCCAACGCCAATGCGGTAAACCGCCAGCGTGCCGCCGTCCATGATGTAACTGGAGGTGCCGGAAGTGGGGTTGGCAGAAAAATCCGTTGCCAGGGCGAGACCGTAGTTGGAATCAGCGATGCTGATGGTGCCGCCGGTCTGGCGGAAGGTGTTGCTGTTGTTCGCCGCGCCGATCCCGAACTGGGTGATGAGGGTCATGTTGTAGCCGGTCGTCCAATACTGCGCCCCCCCGGTTGTCGAATTCAGGTTCACCGCGCCGGTCGCCAAAGATGTGGCCGTCAGTATGGACGCGGCGTTCGCCTGTGTGGAATTGATGACATCAATGCGGGAATTTCCCGCGCCCGTGTCGGCGATGGCCCCGGCGACGGCGAGGCTGCCGCCGTTGCTGATTTGCAGCGCGACGAGGTTGGCCGTGTTGGCGAAATCCAGCGAACCGGCCGCCTGGGAACCGGTCAGGTTGATGACCCCCGTCGCTCCGCCCGCAACAATACTGAGGGCGTCGGAAGATGTCGTGGCGGCCGTCAGCGTGCCGCCCGCGCCGCCGGTGATGTCGGAGTTCCAGTTGGTGGCAATGCCGTTCCAGTTCCCGGTGAAGCTGCTGCCGAAGCCGCTCGCCGTGCCGTTCGTGTCCCAGTAAAGCGGCGTCCCCTGCGATGCGGAGGGAAACAGCAGGGCGATGGCGGCGAGCAAACCGGCGAGGAGACGGAGGGTGTGATTTTTCATGGTGGGATTTGGTTTATTGCTATATAGGTTGTGCTATATAGTTTGATATATAGACCGCCCGGAACAGGGAAGTCAAGAGGTCTTTCCATTTTTTTCTTGCGCGGAAAAATTCCTGTGGCAGCATTTGAAGATGCTATATAGGTTGTTGCCTCTTCTGGTTCTGATCCTTTCAACACATCCGGGGATCGCGGCGGATCCGGTGCGTTTTGACGCGGCGACGGACGCCGGCCTCCCGGAGAGCGCGGCCATCGTCACCCACGGGGCCTCGGCCGGCGTCGGGCTGGACGACAAAAAACTCCGGCTGACCACGGGCGTGCCCTCTGGCTCGGCGGTGGCGGCGGTTTGTTTCCCCCCGGGGGATCATTCCACAAAGCCGGTCGAGATCGTTCTGGATGTGGACAAGCTTTCAGCCCGCATCGAGGCGAGCTACCCGGTGCTCTGGACCGGGTTGATTGCCACCGAAGGCGGAGGAATCAATTATTTCCTCGGGCGTGGCAAGTGGCGCGGGGCAGCGGTGGAGCTGAGGGAGCTTCCGTCCGGTCAATACGCCCTCGCGCTGCGCGAGCGCTGGGAGATGGAGGAGAGCCCGGAATGGCAGGGGTCGAACAACCTGACCGGCAGCGCGGCATTCTTTGAACTTTGCACCCTCACGGAGTGCCCCAAGAATCTCAAGGTGCGTTTCGAAGACGGAACAGCCTCCGTCACAGTCGAAGGCTCCGGAATTGTTGCAGCGGGTCCGGCGACGGAACGAACCCCGGACGGCGAAGGGGTCCGGCGCGCCTTGAATCCCCGGACGGTGGAAGTTTTGAAAGACGACATGGAACCGGTCATCGGCCTCTCCAATTTCGGAACTTTGGAGAAAGCCCCTGTCGCGCTTCTGAACGGATTTTCGATTTCAGAATAGCCGTGCAGCAGGCGGCCGACCCGGGATCCTCTTGCTTGAAGTGGCATGGGCTTCCCGGCCATGAACGGGTTGATCTCATTGGCGGGACGCCGATGCCACAGTTTTTCGGAATTTTACCGGGGGCTTTTCATGGCGCAACCGTCGCGTCAAATGCCTTGCTGCTCCCATCCCTGCGCAATTCCGTCAAAATCGCCGTCAGGCGCTCATAGACATCCGGCCGCTCGGCCATCAGGTTTTGACGTTCGGACAGATCGTTTTTCAAATTGTAAACCTGCTTCCGGTTGTCCGAACCCCACCATTCGATCGGTTTGGGCATGTGTTTCGTAATGGCCGGGAGCCGGTCCCGCTCTTCAACGGCTTTGAAATCTCCATCCCGTATGGAAAAGATCCCGAGGGTGGACACCGAAATCACCGGCGCGCGGATCGGGGTGTCGTTGTGCTGCCCCAGCAGGACGGGCAGAACACTGAAGCTGTCCTCCACCAACTCCCGGTCGTCGAACCGGTAGTTGACCGCATCGGCGAATGTGGCGATCAGATCCACCAGGCTGATGACCTGCGCGCTTTCCGTTCCCGCCGGAATGTGACCCGGCCAGCAGGCGATCAACGGAACACGGCTTCCACCTTCATAGACCCGGTGTTTGCCCTCGCGCAACTCGCCGTTGATTTTGTGGCCCATGCGCAAAGCCAGCGACTGAGGGGTCTGTCCGTCCGGCCCATAGACGAGCCCGCCGTTGTCACTGGTCAGAATGATGAGCGTATTATCGAACACGCCCTTGCGCTCCAGCGCCCCGATCACCACTCCGACATCATGATCCAGCTGCTGCACAAAATCTCCATACGGCCCGCACTGGCTGGTTCCCTGAAACCGCTCGTTCGGAGTAATCGGGTTGTGCGGTTCGATCGGCGCATAGTAGAGAAAAAATGGCTTGTCGGCGGAAGCTCCCTCAATGAATGCCGCCGCCTTGTCCGCCAACACCAGCCCGCATTCTTCATTGACGCGGGGTTTCGTCACACCTTTGGTCATGTCGTCGGCGGAGCGCCCGGTGATCTCGATTTTTTCTCCCGGCACCCGGTCAACGACCTCGTGGTTTTCAATGTAGATCAAAGGCTGGTTTTCATGATTGGCAGGCAGCCCGAAAAAGCAATCGAAGCCGACTTCCAACGGCCCGGGAGCGAGAGGGGCATTCCAGTCGGTTTTCGGATTCATGCCGATTCCGAGATGCCACTTCCCGATGCATCCGGTGCGATAGCCGCATTTGCGCAGCATGGAGGCCAGCGTCAGGCGGCCCGGCTCAATGTGCAGCGGCGCATCCTCCATCAGCACCCCGCACTGCTCGGACGTCCGCCAGTCATACCGGCCGGTCATCAGCGCATAGCGTGATGGCGAGCAAACGGACGCAGGCGCATGGGCATCCGTAAAACGCATGCCGTCTTTTGCCAGCCGGTCAATATTCGGAGTGCTGATCTTTTTGGCACCGTAGCAGGAAAGATCGCCATATCCCAGGTCATCCGCGAGAATCACCACGATGTTCGGCAGGGGAGCGCCCGAGGCCCGACCGAAAAAGCCCGTCAGGCTCATGCATGCGCACAACCATGCCGCGCGATTCCAGCCGCTCATCCACGGGGTTTTGATCATAACGGCTCCCGTCCGGTTGCGAACACCACCCTCGCCGCAACCTCTGTCAACAATTCACTCATCTTTTTCATCATCCCTCTGCTTTCTTTATCGGTAAATGGAATTCCCGCCCGCATTGGCGGAAAACATGGTCTGCCGAAGATCTTTGTCGTTTGAAAACTCCTTGAACGAGATCCGCGCGGAATGGCCGTCGCAAAACACGACGTAAAAGGCCTCCGCCCCGGTCCCGCCATGCCGTCGCGCGATCGTATTGGGGTAGGTGAAGTTTCCCATCACCAGCTGCTTCGCCCAGATGTTGAAAGCTCCGCTGCTCTCGGGAACTTTCCCGGGGGGGGAGTTATTTGCGCCTTCAACAAACATCACCTCCTGTGTTGGCCGACGAACGGTGACGAGGCGCACGGCGCTCAAAGGGGATTGGCTGTCGCTTTCGCTCATCAGGTTGTCACTGGGAGCATAATCCGCGATCCACCGGTTCGCCTGTTTCACCTTGACGCTGTAAAAAACCGGGTTTCGCCCGCCCGTGCCTGAAACGACACCTTGGGCAGGCAGGTAGTCCTGAAGCTTGTCCACCCAGAGGTTGCCCCATGCTCCGCCCGGTCCGGCATAATCGAACTGGCTGAAAAACGCGCCGTCGTGATCCGTCAAATACTGCACGGTCGCCGCGTGAATCGCCCGGAGATCCTGCTGCGCGTCCGCTTCCTGCGCTTTTCCGAGCGCTTTCGATATCGCGGGGAAAAGCAGCGCCGCCAGAATCGCCAGGATGGCGATGACCACCAGCATCTCGACCAGCGTGAAGCCCGTGCGCCGACGACGGGCGGTATGAAAAGCCTCTGGGAAAAGGCGAACCGGGGGATAGAAACCGGGGGATTTTGACATAACGCGCAAGAGATTCTTTAGTTCTATATAGCAGATATGCAATCAGAAACTTTCGCGCCCCACGCGCTCCGCAGGAAGCCGCCACACACACGGTATTTATGACGGGCGGCGGTTCATGATCGGCCGGGCGGCCATGTCGCGAATCAGTTCCTTCACTCCTTGCTCGTCACGGATCCCGGCTTGAGCGAGAGCCCCGTCGGCAGATCGAACCGCCGGAAATGCCAGCCGGGGACATGGGTCATCGCGGGGGAGTCTGCGGGGTCGGCGAAGTTCTTTCGGCCATGAATCTGGTCGGGGCTGACCACGAACCAATCGCCGCCGAAATAGTGGTGCGGCCCGTAGAAATTATATCCGTTGGGAATGAGTTCCAGTCCCAGATGATGACGGCCCGGTGACAGGGGGGCTTCGAACCGGTATTCGCCGCTCATCGGCCAGATCCAACCTCGATTGATCCCGTCAAGGCTCAGTTGCACGGCATCGGCCATCCCTCCCACCAGCGCCAGCGAGGCGGCTGCGCATGGAAACACTGCCTCACACTCCACCTTCAGCGCGTTGCGAAGAAATGGAAAGCCATCGGCGATCAGATCGGAACCGATGGAATCGCGCGCAGCCTCGATTCGGAACGGTCCGTCGCATTTCATGGTGCCCCCGGGACCGGCTGCAAACGGGCCAGTCGCGCAGACGCGGAAGATGCCATGCAGCCAAACAAAGGGTCGCTCCACCAAACGTGCGGGACGAAAACGCAGATGATTCGTCGCACGCACAGATGCAGCCGACAGCGTGACCCTGGACCCTTCGTCGGACGCGGACAACTCTCCGTCCAGACCATTCAGCGAAAACCCGGCGATCTCATCCGCAAAGACCAACTCGAGTTCCACGTCGGACGGCAAAGCCCCACTGATAAAAGTGATGCCGAACCAACCATCGGCTTCCGTTTTGGACTCGAGGAAAAGGCTGTTGACCGGGTGTTCGAGCAATCGCCACCGCACCGGGACGGCGACTTGCGGGGCCGACAACGAAGCGGCCATTGGGTTGACCGTAACCACCGGGGTGACCGGCACGACCAGTGGCTTCACGAGAGCCTGCGCCGCTTCATCCAGGCGGGCCGCTCCATCAACGATCACCCGTTGATAGCTGCACTTGCCGATATGAAGACGATCCTGTGAGATTTTTCCGAACTCTTCCACTGTGCGCTCATCAACCACATCAAAAGGCGCGCCCGCAAGGCGCAGGGACTCCACCCGAGCCATGAAGCGCGTGTTGATGTCGCCCGCCGGACCGTCCGGGTAGGTGGCGGCGGTATGGATATTTGTCTCAAGGAAGTCCGCCGGTTGGTAGCACGCCATGATGGCGCGATAAGGAGCAATCAGCAGCGTGTCCGCAACCTCGCGCGGATGGGCTTGCAACTCGCGCCGAACGCGGTCGAGCACCCCGGCATACAGATGACTCCAGGTCAGGTGCAACGGTTGCGAGGGAGGCCAATCCTGCATGGCCGCACTGTCGAGGCGATACTGGCTCAAGTGCATGACGAAATCGGTCAGGCCGTTGCGTCCGAGCCAGAGAAGATAGCGCTCGAGATCCTCCGGTGTGCTTCCCCAGCCGGAGCCGCCAAACGCCTCGACCATGCAGCGACCGTCCCCGAATTGGCGGGCAGCGGTCGAAACCTGGCGGGGATAAAAATCATTTGAGGGATACCGCTCCAGGGCGTCAATCCCGGGAAGCGAGAGATGCCGGAAGACCTGCTGGCATGAGCCGGATGTAGCAACCTGAAAAAGCGGGTGCTCCTCACCCTTCACATGAGCCGTAAAATCTTTGCCATGCCGGCGGCACCACGCGTTGATCGGCACCATAAAGTTTTCGCAGAAGACATCGGTCAGCAGCTCCCAGAATTGGACTCTCACTTCGGCGGATCCCGGTCCGGGAAAAAAAAGGAGCGGGATCAGCGGCGTGAAATCGAGAGCATACCGTTGTTCAAACAGCTCCGGCAGGCGCGCAGTCCAGGGGATCGCCCCCGCCTTCGGTAAAAAGGCGCAGGCGTGCCCCAACCCGAACTCCGGCTCATCGCAGAAAAAAGCCCCCACATGGTCGAACGCCTCCTGTGCCAGGCCCGCACGATAACGCTCATACGTCATTTCGATGAAATGATCCGTCATCGCCCGGCTGAAATAATCCACCCCGGGGCCGCTATGCTCCCCCAAATACCAGCGCCGCCCCCCGTGCTCGAACTCCGCAAGGAGACGCTCCGGCATCTCCGTTCCGAGTCCCGCCCAGGATTGAGCGTCGTCGGGATGGCGTGCGAGCAATTGCCCGCCCACCATGCCGCTCGGCCACCCGTTTTCGTCATAGATCCAAAAGGCCAGCCCGATGGATTTGGCATGCAAGATCGCACCCGAAACCAGCTCCATATAACGCCCGTCAAGATACGGTGGCGTGCCCGGGTAAAAGCGGGGGTGAAAAACCACCCCATCCAACCCGGCAGCTTTCAACCGGTCCAATTGTGATCGCAGCCGGGCGGCATCCAGTGGCCCGTTGATGGCCCAAAACGAATAAAACCGGGGCGCTTCCTCCCGACTGCGGGGCGGGGAATTTTCCGGGCCGATGCGATGGGCGGACGCCTTCATGAACAGAACTTGCTATAGAGCATAAAATGAATCAACCGCCCGCCGCCGCCGTTGGCAAGAAAAACATTCGGAACCCGTGAAAGAAACTGGAAAGACCCCGACAAAGACCGCACTGATTGCCGGAAGTCCTGCTCCGCTGACCACCGTGTCATCGCCGTGTCATCGCCGTGGACTGATCCATCGGGCATGTGGTAGGATGTCGGGCATGAAAAAGCGCCCCGAAAAAACAGCGGAGCACAAGCACCTGAAGGTCAGCAACGGTTTGCGCCAGGCTCTGCTTGAGGGGGAGTTCCAGCCCGGGGGATTTTTTCCCGGGGAACGTCTGCTGGCTGAGCGGTTCGGGGTGAGCTACATGACGGCCCGCCGGGCCATCGAGACGCTGGTGGCGGAGGGGCTCTGCGAGCGCTTTGGCAAACGCACAATGGTCGCGCACGATGCCCTGCACATTGCCGAATCCGTTCATCTCAACCTCCTCTGTTTCCACCTCGACACGTTCTCCACGCCGCTGCTCAAAGCGGTCGAGGGAATTGCGCGCGAGCACGGGTGGATGACCAGGCTGACCATCGTTCATGGCACCAACGACCATCTCGCCCTGCGCGCCATCGCCTCGGGAGCCCCCTGCCTCCTCTTGCTCCCCGCCACTTCCGCACTGCGGGGAAAAATCGGCCGGGCCTTGCGCGAACCGCACGGGCCGGTTGTTCTTGTTGGCAACCGCACGGAGGTGGAGAGCGTGCCGTGGGTCAAGGCCGATGACCGGGCAGGGATGCGCCTGGCCATCGCCCACCTCCGGAAACTCGGGCACCGGACGATTCTCTTTGTCCATGACAGGATCGTGCACCAGCCAATGGAGGAGTTTCTGGAGGAGTGGAGGCGGCAGACCCCCGTGCAAACGACTTTGAGCGTGAACACAAAAAGCATGGAAGCCCGGCCCCGGATTGCCCGTCAGGCGATCAAGCGTTATCTGGCAAAGCATCCCAGCCCGTCGTCCATCATCTGCGAAAATGACGAACTGGCCGTGGGAGTGCTTCACGGCCTGCGGGATCTCGGGGTCAAGGTGCCCGCAGATGTCTCGATGATCAGCTTCGGAGACACGGTCTTGGCCGAGTATTCCGTGCCGGAGTTGTCGGTGGTGGACGTCTGCTTTGAGCGTCACATCCGTGTGGCCACCGATCTGATCCTGAACGCCCTCCGCAGTGGGGAGCCCGGAAAAGGAGCGCATATCATCCAGCCGCGCCTCATCCTGCGGAAGAGCACCGCGCCGGCGCGCGCCCGGTCACGGCGCTGACACGTCGTCGAGAGACCCCCTCACCACAAGGAGTGCCCGCAAAGGCGGCCGACAGACTGCCGTCGGTTCGTCCTCCCCCGCGACCGCGAAACATTCAAGCAGCTCGCCACCCAATCCGCCCTCAACATGCTTCGCCGCGAACTCCTGAGCGCCAGCCACACACCCATCCACGGCTGAGGGATACCCCTCCGGATCCCGGAAAACTCCTTACAAAGAATGTCTCAGCTGAGACATTCTTTGTAATGGTTCACAGGATGGTTTTGGCGGGGGATGGGGGGCTCAGTTCTCCTGCGCGCGCGGGTGGGCGGACAGGTAGGCGCGCTTGAGGCGCTCGATGGTCACGTGGGT
>QYQL01000175.1 GCA_007280915.1 Verrucomicrobiaceae bacterium | reverse complement strand
TCCCACATCGCGCCGATTTCCGTCCACTCTCGGATGGATTCGCAAATTTTTGGAGGTTCCGATTCTCCGGTGAGCCAGGCGTGGAACCACGAGAATGTGCCGGCCGTCCATCCCATCATCGGAGGCATCGGGTATTCGTCCGAGACGTCGGTGCCGCCGCTCGCGGCATTGTATTTTTCCCAGAGCTGGCCCGTCGCTTCAAAATTCCGGCAGACGGTTGCGAGATATTTTTCCGCGATGCGCCGGGCATCCGCTTCGCGACCGTAGCGGAGAAGCCCGAAGACGGCGGAGGCCTGAAGTGGCGGCCAGACGTTCGGATAGTCCCACTGGCAGGGGACGGAGCGCCGGTTTTGTCCCGGCTCGCATGTGGCGAGTCCGTGATCGAACTCCAACTCGAGCAGCCGGGCGATGCACTGACCGGCCCGCTTTTCGTCAGGAACTCCGGCCCACAGCGCGAAGGTGACCGCCGCCGAGAGCACCGGGCTGAACTCGCCGGTGACGAAGTTGTGGTCGTAGTAGCACCCCCGGGAATCATCCCAGCAAATCTTATTGATCAGTTCCCGTCGTTGTCCGGCTTTCGTCTGCCATGCGGTTGAGGCTGCAGTGTCCCCCAGTTCCGCCGCCGCCCAGGCGATGTTGTTTTCCAGAACATAGACCATCGCGTTCAGGTCGACCGGATTGTAATGCGACGCTTCGCCATTGAAGCGCGGGGTGAAATCCCACGTCTCCGCCTCCGCCATCGCCTCGGACAAAAACCGCTGACGTGCCTCGAAATCCTCCGGCACCGGCCCGAGCCGCTCCTGAAGGACCTTGGAAAAATTCTCGATGTCGTCCGGCCCGCCGTGGACGAATCCGCGGCAGAGCCCGTTTGCCGTCGTGCGGTGGGTGGCCCAGAATGCATGCTCGCGGCGCATGGCGTCGTAGGCCCGGCGCAGCCACTGCGGATCGGGATCGCGCTCGTAACGTTCGCGGAAAAGGATTGAGGCCACCGGGTTTTGCGAGCGGGTGAGATCCCACTCGAGGATGTAGCAGGGGACATACCCGTAGCGCTCGATCAGCCAGGCCAAGTTGTCCGACTGCCCGCGCGCCAGCACATCGCGTCCGTCGGCCCACAGCCCGAGCGTGGTGAAATAGGTGTCCCAGTAACAAAGAAACGGAAATGTATCGCCGGCGGTTGGTGACGCATACGGGTGCGGGAGATCAATCACCCCGCGCGCGGCGGAACCGGGAACGCGGACTGTCGCGTTCCACTGGGACTGGATGTATTTGCGGACCTGGGAGGCGCTGTTCGGGATCATTACAGGGATATGGATCAGGGGTTGCTGCCAAATCCACGGTCCTGAGGATAATACGAAAAATAACTTATATGCAAAGGAAACTAATAAAAAATACCATCCAACAAACTGTCGTGAGGACAGGGGCCGCCGGTCGGATCAGGGCAAAAACAGGAATGCCAGAATCATCACGGCCGTCGGGAAAAGGGCGGCCAAAAACAGCTTGAAGGCATTGACGCCCTCGTCCCCGAAATGACCCTGAAGAATCGACTGGCCGGCCGGATTCGGGGCGTTGGCGATGACCGTGAGCCCGCCTCCCGCGACCGCACCCGCGACGACCGCAAATTTGCATTCGGGCGAGAACCCCGGCACGAGGGACGCGAGGTAGGTGATCGCGGCGTTGTCATTGAATGCGGTCAGCGCGGTGGATCCGAAGAGCAGGGGGACGGTTCCCATGCTTCGCAGAACCGGTTCGATCCACCACTGCTGGCACCCTCCGTGGATGACGAGTCCGGCAAGGAAAAATCCGACGAGGACAGGAGGCTTCAAATTGATCTGGTCCTGGCTGTGTTCGGTCGCCATCACAAACGCCAGAAACAGCATGAAGATCAGCACGACAACGGCGGCGTAGTGCGAGGTGGAAACGACAAAGGCAATGAAGGCCAGATGGACGCCGACGACCCATGACGGAACTCCCGGCGAACGCGCGGGGATCGCCTCCGTGGCTCCGCGGAGCGAAAGTAGCTCGGTGCGGAAGACAGAAAAAACGACCGCATTCGAGATGGCAATTCCGAGCGCGGCCTTCCATCCGAACTGCATGAACATGAACGGCAGGTCCCAGCCCCATTTTCCGGCGACCATCACCACCGGCGGCGCGGCAAAGTGAGTGAGCGTACCCCCCACCGAGATGTTGACGAACAGAAGCCCGATGGTCGCGTAACGGAGAGTCATGGACGGCTGGAACTTGAAAAACTTCGTGACCAGAAGCAGCGCGCAGATTGTCATCGCGGCAGGCTCGGTGACGAACGAGCCGAGCAGTGGGCCAGCGGTCAGAATCGCGAGCCACCAGGCCGCCGGCGTCGCCCCGCCGAGGCGTGCAAATTTTTCAAGGCACTTTTCAGAAAAGAACAGGACCGGGCGCGAGCCGGCGATCGCCATGACGACAACCACGAAGATCGGCTCGGTGAAGTTCACCCCGTTGAAATAGGTCTTGGCGGCGGCGGGTCCCTTCATCAGCACAATCGCCGCGGCGAGAGGGATCAGCCAGATCCCGAAGACCGCCTCCACTTCCCCGAGGAAATGGAAGACCACCGAGAGAAACCGCTTTTTGTCGCGCTGGGCGATGACCGACGCATCGCCATTATCCACCCGGCGGCACAGCGCCACGTATTCGTGCTCGAAGCGGTGCGAGATCATCCGGAACCTCGCGGCGAGGAACGTGTGCACGATGGCCGCCAGGAAAATTGCCGTCGCGACGAGGTTGAAGGGATCTTTGGCGATCCGCCCGGCCAGCTTCGCCCAAACGTCGAACCCGGATCCGTCGTTGTAGGTCTCCAACGGCGTCGGGAATGCCGCGCCTTCCTCCACCGCAAAGGCGCGGGGGGCGAGGAACAGGAAAGCGAGCAGGACACCCGCAAGCCAGGCAGGGAACCGGAGCATGTTGCACGATCACATATCCGCGGCGAGGTCCCGCCGCAAGGCGAGTTTAACCCGAAAACGTCCTTTGATCGGGGCGATCTGCCACAATCTGCCGGCCGCAAAGGGCCTTTGTCAGCGCTCACCGGATCACAGCGGAAACGCCTCGCGCTTTCGCAGGCCCTGCCGGCCAGCATCTTGCGCCATCTATTCCCCTCCATAGGACGTTTTCGGGTTTAAGGAAATCCCATTGCAGAGAGTGCGGATTTTCGCCGATGATGCCGCTGATGTTTACAGGACTTGTCGAAGAATTGGGCGAATGCCAATGGCTCCGCCGCACCACGGAATCCACACAACTGACGCTGACAGCGCCGCATATCGAGAAGCGCATCCACACCGGCGACAGCATTGCGGTCAACGGATGCTGCCTCACCGTCACCTCACACAAGAAGGGCCTCATCTCGTTTGATCTCCTCGAGGAGACGCTGCGCTGCACGAACCTCAAGAACCTGCGGCCGGGCGACGGGGTGAACCTCGAGCGGGCGCTCGCGGCCGACGGTCGGCTCGGTGGACACTTTGTCCAAGGACATATCGACACCACCACCACGCTCCGCGCGGTGACTTCCAAGGGCGGGGATCTCCGGCTTGACTTCAACATGCCGGCCGATTTTGCCCGCTACATCGCCTACAAGGGTTCCGTCGCGATCAATGGGGTGAGTCTCACCGTCGCGGAACTCGGCTCGGACACCTTCACGATCTGGATCATCCCCCATACCCGCAAGGCCACAAACCTCGGAGCCGTCGCGGCGGGCGATGAGGTCAACTTCGAGTGCGACATCCTCGCCAAATATGCCGAGCGGATCCTCGCGCCGAAGTGAAATTTGAAGTTTTCAGTGTTCAGTTTTGCCTCCCGGCTACACAACAATCCATCCATGTCTATTACGAAGCGCTATCGCGCGGGTGTTCAGTGTTCAGAAAAGCATTGAGAGGCGGGAGTCTTCTGTGCTGAAAACTGAAAACTTGCAGACCGTCGGCACCGCCGGGTGGCGGCTGTTTGAATACCTGTCCGCCGGATCCACGAACGATCTGGCGCGCGATCTTCCCGCGTGGAGTGCGGTGCGTTCGGATACCCAGACCGGTGGCCGTGGACGCTTCGGTCGCGTCTTTGTTTCCGATCCCGGCGGGCTCTGGATTTCCGCCGTGCTCCCCGCGGAGGGAAGCCCACAGCAATGGGCCGGATTCTCGCTGATGGTCGGGGTTCATCTCGTTCGCATGCTGGAGCAGATGCAGGTTCCGGGGGTGCGCCTCCGCTGGCCGAACGACCTGATGGCCGGTCCCAAAAAGCTCGGAGGGCTCCTGATCGAGCAGTCCACCCGCAAGACGCTTGTTGTCGGCCTCGGACTGAATGTCAAAAACGCCCCCTGGGACACCGACCCTGCACTCGCCGCCATCTCGACAAGCCTGGAGCGGGTTTGTGGTGCCGCAGGAAAACCGGATGTTCCGGATGTCTTTGAAATGACCGTCCGGACGCTCAATGCGCTGGCCGACGCCCACCAGGAGATGCAGGAAGGCGGCATGGCGGCTGCCATCCGGGAGCTGAATGCCCGCTGGAGGACGCCCGTCCCGGTGCGGCTCCAACTACCAGACGGGGGGTGCCTTGGCGGGCGCTTCACCGGGCTCGATCCGCTCGGAAATCTCCGCCTTCTCGACCCCTCGGACAGTGAAATTCTTGTTCCACATCAAAGTGTTGAGAAACTGATTGAAATATATTAGCTGACCTAATATTTAACTCTGCCAACCAATCAAACCAACCTACCAAGAAACGACTATGGCACTCAGGGATAAATTCATGACCGCGGACGAAGCGGCCGCGATGATCAATCACAACGACACCATCGGATTCAGCGGGTTCACTCCGGCTGGTGCGGCAAAAGCGATTCCCACCGCGCTGGCGAAGCGCGCGAAAGCCGAGCATGAGGCCGGCCGGCCGCTCCAGATCGGGGTGGTGACAGGGGCCTCGACCGGACAGTCGCTGGATGGAGAACTTGCCCTTGCCGAGGCGATTTCCTGGCGCACGCCCTACCAGTCGAACAAGCACCTTCGGGCCGCGATCAATTCCGGGAAAACCCGCTTCTTCGACATGCATCTCTCGACTCTCCCGCAGCAGGTCCGCTACGGGTTCTTGGGGAAATTCCAGTGGGCGGTGGTCGAGGCTTGTGATGTGAGCGAGGACGGGGAGATAGTGCCGACGACATCCGTCGGGGCCTCGCCGACCTTCTGCCGCGTTGCCGACAAGGTGCTCATCGAACTCAACCGCAACCATCCGGCCGCCCTGCGCGGACTGCACGACATTTACGAACCCAAGGATCCGCCGCACCGCGATCCCATCCCGTTGAAAGACTGCTCGACGCGCATCGGGACTCCCTTCATCAAGATCGATCCCTCGAAGATCGCCGGCATCGTCGAGACGAATCTTCCCGACGAGGTCGCGCCCTTCGATCCCGTTGACGAGACCACGCAGAAGATCGGTCAGAATGTCGCCGAATTCCTCGCGAGCGAGATCCGCGTGGGCCGGATCCCGAAAGAATTCCTTCCCCTCCAGTCGGGCGTCGGCAACATCGCGAACGCTGTCCTCGCAGCACTCGGAGAAAACCCCGACATCCCGCCGTTCCACATGTTTTCCGAGGTCATCCAGGATTCGGTGATCGCCCTCATCAAAAAGGGGAAATGCCAGTTTGTGACCGGCACCTCGCTGACCGTGAGTCCGCACCTTCTGAAGGAGATTTATGAGAACCTCGAGTTCTACAAAAAGCACATCTGCCTGCGCCCTCAGGAGATCACGAACAACCCGGAAATGGTCCGCCGCCTCGGCATCATCACGATCAACACGGCCATCGAAGTCGACCTCTCCGGGAATGTGAATTCGACTCACGTCATGGGGTCCAGCATGATGAACGGCATCGGCGGATCCGGTGATTTCACCCGGAACGGATACATTTCCATCTTCACCTGCCCGTCACTTGCCAAGGGAGGAAAAATCACCCCGATCGTGCCGCTGGTCAGCCACATGGACCACAGCGAGCACTCGGTGCAGGTGGTGGTCACCGAGCAGGGGGTCGCAGACCTCCGCTGCAAGACCCCGCACGAACGCGCCCGCCTGATCGTGGAAAAGTGCGCGCATCCCGACTTCCGCAAGGAACTCCATGGCTATTTCGACAGCGTGACCAAAGGCCAGACCCCCGCCACCCTCAGCGCCGCCTTCGCCATGCACGAAAGATTTCTTCAAACCGGCAACATGCGCGGGGTGGACTGGAAGGCCGCCGGCCTGCCCTGAGCAGGCTTGAAATCTACCCCGATCCGTCCGGGGCTTGAAATTCGCGGAGAAGAGAATCCAGGGTGCGCAGGGCGGCCTGGGCGCGGGGGAGAAGTTCGACAAGTCGGGGGAGATCTTCCGACTTTGCCGCATCCTCCATTTGAGCGGTGATATGGGCGAAGGTTTCTCCTCCCATGTTTGCACCCGATCCCTTGAGGGTGTGTGCGACACTAGCCGCCGCATGGGTGTCCCCCGCCGCGATCGCAGAGGAGAGCTTTTCCAGGAGTTGTGGGGAGTCTGCGAGAAAAGCTTCTACAATTTCCGAAGCGAGGGCAGGGTCACCCATCGTCCGATCGAGAAATCCCTCGCGGTCAAAATCGCGTGGTTTGCCCCGTTTCTCAGAAGTCGCAAGAGGGACCGCGATGCCCGTGTTCGCATGGGAGTGGAGTGGGCCGCATCGCTTGATGGCCGCGGCAAGATCGCTGACCTTTGTTGGCTTCGAGACATAGTCGTTCATGCCGGCTTGGAGACAGAGATCGCGGTCTCCCTTCATGGCATGGGCGGTGAGTGCAATGATCGGGATCTGGGGATTTCTGACCCCCGAGGCGGGGTCGCGGATCTTCTTCGTGGCCTCGAAGCCATCTAGGACGGGCATCTGGCAATCCATGAGGACAAGGTCGTATGGCATCCGCCGCAGGGACTCAACGGCTTCCTCCCCGTTCGCGACGCCCTCGGCCATGTGTCCGAGCTTTTGAAGCATTCTGACAGCGATGATCCGGTTTGTTGTGTTATCCTCCGCCACGAGGATGCGAAGCCGTCTTCGTGCGGTCTCGGACATCGTGTGTCGGGTGACGAGATCCCGGTCGGCACCGGCAGCCTTCTCGCGCCCTAGCACGAGGGCCAGACATTTTCTGAGCAGCGCCGGACGGATCGGTTTCGGGAGGTATCCCGAAAATCCGACGCCCGCCAAACGCTCCGCATCACCCCGTTTTCCCTGTGACGTCAGCATGATGAGCCGCACCGAGGCGATCTCCTCGTCGCTTTTGATCAGGCGACCGAGTTCCGCGCCGTCCATTCCGGGCATGCGCATATCCATGAGCACAGCCGCAAAAGGGTCTCCCTCCTGCGCAGCCTGCTTTAGTAAAGCGAGGGCGGAGGTCCCGTTGGACGCCTCTTCGAACCGGCACCCCCAGCTCTTGAGAAGCTGCGCGACGAGGATCCTGTTTGTTTTAAAATCATCGGCCACCAGCACCTTCACTCCGGAAAGATCGGCCTCCTTCGAATTCGGGTCGGCGGATGCGTCGTCGGGCCTCTGGAACACGGCGGTAAATGAGAATGTGGAACCCTTCCCTTCCTCGCTTGCCACCCCGATTTTGCCCTGGAAAAGATGGACGAGCTGCCGGGAGATTGCGAGGCCCAGCCCCGTGCCGCCGAATTCCCGCGTCGTGGAGGCATCCACCTGGATGAATTTGGAAAAAACCGACTCTAGCTTGTCGGGAGGGATTCCGATGCCGGTGTCCGTCACGTTGAATCGCAGCGTCGCGGAAGTTTGTGTCTTCTCCAGGCACTCCACCTGCACGGTGACTCCTCCATCGCGGGTGAACTTGATGGCATTGCCAACCAGGTTGAACAAAACCTGCCGGAGCCGTCCGGGGTCTCCCCGCAGGAATTCCGGAACCTCCCCGGCAATCATGCAGACCATATCAAGACCCTTCTCCTGCGCCTTGAGAGCCAGGATTTCCACCGCATCCTCAACGGTCGCCCGGATGTCAAAATCGAGGATTTCCAGAACGAGCTGTCCGGCCTCCACCTTGGAGAAGTCCAGAATATCGTTGATGAGGGAAAGCAGCGACTCGCCGCAGGAGTGAATGGCCTCGGTATATTCGCGCTGCTCCGGGGTCTGCTCGGTGTCCAGGAGAAGGTCGGTCATTCCGATCACGCCGTTCATCGGGGTCCGGATCTCGTGGCTCATGTTCGCGAGAAACTCGCTCTTGGCCTGGTTTGCCGCCTCGGCTTTTTCCGTGAGTTCGCCGGCATGCAAAAGCGCGCTTTTGAGCTGTTCGTTCGATCCGCGCAGCTGGATTTCCGTTGCCTTGAGCCTCGAAACGTCGCGGGTGATGCCCACAAGCCCGATGACTTTTCCGTCCGGGCTGCGGAGAGGAACCTTTGTGGTGGAAAACCACTGGAGGGTTCCATCGGGCAGAACCTGGAATTCCTCGATGCCGACCAGCGAGAATCCCGTTTCGATGATGCTCCTGTCGTCCGCGAGGGATTTGCGGGCATTTTCCTCCGGGAAAAAATCCAAATCGGTGCGTCCGATCATTTCAGACTGATCCTGGAAGCCGAGATCCTTCAGGACGGCGGTGTTCACCTTGACGAACCGGCACTCCGCATCCTTGAAGTAAATTTTGTCCGGGATCGTGCTGATGAGCTGGTTCAGAAGATTGCTCTCATGCCGCGCGAGTTCCTCGGCGTGTTTGCGCGCGGTGATGTCGGAGGCAATGCTATAAATGGCTTTCTGGCCGCGCCAGGTGGTGACTTTGGCCTGAACCTCCAGAGGAACGGTCGTGCCATCTTTACGGAAGTGAGTCACCTCGAAGGACCCTTCGCCCCGGTCGCGCAACTCCTGAATTCTGTTTGGGAATAATTTTTTATCATCCGGCACATCCAGTTGCTGCAGGTTCAGCGCCAGGAATTCCTCCCGGCTGTAGCCGTGCATCTCAAGCGCCCGCGTGTTGGCGTAGAAATACTTTCCGTCGAAGTCATGCACGGTGATCGCGCTGGGTGCGGATTCCAACATCTGCGCCATCCGGCGGATTTCCTCCTCCGCCTGAATGCGCTCGGTGATGTCGTTTGCCAGGGAGATCAACACATCTTTGCCAAAGTATTTGCCGCGGACCGTCCAGACGTCTTTCGGAAAAATCGTCCCGTCTTTTCTTTTTCCCCAGAATTCAAATTTTTGCGGCTGGCCGCGGAATGCGAGGTCCACAATCCGGGCGACCTGCTGGAAATCATTTTTCCCGGGCGCCGAGAGAAACTCCGGGGTTTTCCCGATGAATTCCTCTTTATCATAGCCATACATATCGAGCGCCCCCTGGTTGACGTCGATAAAAGTGGAATCCGGATTTTGAATGTAGATGGCCTGCTTGACGGTGTTGAAAAGACTGAGAAAATTCATTTCCGTCTCCCGCTGCGCCTCTTCCAAACGCCTGCGCTTGGTGATGTCGTGGTGAATGCATTGGAGGAAGGACTTTGTGCCGCAGGTGATCAGGCTGGCCGATACTTCAAGCGGGAAAACATGGCCGTCCTTGTGATAGTGTTCCACCTCGAAGGTCCGGGATTCTCCTGCCAGCAGGCGGCGCATCCGCTCGGGATTCTGCCGGGCGGATTCGGGAGTATCCAAATCCTTCAGGCTCTTTGTCCGCATTTCTTCCACGCTGTATCCATGCATGCGGGCAAACGACTCGTTGACCGACAGCAAGGTTTCGCCGTCGAGCGACAAAAGAAACACCCCGTCGTTCGACCGGTCAAACAGCGCCTGGTACAGATCCTTGCTTCCCTGAAGCGCCTGTAACTCGTCTGGCATGGTCTCGGGCGTCGAGTCGGGAGTTTTCCGCAAGCCATCTTTGGCCAGCCGGCCGAGAGCAGCAGCCTGGGGAAGCTTGTTCATTCAGCAACCGTATATCCAACAAACAACGGGAAATGTCGAGGCGGCATCTCAGCCCTCGAACCGCCGGCGGACGGGAAGGCCGCGTTTGGCCAGATGGTCTTTCGCGTCATCCACGGTGAATTTTCCAAAATGGAAAATGCTCGCGGCTAGGACGGCGTCCGCGCCGCCGGTTTCCAGAACATCGGCCAGGTGGTCGAGGTCGCCCGCTCCGCCGCTGGCGATGACGGGGATCCCCACCGCCCCGCCCACCGCGCGGGTGAGTTCCAAGTCGTATCCTCCGCAGGTGCCGTCGGTATCCATGCTGGTCAGGAGAATTTCCCCCGCGCCCAGGCGCTCTGCCTC
Source organism: Verrucomicrobiaceae bacterium (assembly GCA_007280915.1). GTDB lineage: Bacteria > Verrucomicrobiota > Verrucomicrobiia > Chthoniobacterales > Terrimicrobiaceae > QYQL01. Next base: position 26,285 of record QYQL01000175.1, on the reverse strand, counting down.
CCGTGCCCATTCGACCGCGTCCCTTTCGGTGGGGTTTCTTCCGCCGTGGGTATAAACCCGCCATTTGCCGGGACCGTCACGCTTCGCATCGATGGCGACGACGACGCACTGTGATCCGAAGGCGGCTGCCCCTTCGCGGATGAGCTCCGGGCGCTGTAGGGCCGAGGTGTTGACGCTGACCTTGTCCGCTCCGGCCCGCAGCATGGTCCGGAAATCTTCCGCCGTGCGGATTCCTCCTCCGACAGTCAGCGGCATGAAGCATTGCTCGGCCGTGCGCTCGACGACGGAGACCATGGTCGCCCGCCCGTCGCTCGAGGCGGTGATGTCGAGAAACACAAGCTCATCCGCGCCCTGCCGGTCATACATCTTCGCGCATTCCACCGGATCCCCCGCATCGCGCAGTTCCAGGAATTTCGTTCCCTTCACCACGCGGCCGTCGGTCACATCCAGGCAGGGGATCACACGTTTCGCAAGCATCGCGCTATCCACGCTGCGCGGCGGTGGAAAATCGAGACTAAAATGATTGCACCATGAGCTTCCGTTCCTATGCTCCTCCAAGGGAATCCGGTTGTTACCGCCGGAAACGCAGCATGGAAGGAAAATTTCGTTCTCAGAAAGGCGGCGGATGCCGGAGCAAACTCCGGCGGGTTGTTTTTGCGTTCGCCGCGCTGGCGGCCGCATGCGGTCTTGTCTCGTGCACCTCGCCGGGGGGCAGCTACGGCCCCGGGGCCGGATCGTTTGACACGGTGATCGTCGACGCGGGGCACGGCGGATATGACCGTGGCGCGCGCGCCTGTTCCGGTTCTCCAGAGAAGGCCCTGACTCTTGATACCGCGCACCGCCTCGCGGATGTCCTGCGCCGGAGCGGAGTCCGGGTTATCGAGACCAGACCCGGGGATTTTTTTGTGACCCTCGGCCGCCGGACGGCCATCTCGAATGCCGAGGGCCGGGCGGTTTTTGTGAGCGTCCATTACAATTGGACGACCCGCGCCGGGGCGCATGGCATCGAGATCTACTACCAGAGCCTTCGGTCAAGGCGGCTTGCCGCAAATATTCTCAGGGAGACCATGTGTGTTTACCGCACCAACAATCGCGGAATCAAAAACCGTGGGTTTTACGTTTTGCGCAACAACCGCCGTCCGGCTGTCCTCTGCGAACTCGGCTTTGTCTCGAGCCCCTCCGACAATGGAAACATCCAAAGCGCGTCGGTGCGCCAGCGCCTGGCTGAAAAGATTGCGGCCGGAATCCTGGCGGAGAAGGCCGGCCGCCAGCCCTGACATCAAACGCACGGCCTGACAGGTAAAATGTTGCGGCGCGCCTACCATGGGCCACCGGACCGAACGGCGGTTTGGGAACGCCGGGGCCTGAAAATGAGAAAACCCGCCCGCCTTTCGGCGGAGCGGGTTTCCTGCGTGGCGGGAGGGAAATCCTCTTTGACGCTTCTTACAGCGCGCCCTTGAATGCTTTTCCGGCCGAGAATTTGACGACCTTCGACGCTTTGATTTTGATCTTTTCGCCGGTCTTCGGATTGACTCCGGTGCGGGCCTTGCGGTTGCCGACCTTGAAGGTTCCAAATCCGATGAGCTGGACGTTCTTGGTTTTCTTGATGCCGAGCTTGATGCCGTCAACGACGGCGTTCACCGCGCGTTCTGCGTCGGCTTTGCTGGAACCAAGGGTTTTCTGGACTGCTGTGACGAGTTCAACTTTGTTCATGAGGTGTTTTTGATTGAGTTTGATTTGTAAAGTTCTGTGACAAACTTCTGAAGCGACAGTGCCCAGAATTCGCTGATGCTGTCAAGCGGGGAGCGATGGTTTTGTGAAAAAACCGCAGCGAGGAATCCGGCGCGGGAGAATTTTGCCTCCGGGTGTTATCGATGTGATCGGGAGGAACAATCCCGATCCTGTCGATTTCACCGTGCGGCCAGTGTCCATGCCGTTCCATGCGGCACAGTCAACGTCCAAGGGCCATTGTCCGTACGGGCTGGGAAAAATGGAGGCTCGTGGTGCGCCTGACGGGCCACAAAGAAGGACGGGCAGCGCACGGTGAACGCCTGGTTTCCAGGGTTGGAGATTTCCGCCCGGACGAGTTCTCCCGCCTTCCATTCCAGGCCCACCGATAAGTTCCCCCGGGCGCGAAGCCCCCGAACTTCGCCGCTTTGCCAGCTTTCCGGGAGGGCGGGGAGCAAATCGAGAAACCCGGCGTGGCTTTGGAGAAGAAGCTCGGCCACGCCCGCGGTGAAACCGAAGTTTCCATCGATTTGGAACGGAGGCATCGCGCACAACATGTTTGCGTATCGGCCTCCGCCATCCTCGTAATCGATGTCATTCGATCGGACAAGGTTCTGGCACTTCGCCAGCATTTCCTCCGCGCGCGTGCCATCGCGGAGCCTCGCCCATAAGAGAAGTTTCCAGGCGCGGGTCCAGCCGGTGCCGCCGGGGCCGCGCATCAGCAGGCTTAGCCGCGCGGCCCTTCCCGTGCCGGAATGGGAGTCCGTGATTTCCTCTCCGGGATAAAGCGCATAGAGGTGGGAAAGATGGCGGTGCTGATCGTCCGGATCATCCACATCGTATGGCCATTCCTGAATTTGTCCATGACGTCCGATCCGGGGTTCCGGGATCCGTGGAAGGGCTTTTCGGATGGCTGCGTGAAGCGCGTCTTCGGTTCCCAAAACCTCCGCCGCGCGCAGGCAAATGCGGAAAAGATCTCGCGCGATGGCATGTTCCATTTCGCTTCCGGCGGAAACACATGCCTGCGAACCGTCGGGAAGGGTATAGGAGTTCTCCGGCGAGGTCGCGGGACTGACAATCAAGCGGTCTCCATCTTCCACCAGTGTCGCCAAATAGAACCGGGCGGCATCCAGCAAAACCGGCAACGCCCGGCGGGTCAGAAATTCCCGGTCGCCGGTGAACTGATAGTGTTCCCAGAGATGACGGCAGAGCCATCCGGTGGAGCCCGGAAACCAGCCCCAGCGCAGGGAGCGCCCGGGACACGCGCTCAGCCAGGCATCGGTCCGGTGGAACATACACCAGCCGTCCGCTTCAAAAATTTCCCGGGCGGGCCGTTTTCCCGTCCCGGCCAGACGTTCGATGAAATCCACAAATGGTTCCGCGCATTCGGACAGGTTGCCTGGTCCCGCCGCCCAGTAGTTCATCTGCGCATTGATGTTGAGATGATAATCGCCGTCCCAGGGAGGGGTGTTGCTGTTGTTCCAGATTCCCTGCAGATGGGCGGGCAGCCCGCCGGGCCGCGAGGAGGCGATCAAGAGATACCGTCCGTATTGGAATGCCTGCTCGATCAACCCGACATCGGGTATGCCCGCGGCCAGACGTTCATCCGTTGGAAGATCCTCCTGTCGCGGTCCGTCAATCCAGAGCGAGACGCGGTCGAAGAGCATGGCGTGGTCGGCAACATGGTCCGCCTGCAAGCGCTCGAAACCCAGGGACTCCGCCGCGTCCAGGCGGGAGAGGAGGGCGGGCTGCCAATCCTTCCGGAGGAAGTCCTGTGCATCCGGATCATAGTTGGTGGCAGTGCCGAGCAGGAGAACGATGCGGGTGGCCTTCCGGATTTGGCAGCTCCCGCCGGCGAACTCGGTTTCTCCATCTGTGACAATGCGGAGGCGGGCTTCGAAGGCCGTGCTGAGATGGGTCGCGCGCGAGAAGTTTCGTGCCGGCCAGGTTCCGGATCGCGCGAAAAAAAGGTCGGTTCCCCGGGCGCCGTGGAGCGTGCCGACATGGTCGCTTTCCAATTTGATGAGGAAATCCGCCGGGGCGCCGTGAATTTCCAGCCTGCTGGCGAAGAGGCCGGCGGGATGACTGCAAAAGGCCATGCGTTCGATCCGCCGTTCCCCGCTTTCAAATCGCACGGAGGCGCAAGCCGTTTCCAGATTCAGCTCCCGAAGGTAATTGTCGGGAATTTCGGATGAGATGCCGGACATCTGCACCAGGATGCGGCCAAAAGCCTGGGAGCAACCGAAGTCAGGCTCCAGCCCGGTGAGTTGGTTTTCTCCCAACTCCTCGGCTTCCTTGATGTGGCCTTCCCGCAGCAACCGGCGGACATCCTTGAGGGCCTCCGTTGCGCCGGGGCGGACTCCCAAACGGAATCCGTCAGGCCCGTTGGGGCCGCCGTTCCACAGCGTCGAATCGGTGAACTGATATTCCTCTAGGCCCGCTCCGCCGAAGACCATCACCCCGAGGCAACCATTTCCCAAAGGAATGGCTTCCTGCATCCAGTCCCGGGCCGGAGTTCGATACCACAGGCGCATCCGACTAATGCGTCAGAATCAACGCCGGCCAAAGATCCTGTTTCCCATCCGCCTGGGTGGAATAAAAATACAATCCCGGTGCGTCAACTTTTTGTATGGCAGGAGTCAGAATCAGAGTGAGATACCTGTCTTTTCCATTATCCAGCAGTGTGGGAAGACCGGCCAGGTTGACTTCGATCACCTGGTCTGGAGACGTCAGGGGCAGGGGCACATTGATGTCGCCCACTTTCACCCAGGGATCATCCGCCACCATCGGGCCGGACGAGTTGCCAGGCGCATTGTTCCAGGTGATCGAGGCCTCGTTCCAAAGTTCGGGGCTGTCGTGAAGCGCGGCGAACACCTTGAATGGAACGCTGGATCCAGGTGAGTCTTCACCACGCTCAATCACGCCTTTGATCACCAACCGCAACCCGGCTCCCGTGGTCCTCGATGCAGTCTGGGGAAGTTCGAATTGAAGATAGATTTTTCGGTTCACATCACCCGTCCTTCCCGCCAGTTCAATTTGGGCCTTGTTGAAATTGTTATCGGCAGCACTTCCGGGACGGACGAAGGCATCCTGCGTCGGGAGGAGGATCTCCTCGGCGGCTTTCATTCCATGGACCGGAGCTGCGAGAAGGAGAGGAACAAGGAGGGAGCCAAGGGAATGACGGAATGATTTCCATTGAGGGGAAGTTTTCATAGAATGTAGGGGATGGGATTCATTTGCTTATAAAGCAAAACAATATTGTGATGACAACCTGCCTTGGAACACTTGTGTCATTTTTCTCCGTGGATTCCTCCCTGCAAACCTTTTGCCTGTCGAATCTCCGCAATTTTGCGGCGGTTTTTCTGATTTTTTTGTCCTCATGTTTTGTGGGGTGCCATTTTTTTAAGGGAGCAAAGCCCTCGCTGCTTTCGCCCGCGACGGATGTGCGGACCCACTATTCCACTCCTTCGTTAAGATGGAAGCCTGTTCCCGGGGCGGTGGACTATGTCGTGCAAATCGCAAAGGATGGCAGCTTTGCCGACAGGATTTTCAGTGATCGCAGTCCGCTTCCGCGCTATGTGGCGCCGCGGGCATTGGAGCCGGGCACATATTATTGGAGAGTGGCAGCGGCGGGGGAAGCAGGGATGGGAGCCTTTTCGCCGGTGTCCTTGTTCACGGTTCTGCCGTATCAGAAGGTGTTTTCCGTTCCGCCGGATGCCGATCTTGCGGCGATGCAAAAGATTGTTGCGGAGGCGGCGGCCCAGACTCCGGCCAGGGTTGTTTTTGCTCCAGGAGCGGTTTATCGGATCAACCCCGCGAATGTGGTGGTCCTGCTCAAGGGGGTTTCCGATCTCGAACTGGATGGCAACGGAGCCACGGTGATTTTCACAAACCCGGCGGCAGGATTTCTCGAGTTGAACCACTGCAGCCGGATCACCGTCCGGAATTTCGTGGTGGATTTTGATCCGCTGCCATACTCCGTGGGAACGGTGCGGTCGGTGGATCTGCAAAACGGCTCGTTCACACTGACCGCAGATCCCGGGATGCCGGAGTTCGATGCTCCTCACATGCTTGAGCACTGGCTGTTCGGTGTCACATTGGATCCGTCGGTCCCCGGGCGCATGAAGACAGGTTCATTTCTGGTCGTTGGACCGGGTTCGAAGGTGGTACGAACGGACGATCAGATCGCAATTTCTCTCAACGATCCGTCTATGCTCCGCACCTTTGCACCGGGTGACAAGTATGTGCAGTTCGCCAGGAAGAACGGACACGAATTAATCCGTGGAGAGCATTCCAGCGAACTGGCCTTTCTTAACAATACAACCTACGCGGCACCTGCCGGTCATTACGTGCTTCTCTATTGCGACGACGCGAAAGTGCTGGGCTGCCGGGAGCTGATTCGCCCCGGCCGCTGGTTTGGCGGCAACGCCGATGGGGTGCATGTGAGGTCGAGCGGGATCGGCCCCTGGGTCGAGGGTTGCACGATCGAGGGAATCGGCGATGACGGAGTCGCGATCTACAGCAAAGGGATTGGGATTTTGGAAAAACCATCGGACACCACGCTCCGCCTGGACGACGGATTCTTCACTCTTCATCCCGGATCCCAATTTCTGATCTTTGATCCGAAGACCGGAACGCCGGTTGTCGAAAACCTCACTGTGAAATCCGTGACCGAGGTTCCCAAGAATGATCGTTTTCCTGCGCACAAGCTTGTGGAGTTTTTACCCGGATTTCCGCAGGCGGTGGTCACGGAGTTCAAGGAGGCGTGGAAAAACCATCTGGTCTTCGATCGAACGGCCCAGCACCAGCAGTTCATGATCCGGCGGAATGTGATCCGGCAGGTGAGGCGTTTCGGAGCCATTATCCGTGCGGTTGATGGCGCCGTGGAGGAAAATGAAATCACCCAGACGTCCGACTCGGCGATCACGCTGCAGAACGAGCCGTATTTTTGGAAAAATGGACTACAGAGCGAAAACATCCTGATCCAGAACAACGTGATCCGCGATTGCAACTTTACGCAAAGTTCCAAGAATCGCGGCGTCATCAATGTTCTTCTGCGGCGGATCAGTTCCAACGATCAGGGAAAGACGTGGAAGGATTCAGCCTCCGACTGGCGCGGTCACCGGAACATCACCATCCGTAACAACTCGATCCGCCAGTGGCAGCAGCGGGGGATTTCTGTCCAATGTGCGGAGAATGTCCGGATCATGGGAAACCGCATCGAGGGGGTTCTCCCCAACACCCTCGGCACCGGGACCCAGTATGGCATCTATCTGGAAAACGTGGAAAATGCGAAAGTCGAAGACAATGCGGTTTCGGCATCTCCGCTGCTAACGGAGGTGGTCAAGGTTGTGAATTGCAAGGACGTCGATACGACCGGCAACGCCGATGGAAAGGGAGCCAAATGACAGCCCTGCCGTTGATCTCGTGGAAAATGGTTTGGGACGAAAAGGGAATCCATCTCGCAAAAGAAAATGTTGCGATTTGGAAGGACGCTTTCACGGAAATCGAGTTGGCCGATGGTGCCAGGCGGAAACCGGTCGGGGGAAAAATCGACGGGGCGGCCATGGAATGGGATTTCGAGGGAGGGCTTCAGGTCCGCCATGAATTTGTGGAGGAGGCCGGGTGGCTTCGCATCTCGACCACGCTCCGGAATCCAACCGACGCAGCGGTCGCCGTGAGTCGAATCCATGTCCTCGCGGGGGATGTCGGATCGGCCCCATGGGAGAAAATTTTTTCCCAGAGCAACACGATGACCGGGAAGGTCGGCATGTTCGATCTCTCCGGCTCCTTTGAATCGGATGCCTGCTCCGGGTTGACCGATTCCGCCGGAACCCGCGCCTTGGTCGCGGGATTCGAAAAACTGGATGGTGCCTTTTATCAACTCCACATCGCCGCAGATTCCGGTTCTTTTCAGGTGAGACCCACCTGTCTGCGCGAGGGCATTGCACTTGCCGCAGGGCAGGAACTGACGATTTCCCCCCTCCTGATCGGTGCGGGGGAAAGCCTTTCCCGTTTGCTGGAGGAGTATGCGACGCTTGTCGGGAGAGAGCTGTCCGCCAGGAATTCCGCCGAAACCATGACCGGCTGGTGCAGTTGGTATCACTACTACGGAAACGAAAATGCGAACGACATTCTCGCAAATGCGCGGGCGCTCGCGGCCTCGCCGTTGCGTGGAAAACTCAAGGTCATACAAATTGACGACGGCTGGAACCTTCCCTGCAACGGCCACCCCCGCGTCTGGGGAGATTGGTTTCCCGGGCCAAAATTTCCCCGGGGCATGCGGGCCGTGGCAGACGAACTGCACGATCTGGGGTTTCAGGCGGGGCTCTGGCTCGCGCCGTTCAGCGTGGCCAAAGACAGCCGGCTGGCGGCAGACCATCCCGACTGGATTGTGAGGGCGAAAAATGCGGAGACCGGCCTGCTCGATCCCGCCGGCCCCGGACACATCTTCGGATTGGACCTGACCCATCCCGAAGTTCTTGTCTGGCTGAAAACCACTTTCGACCGCGTTTTTCACGAATGGAAGTTCGACTACGTCAAGATTGATTTCCTCATGCACGGAATCCTGACCGGTGAACACCACGATCCGACCAGGACGACGGCGGAGGCCTTCCGCCAGGGGATGAGGGTGATCCGTGAGTGCGCGGGAGACAGGTTCATTCTCAATTGCGGCAGTCCACTCGGTCCCTCCATCGGTCTGTGCGACGGCATGCGCATCGGCCCCGATGTGAGCGGACGCTGGTATGCGCCGGTGAACCTGGAGCAATGGCCGCATGGAAATTGCAGCATCCGGGCCGCCGCCTACCCCACGCTTTTCCGCCAATGGATGCACCGGGTCTGGTGGCAGAACGATCCCGATTGCCTCATTGTCAGGGATGGCGGGGTGTTCTTCGAGATCGATGCCATGACGAAGTTTAAGGAGGGCATGAAAGCGGATGACCTTGGCGTGGCGGAATCCGATTTCGGACTGAGCCGGAACGAGGCGGAATTCTGGGTGCGCGCCATCTGGTTCACCGGGGGAATGGACATTGTTTCCGAGGTGTGGAGCGAGCTTTCCCCGGAGCGCAAAAGGTTGCTTGCCCGAGCCTTTCCTCCTCACCAATACCGGGTCCGCTGGCTCGATTATTATGAATACCCCGATGTCTGCGTGCTGCAAACAGTGGAGGCTCCCCTCATGGTGGGACTCTTCAACCTCTCGGAGGAAATCCGGGAAATGTCGTTCCCGCGAGCACGTTTGGGAGACGCCGCGGAATGGACCGAATGGCTGAGCGGTGAAACCCTGACATGGGACGGCGACACGGCCCATTTTCCCGCACTCGAACCTCGGAGCGCAAGAATCTGGATGGCAGGGCGGGGCTGAAAAGGATAGATATTTGTCACCCCTCCCCCGCCGACTTCGCCAAATTTTCCCATGCCCGATCCGCTGATTTCCCGTTCGCGTCCCTCCAACCTGGATATTCCCTGGGCTTCCGGAACAGGCTTGATCTGGAAAACCGGCGAGACGGTTTTTTACGAAAATCCGCGCAATCGCTTCATGCGGTTCCGAAAAACCTTTCTGTGCGAAAATCCGGTGAGCCGCGCGGAACTACGCCTTTTTGCCGACACGCATTATATGGCATGGATCAACGGGCGGTATCTCGGTCGCGGTCCGTGGCGCAGCGATCCGACATGGACTTATTATGATGTCCTGGATGTCACGGACTTCCTGCGGCCGGGTCAGAATGTTCTGGCCGTTCTCTGCCTGTTCCAGGGTTTCGGCACCGGTTCGCGCATCAGTATCATGCAGGCTTTGCTGGCACATATGAAAATCGAACACACGGACGGGATAGTGTCGCTTGTGGTCAGCGACCGGAGTTGGAAAGTCCGGCCTGCGGAGGAGTTCGTCCGTCCCACTCCGCGTCTCCACGGCCCGCTGGGGTGCATGGAGGTTCAGGATCTTTCTCGCCAGGAACCGGGTTGGCGGGAGCCGGGCTTCGACGACTCTGGGTGGGAGGATTCCGACTACGTCAAACAGGACCTTGCGGTCACGCCGTGGTATCATTTCGTTCCCAACGATCTGCCAGCGCGCGAGGAAGGGATTCTGGAAGCACTTCCGATCGTGGAAGTTGCCCAGGAAGCAACCGTCCTTCCGCCCCCAACGGAGGATCTCGGCGGACCCCGCCGCGTGACGGACCGTGGCGAATCTGCCGGGTTTCCTCTGGAGTTGACGGGTGATTCTCCGGCACGCGTGGTCAATGTGGATTTCGGGGAAATCACAGCCGGTTTGCTGCGCTTGGAGGTGACGGGATCCGAAGGGGCGATTGTGGATGTTCTCTTTGCCGAAGAATTGATCAATGGATGTGTGCCCCAACCTCCCCAGGCGCGCGTGATGACCGCCCGGTTCATTCTTTGCGAGGGAGAGCAGACGCTCGAAACCGCCTTCAACTGGCTTGCTTTTCGATACGCGCAACTTTGGATCTGGAGCAGGGAGAAGTTTGTCCTGCGCCGGGCCTGGATCAACACTCTCGCGTTTCCATTGCCTCCTGTTCCGGGATTTGACTGCGATGACGAGTTTTTGAACCTCCTCGATTCGGCGTGCGAAAAAACTCTCCGGCTGTGCGCGCAGGATGGCATTGTGGACAGCGCGAGCCGCGAGCAGCAGCAGTGGATTGGAGATGGCCGGGAAACCGCTTTGACGCTTCACCACCGGTTTCCCGTGGCACCGCTCCACCGCCGGTTGATCGAGCAGATCGGGCAGGGCATGGATTGGATGGGATCCCTTGTTCCGCGGTATCCCTCCGGAAACCGAAACGTCAGTCCGATCCCCTTCTACAGCCTCCAGTGGATACGGTCGTTCGAGGATCACTGGTGGTTCACCGGAGACAAGACCCTTGTCGAGCAGTGGTGGCCGAACATTCTGCATGCCTTGCGGTGGTTTTCCGCTTTCTTCAATCCGGATGGACTTCTCGAGCGTGTTCCACATTGGATGTATATCGAGCTTGGCGAAGGACCGGAGAACGGCCGCCAGCCGGGAGCGGGGGATATCAATACCAGTCTGAATCTTGTCTATCTCGATGTGCTCCGTTGCGTCCAAAATCTGGGACGGCTGATTGGAGACGAACGGTTCGGGAGCGAGCTGGAGTCGCGTGCCGCAAATCTTCGCGCTGCCATATCGGACACATTGTGGAGCGAATCCGTCGGCGCGTATGTGGACGCATGGACGGCTGGTGGCCCCGCAGTTTTTTCCGAGGGCACGTCCGCTCACGCGCTGCTGCATCTGGAGGCTCCAGGCAGCGAGCGGGCGTGTCGTATCTTGGAAGGTTCTTTTGAAAATCCGCAGTTCGTCCGGGCGAGCCCGTTCGCCATGAACTTCGTTCTTCGTGCGCTGGATCTTCATGGGCAGACCGGGCCCGGATTGAAGCTGATCCGGGTTCGCTACAGCAATTTCGTGCGGACCGGAACGACTTGGGAGCACTGGGAAGGCCATCATGAAAACGGGGAGGGCTTCCCCGTTGCCCACTCGTTCAGCCATGCCTGGGGAGCCGCTCCCCTGGCATTTTTCGTGCGCTCCATCTGTGGAATCCGTCCGGATGCGCCGGGTTGGAAATCTGTGCTAATCCGGCCCGAACTTTGTGATCTGCGGCGCGCATCAGTCAGCGTCAAAACCCCTCATGGTGAAATCCGGACATCTTGGGAGAGGGAGGGGAGTAGATTGAAAGGAACCATTGATTTGCCGGGTGGGATCACAGGCGTGTGCTGCCTCAAGTCCGCCGAAAACATTCCCCTGGAACCCGGTCGCAATTTTGTGAGCTCCTGAGCGTTGGGGCGTTTCCCAAGTGTCCGGATCAGTTCGACTCGTCGGCTGCGGGAGTTTCGGGTTCAGGCTCGCTGTCGCCGGATTTGCCGGGTGCGGCGAAAACCTGCTTGAAAAGCTTTCCGATGATCGGGGCGGCGTGCGAGCCGCCATGCACAGTGTTGTCGTTCGGTTCTCCCTCATACAGCGCGGCAAAGGCGTAGCGCGGATTGTCGGCGGGCAGGAACCCGGTGAACCACGCGGCGGTGCGCTGCTTGTTCGTGGGCCCCCACTGTGCGGTTCCTGTTTTTCCGGCGACCTGGATCCCCTTCACCTGGGCCTGGTGTGCGGTTCCCTGTCCATCGCTGGTCACGGCGACGAGGGCCTTGCGGAGCACTTCATCCATCTCGGGCGCGACCGGGATTTCATCCCGCACGCGGTCGGGATAGGCGGCAATCACGCGGTTGTCGATCGTCTGGACCTGCTTGACGAGACGGGTCTGGTGAAAGACTCCCTTTTGGGAAATCACGCCCATCGCCTGGGTCATCTGGAGCGGGCTGATGAGGATGTCGCCCTGCCCGATTGCCATGTTGGCGACATCGCCTTTTTTGATAACCCGCTTGTGGACGCGCATCATGTATTCATCGGTCGGGATGTTTCCTTCCGTCTCCGATTTCACCGGGATCCCGGTGCGGCGGCCCAGCCCGAGGCGGTTTGCATACTCGATGATCGTCGGGGCGCCGATCTTGATCCCCACTTGGTAGAACCACGTGTTGCACGACTGAGTCAGGGCCTCCTTGAAATTGAGCATTCCGGCACCGGACTTCTTCCAGTTCTTGAACGTATGGTCTCCGACCGTGAAGTCCGCCGGACAGTTGAATTCGTCCTTTGGTTTGATTTTGCCGGAGTTGAGCGCCGCGAATCCCACGAAGGTTTTGAATGTCGAGCCCGCCGGGTAGGCCGAGCGGAACGCTCGCGGGACGAGCGGGTCGGAAGGGTCTTTGGAAAATGCCTCGAAGATCGCCGGCTTCACGATCGGCACGAAGTCGTTCGGATTGAAACCGGGGTGAGAGGCCATCGCGAGGATTTCTCCCGTCGAGGGTTCGATGATGACAAGCGCTCCGCGCTTCGTGTTTTCAGCGAGCACTTTTTCGCAGAGCCGCTGCAGGTTGTCATCGATTGTGGAGATGACATTGTATCCCGGCACCGGCTGGCGGGCGATCCGCTCGGACATCTTCCGTCCGTCCTTGCCGTAGGTGATGTGGAGGATGCCCGGCTGGCCGCGCAGTTCGTTGTCGAAAATCTGCTCGAGCCCCTCGCGTCCCTCGCTTTCGGGAAAGATGAAGTCGTTGTTCTCGATCGGTCGCAACGAGAGGGGAGCTTCACGCCCGGTGTAGCCGATGATGTGCGAGGCGAGCGATCCATTCGGATAGAACCGCGCATAGGTCTGGCGGAGGATGAGTTCGGAGGGAAGCCCTCCCTGGATTACGGAGAGTTCCGTCGGGAGCAGATCCTCGACGATGTCGAGCGGGAGGACGCCCCGGTTCTTGTAGTGGCTGAGGATCGCCTGGTCTGTGATCTGGATCTCCCGCTTGAGCAGGCCCTTTGCCAGCGTGATCTGCTGCCGGGCAAAGGAGAGGACCTTCGCCTCGGTCCAGTCGAGCGGGGTGGGGAAGTTGATCGCGAGGTTGTAGCTGAGGCGGTTCTGCGCAAGCGGCCGGCCGTTCCGGTCGGTGATCTGCCCGCGCGGAGCCGGGATCGCCAGCGTGTAGGTGCGGGCTTGGCGCTGGGTTTCCCAGGTCGGCTTCGGGTTTTCCTCCGAGCCGGTATTGTCGATGTTCACCCCCTGCGCGAGGACGGCGGCGGGCAGCATGCAGACAAGGAGGCGGAACTTCATTCGGCGGGGACAATACCCGATTCTTTTCCGGATTCTAATGGAAAAATCAGTCGCTGGGCTGGGATTATCCTTCCGCCGGGCGTTCGAGGTGTCCGCCGAACTGATACCGCATCGCGGAGCAGACCTTTTCGGCCATCGTGTGTTCCTTGCGGGAGCGGAACCGGGCGTAGAGCGCCGCGGTGAGGACCTCGCAATCCACCGCCTCCTCAATCGCCGCCATGATCGTCCAGCGTCCCTCGCCGGAATCCGAGACGCGTCCGCTGAAGTTCGAGAGCGTCGGGTTGCCGGCGAATGCCGCCGCCGCAAGGTCGAGCAGCCATGAACTGATCACGCTTCCCCGGCGCCAGACCTCCGAGATGTCCGCAAGATTCAGCTCGTAGTCCAGATCGTGATGCATCGCGGGTGCGGTCTCGGCATCCTGCGCGGCCTGCTTCGTGCTCACGTTGGCATTCGCGAGGATGTCGAACCCTTCGCCGAACGCGGCCATGATCCCGTATTCGATCCCGTTGTGGACCATTTTGACGAAGTGCCCGGCACCGGAAGGCCCGCAGTGCAGGTAGCCGTCCTCGGCTGTCCCGGCGATTTTTTCCCGCCCTGGCGTGAGCTCGATCGTGCCTTTGCCCGGCGCGAGCGTTTTGAAAATCGGATCGAGACGGTCGACCGCCACCTTGTCTCCGCCGATCATCATGCAATACCCGCGCTCCAGTCCCCAGACCCCGCCGCTCGTTCCGCAATCCAGGTAGTGGATGCCTTTCGGTCGCAGCGATTCACTGCGGCGGCGGTCGTCGCGGAAATACGAATTTCCACCGTCGATGATCGTGTCCCCGGGTTCCAGCAGGACTGCGAGCTCATCCACGATTTTGTCCGTGATCGCCGCGGGGATCATGATCCAGACCGCCCTCGGTGCCTCCAGCTTCGAAACAAGTTCCTTCAGCGAGGCCGCACCGGTCGCTCCCTCCTTCACCAAATCCTCGACCGCTTTGGGATTCGTGTCGAATACGACGCACTGGTGGGAGTTGCGAAGAAGACGGCGAACCATGTTGGATCCCATCCGGCCGAGACCGATCATTGCGAGTTGCATATTGTGATTTTGGTTGGAATCCGCATGCTCCGGCATCGTTCGCGAAAAGCAATCCGATTCGTCAGCCTGCATCGCGGCCATGAAGCTGTCGCGTGGCGCGATCGCGATACGCAAAATCCAGCGAGGAATCTCGTTGCTTAATCGGCCGTGAGCGGATAAGCGGAATCAGGCTTTTCACCATGACCAACGCAGCGGTTCATCCCACCTCTTTTCTTTCGCGCTCCGTGGCTTCGGTCCTCGCGCTGGCAGCCGTCCTGTTATTTTGCCAGCTTGTGGTGGCGCAGCAGGCGGTGCCCCGCCCGCAAAAAAAGCAGAAACCCGCCTCCGAGCTCATCCGGAAGCAGGATCCCGCCAAGGTGATCCCGAGGGTTCTTGAGCAGGCGACACCGGAGAATGTGAGCGTCTATATTTCCCTCGGGAAGCAGAGAGCCTATCTCAAGGTCGGGGATGAGGTGGGGATCGATTCGCCGATTTCCAGCGGGAAGCGTGTGGGAATGACGCCGAAGGGCAGCTTTGTGATTGTGCAGAAGGATCCCGACCACCGATCCAGTCTTTACGGAGCGTTTGTGAACAAAGGCGGCTTGATCGTGCGTGCTGGCGTCAGCACGAAAATTGATTCCGCTCCGAGCGGAACGACATTCAAGGGAGCTCCGATGCTGTGGTTCATGCGGTTCGGAGAAAACCTGCAAAGCCACCGTGCGGAGGGGATGCATGTGGGAGAACTCCCCGGCTATCCCGCCTCGCACGGATGCGTGCGTCTTCCGAAGGATATCGCTCCGATCATTTATGGGAAGGTGATCGTCGGGACGCCGGTGACGATCGGGGATTGAGTCGCGGGTTGGAATTGCGCCCCGGAATGAGATGAGGCATGGATTACATGCAGGATTTCATTGTTGAAATTCAAAAACCAGTATACAGCAAAATGTGATCTGCATTTAATGCTTTCGATAACTCGATTTGCAGTGCGCCTGACAGCACCCCGAATTTCATCCCATGTTCAACGAAACTCTCCGATCTCATCTGCAGCGCTCCGGCGTTGTGGCCGTCCTTGTCATTGACGATTCTGCCGATGCGGTGCCTGCGGCCCGGGCATTGCTGGCGGGCGGGGTGGATTGCATGGAGTTGACGCTGCGGACGCCTGCTGCGATGGAGGCTCTCCAGCGGATCCGTGGTGAGGTGCCGGAGATGCTTGCCGGGGTGGGGACCATCCTGACTCCAGAACAGGTCGGGGAGGTTGCGGCGGCCGGGGCCTCATTCGGAGTTGCTCCGGGAATGAATCCCCGGGTTGTGACGGAAGCGAAGCAGGTGGGTCTTCCATTTGCGCCGGGCATCTGCACCCCGAGCGATATTGAGGCGGCCTTGGAGTGCGGCTGCCGGGTTTTGAAATTTTTTCCTGCGGAGCCGCTGGGCGGGATCGGCTATTTGAAAAGCATCGCGGCTCCCTATGCGCATCTGGGATTGAGTTTCATTCCTCTGGGTGGTGTGGATGCCGGAAATGCGGAGAGCTATCTTCGCGAGCCGAACATCCTGGCTCTCGGCGGCTCATGGATCGCACCGCGCGACCTGATCCGGAAGAGGGATTGGCTGGCCATCACGCAGCGGGCGGGCCAGGTCGCGGAGATCGTGAAGAAAACAAGACTATGAGCAAAGTGATCACATTTGGAGAAATCATGGGACGGCTTGCGCCGCGGGGCTTCCTGCGTTTCCGCCAGGCGATGCCCGGTTCGCTGGACATGACGTTTGCGGGGGCCGAGGCCTCGGTCGCGGCGTCCATCGTTCATCTGGGAGGGGAGGCGGCATTTGTCACCGCTCTTCCGGACCACGCCATCGCGGATGCCTGCGTGGCGAACCTGAGGTCGATGGGGGTCGATACCCGGCATGTCGTGCGCACGAAGCGCGGGCGGCTGGGTTTGTATTTCCTGGAAACTGGGGCGAACCAGCGCCCGAGCACGGTCATCTACGACCGGGAAGGTTCGTCGGTGTCGATGACGGAGCAGTATCCTTGGGAGGAAATTTTTTCCGGGGCCGGATGGTTCCATGTTTCCGGCATCACGGCGGCGATTTCCAAAATTGCCAGCGAGGCGGTGCTGGCGGCCGTGCAGGCGGCGCGCGCGCAGGGGGTGACGGTTTCCTGCGATCTCAACTTCCGCCGGAAATTATGGAATTGGGACAAGAGCGTGAGCCCGTCCGAACTCGCGCAGAGGACGATGAGAAAAATCCTTGCGCATGTAGATGTCGTGATCGGCAACGAGGAGGATGCCGGCGAGGTGCTTGGGATCCATGCCCAGGACACCGATGTGCAGAGCGGCAGGGTCGCCATCGATAAATACCCCGAGGTGGCCCGGCAGATTGTGGCGCAATTCCCGCATGTCAGGAAGGTGGCCATCACGCTGCGCGAGAGCATTTCGGCTTCGCACAACAACTGGGGGGCGATGCTTTATGACACGGCCGAGGGCCGCGCTTATTATGCTCCGGTCCGCGATGGCGAGTATTGTTCCTACACGATTGCCAATATCGTGGACCGCGTGGGCGGCGGTGACGCGTTTGCCGCCGGACTGATCTTCGCGCTGACGACTCCTGAATTGCAGGCGCCGCAATCCGCGGTGTCGTTCGCGGTGGCATCGTCCTGCCTCGCCCACAGCATTTCCGGGGATTACAATTTTTCGAGCCGCTCCGAAGTCGAGGCTCTGATGGGCGGATCGGGATCCGGCCGTGTGGTTCGCTAACCCGAGGCATTCATGTCCCTCCCCGGAACGAACTCTGCTGCCCCGCCATTTCTGACCCTGCTCCTGGTCGCATGGGTTCACTGTGCCGCCGGGCTCTGCGTCGCGCAGGAGACCGCTCCGCTGCTGACCGGTCCGGCCGCAGAACTTGACTGCGCCGGCGGGGAGGAGGATGTCTTTCAATCGGGGACGCAGCTTTTTATCGACCGGTCCTATCCCATCAAAGAGGTGCCCGAGGTGATGGACGGCTTCAAATTCATCCGGAGCAAAATCGATCGTGTCAGCGTCATCTGCCGGAAGGCGGGCGTTGTGTATGTTTTTACCCCTATTGCGGGGAAGAGCCCGGACAGCAGAGAGGAGGAGCTGTTGGATCTTGGCTTTCAGAGGGTTGACCTGCCGGATGTTCTGCTTTTTGAAGGTGGGTGGAACCGGTGCTTCGTCTACCAGAAGGAGATGGCGGTCGACGAGCCGCTCAACCTCGGCAAGTGGGGTGTTCTGGTCGTGCCGGAAAGAGGGGCGGCTTCCAAGCCCGGTGCGAAGCCCGCTCCAGCCAAGCCCGCTCCGGCCTCAGCTGGCACCACTCCCTCGTCGGGAAAAAAAGTTTACGCGCTGCTGTTTGGCGGCCAGTCGAATGCGCTCGGCTGGGGCTATCAGCAATATCTTGAGGACACCAAGGATCCGCTGGCGAAGCCGCAGAACGATGTGGAAATGTTCTACGACATTCCCGGCCCCGGCATGCTGCCCGAGGGAACGCTGCTCCCCCTGCAATCCGGCAATTCCAATACGAACGTCAAGCCGCTCCCGAACTGCTATCCGGCCCTCACGGTCGCGCCGATCAGCCGGTTCGGCCCGGAGCTGAGCTTTGCGCGAACGGTCCGCGACCGCCTCCCCGACCCGGATGCCAAGCTGGCGGTGATCAAGTTTGCGATGGGTGGCAGCAGCCTTTGGAAGCAGGAGTGCTGGCTGCCCGACGGCACGGCGGATTCCGCGGCCGATGGAAAACTTTACCGCATCTTTCAGGATGTCGCGAAGCGGGGGATCGCCGCGCTGAAGGCTAAATACCCCGACCGCACGGTCGAAGTGCTGGGAATGGGATGGGTCCAGGGCGAGTCGGACGCACTGGATGGGAAGGGCGCCGAGTATCAAAAACATCTGACCGATTTCATCGCCGATGTGCGTGCGACGTTCGGCGCGGACCTTCCGTTTGTGCTCGCCAAAATTTCCCCTCAGCAGATCGAAGGCAGCCCGGATGCGAAGACGGTCGGGGAATGGGAGGTCGTTCGCAAGGCGCAGGATGCCGTCGCGGCTGCTGTGCCGAAAGTGATCGCTACGGAAACCGCCGACGCGAACGTCTACCCGGTGGCCAAGGGGCTCTCGGAAGGACAATACCATTACACGACCCCTGGCCTTCTCCAGATTGGAAAAGACCTGGGCAACGCCCTCATCAAGGCCGCGAGTCTGGATGCGGCACCGGAAAAAGTCTCTTCAGAGTCCGGGCCGCCAGCCCGCTAACCTCCTTGCTTTTTCACAGGCCGCGTTGCTAGCCTGCGATTTGCTCAATCCCCCTCCAACCAACCATCCTTCCTTCCCATGACACGTGCCGCATTCAAAATGAAACTCAAGCCTGGCTTTGAGGCCGAGTATGAGAAACGCCATGACGAAATCTGGCCCGAGCTCTCCCGGACACTCTCGGAGGCCGGCGTCTCCGACTACTCGATTTTCCTCGACCGCGAGACGCTGACCCTTTTCGCCGTGCAGAAGCTGGCCGACGGTCATTCCGCCGACCGCCTTCCCGAGAATCCCATCGTCAAGAAGTGGTGGGCCTACATGGCGGATATCATGGAGACCAATCCTGACAACTCCCCGGTCTGCGTTCCGCTCCCGGAGGTTTTTCACGCGGACTAGGTCGTATGAATCCGCGCGAGCGCGTGCTGAGGGCGTTCAAGAGGAACGCGGGTCTGCCGGACCGGGTGCCGGTGCAATTCGAGTTTTGCGCTCAGCTCTACGAGCATTTTTCCCGCAAGCTCGGGATCCCGATGCGCTACACGAAGAACATCTTCGAGGATGTCACCTACCGGATCAGCGGAAACGAAATCCGCACCGCGATGGGGTGTGACGTGATCGTGACCGGGGCCTCGGAGTATTCCGGATTCATTCCGCAGAAATTCGACGACGGGACATGGCTCAACGAATACGGCATGCGGATGAAGCAGGGGGCAATCTACGTCGAAATTACCGACGCGCCGCTCCAGGACGCCATGTCAGCCGCCGACATCGCGGCATACCGTTGGCCTGATCCGGAAGCGCCCGGGCGCTATGACGATGCCGCGGATCTCGTATCGAAATACCACGACGACTACGTTGTCATCGGAGACATCGAAGTCACCATTTTCTCGCTCGCCCAGCTGCTTGTCGGGATGGAGAAGCTGCTCATGGACATGGCTGCCGAGGAGGAGTATGTCGTACCGCTTTTCAATGCCTGCGCTGAATTTCAGACCCGCATCGGGTTGAAACTCATCGAGCAGGGGGTCGATGCGCTTTGGTTCGGCGACGACTTCGGAGGACAGGAGGGGCTCCTTATTTCCACGGGGATGTTCGAGGAGCAACTCATGCCAGCTTACAAAACCATGATCAGCCGCTTCAAGCAGGCCAAGTCGGATATCATCCCCATCCTCCATTGTGACGGGGCAGTGAGCAAGCTCCTGCCCCAGATCCACGAGATCGGCTTCGAGGTTTTCAACCCCGTGCAGCCCGGCGTCCCCGGGCATGCCCCGAAGGAAATGAAGGACCGCTTCGGCGGACTCTTCGCTTTCTGGGGTGCCATCGACCAGCAATACCTTCTGCCCAGTGGCTCAGATCAGGAACTCGAGGCGGACATCATTGATAAAATTAACACCCTTGGCGCGGGCGGCGGATACATGATCTCCCCCGCACATATCATCCAGAACGACGTGTCCCCGGAACGGGTCGAACTCTTCATCGATCTCTGCCTGCGGCACGGAAAAATCTACGGATAGCAGGAAGTCCGTTGAGAAAAATCCTCCGCAATAACCTGTATACAGGTCTCAGGTTTTTGTGTATCTTTTTGAAGTGAAGAAAAGTCTCAGCCTGAAAATCCGAGGCGGCAAAACCCGGAAGGAGGAGAAGGGGGAATCCAAACTCGGGCATCATGCCTACCAGCATCTCAAGAAGATGCTTCTCAGCGGGGAGCTGGCCGCAGGGGACAAGATTTCCGAGGTGCAGCTTGCTGCCGACTTGGGAATGAGCCGCACGCCGGTTCGTGAGGCGATCCGCCGTTTGGAGGTGGAGGGGGTTCTTGAGCCGGTGGCCTCGAGCGGAACTTTTGTGAAGCATGCCGAGCGGTCAACGATCATCGAGGTCTATGAGCTTCGCATCGCCATCGAGAGCTTTGCCGTGCAGAAGGCGGCCCGGCGGATGAAGCCGGCGCAGATGAAGCACGGGCAGGACCTTTGCGACCAGATGCTGGCCGCAATCCGCGACTTCCGGGACTCCGGGAAACCTTACATGACGGGCGATCCTCTGCGCCGCTATTTGAACGCCGACATCAGCTTCCATCTCCTCCTGCTGAATGCCGCGGAAAACCGGCATGCCCTTGCGATCTATAACGACCTGAATTTGCGGACAGCCATCTTCGGCTTCCGCAGCCATGACCGCGACCTGCGCCATGTGGCCCGGGTCTGGTGTCAACATGCGCGCGTGGCCCGCGCGCTGCGGAAACGGGATTCCAAGTCGGCGCTCCGATCGCTTGAGACGCACATGTTCGCCAGCATGGAGGCGGCATTGGATGCCTACGATGCCCACATGGCCGGCCGCGGGGCAATGGACGAGGAGCAGGCGGACCTGACAGAAGCGATGGCCGGGCTCATGGCCGGCGCGAACCGGTCGGCCACGTAAGTTTCAGACATTCCATGAACTCCCCATTTTTTCTGACAAAGTTGCTTGATGGCCGGCTTCGCTGGCTTCTGATTTTCTGGATGTTTTTGATGAGCGCGGTCGCGTATCTCGACCGCGTGAACATCTCGATCGCGGGACAGGCAATCCAGAAGGATTTCGGGCTCACGGATATGCAGCTTGGCTGGGTCTTCAGCGCGTTCGTGATCGGCTACGCCCTGTTCCAGGTGCCCGGTGGACGCCTTGCCGACCGCTTCGGTGCCCGTCTTGTGATTTCGGTGGGCGTGCTCTGGTGGGGGGCATTCACCACCCTTACCGCATGGGTCCCTTCCGGGCTTGCAGTGTCGGTGGTGCTATTGATTGTGACGCGGTTTCTGCTCGGGCTCGGCGAGGCGGTGGTCTATCCGTCCTCGAATCGTTTGGTATCAACCTGGATTCCTTCGTCGGAGCGCGGGTTGGCAAACGGACTCATCTTTGCTGGCGTGGGGGCCGGAGCGGGAGTGACGCCGCCAATCATCATCTTCATCCTCTACAAATGGGGATGGCATTGGTCGTTCTACATCAGCGCCCTGATAGGGCTTGCGGCGGGGGCGGTCTGGTTTTTGATTGCGCGCGATACGCCTCGCGAACATCCGCTCGCGAGCCAAAAGGAGATCGAACACATCGAGGCCGGGTTGCCACCGGCGACGAAGGAGTCCTGTGTGGCGCTGCCATGGCGCGCGATCCTCGGCAGCCGCAATGTATTGGCCATCACGTTCAGCTATTTTGCATACGGCTACGTCGCCTACATTTTCTTCACCTGGTTTTTCATCTATCTCAGCCGGGTGCGCGGGCTGGATCTGAAGTCGAGCGCGCTTTACTCGATGCTTCCGTTCATTGCGATGGCGTGCGCCGCACCTCTGGGCGGCTGGGTGGCGGACAGGATCACGCTGATCTACGGGAGGCGCGCGGGCCGTTGCTGGGTGGCGGTGTTCGGGCTTTCTCTCGCGGCGGTTTTTTTGGCCGTGGCAACCCAGGTCGAGAGCGCGCGGGTTGCGAGCATCGTCCTCGCCGGAGGGGCTGGGGCGCTCTATCTCGCGCAGAGCGCATTCTGGGCAGTGACGGCCGACATCGCGGGCAAGTCCGCCGGAACAGTATCGGGCCTGATGAACATGGGCGCGCAGGTGGGCGGAGCGGTCACCGCATCGCTCACTCCCTGGATCGCGAATCGCTTTGGTTGGACACCCTCATTCCTTGTCGCCGCCGGCCTCTGCTTTGCAGGGGCGCTTGCCTGGCTGCTGGTCGATCCGGATGCGCCGATTTCGAACCCAATAGAATAATTCCGATGAGTCCACCCCTCCCGCTTCTCGCCGTTGTCTCATGTCTTTGCGCAATCTGGCCCCCCTCCGCGCGGGCCGGCGATGCCCCCGAAAAATTGTTGCCGTTTGATTCCGGCGAACCGGCCGGGATGGAAATGTCGGAGGACTTTGAGTGCGAGATATTCCAGCCGGGAGTGCGGCTTTTCATGGACCGCAATTATACGCTGCTTGATCCGCCCGCATTTCTGAGAGGGCTGTCTTTGGTGCGCGGTTCGCTCCAGGGCATGAGCTTCCGGTGCACGACAGCCGGCGTGATTACCCTGCTGACACCGGATCCGGCGATTCCCCAGGCCGCGAGTCTTGCCGGTTTTTTGGAGGAAAGGGGGTTCCAGCGCGTTGACGAGCCGGTGTTCCAACTTTTTGGAAAGTCGGATCTCGACCGGGTCCGGATCTATCAGAAGCGAATGGCGGCGGGCGAGGAATGCCGGTTGGAGAGGTGGGCGGTGTTGCTCGGGCCGGAAAATGTCACGGCTGGACAACGGCCGCTGGACGCGCCCGCCTCGGTGCCTGCGGCGATACCGGCGAAACCGGATTTTTCTCCGGGTCCGGGATACTCCGACAGCGTGCGGATGTTTCAGGGGATCCCGGGGATCGAACGCGCGGCGAACGGGCGCTTGTGGGCGACGTGGTATGGAGGCGGCGTCACCGAGGATAAAAACAATTATATTTTGCTTCACACCAGCGGGGACGACGGAAAGTCATGGCAGCGTGTCCTCGTGCTTGATCCCGACGGAACCGGGCCAGTGCGCCCGTTCGATCCCTGCCTCTGGATAGATCCCGACGGAAAACTCTGGCTGTTTTGGGCGCAGGAGATCGCCGGAAACAAGGGCCGGGTTTCGCAGACATTCGCCATCACGACAACTGATCCCGGCAGCGCGACTGCCAAATGGTCGGAGCCGCGCCTGATCGGCAAGGGTGTCATGATGAACAAGCCGATCGTTACTGCCGACGGGCGGTGGCTGCTGCCTCTGTCCACATGGTTTGCCGATGCCAGTTCGCGGGCTGTTGTTTCCAGTGACCACGGAGCCACGTTTGCCGATCTCGGAGCGGCGAGAATTCCGGATGCAAAGGATCGGAACGCTGATGAGCACATGATCGTCGAGCGCAAGGATGGAACGCTTTGGATGCTGGTGCGCACCAACTACGGTATCGGCGAAAGCGTTTCCTCCGATGACGGCAAGACATGGTCGAATGTGGCGCCCGGTTCGATTTCCCATCCGGTCGCGCGGTTTTTCATCCGGAAGCTGGCCAGCGGCCGTTTGTTGCTGGTGCGGCACGACCCACCGAACAACGGAAAGAGCCGCTCGCACCTGACCGCCTTTTTGTCCGATGACGACGGGAGGACATGGAAGGGGGGTCTACTGCTCGATGAACGAAACGGAGTGTCCTATCCGGACGGAGTGCAGGCGCCCGACGGGTCAATTTACATCATCTACGATTACCAGCGCCAACGGGACAAGCAGATCCTCATGGCGGTTTTCAACGAAGCGGATGTGATCGCGGGAAAGTTCGCCTCACCGGGTAGCAGGCAGCGTGTTCTCATTAACCAAGCCTCGGGGATCAACCCGACCGTGCCAGCCGGAGCGGATCAATCCAACAGGAATTCCAATGCCGAGGGAGCGGCGTTGCTTGCCGGTCCGGGAGCCGTTTTGGAGTGTGGCGATGTCGAGGAGGATTCGCTTGAGCCGGGGAAGACGCTTTTCCTCGACCGGGCGCACGCGGTCGCGGAGGTGCCGGAACCACTGAGAGGTCTCAAATTCCAGCGAGGAAAAATCGACGGGGTGCATGCCGTGTGCCGTCAGGCGGGGGTCGTGTATGTGATGACTCCCTCCGAGGGGCGGAACCCGGACAGCCGCGAGACCAAGTTGCTGGGCCAGGACTTTCAAAAAGTCAACCTGCCGGAATTCCCGCTTTTTGGCGGCGATCCCAATCTGTGCTCCGTCTTTCAGAAGCAAATGCAGGTCGATGAGGCATTGGACCTTGGGAAATGGGGAGTCATCGTCCTGCCTTAGAACACTCATAATTCCCCCGATCAATGTTCAACATCTTATGACCATCCAATCCTCCCTCGCAATGCTCCTGCTTATCTCAACCATTCTGCACGCGGCCGATGATCCGCGCATCGCAGCCCTTCGTGCGGCTGATGACAAGCGGGTTGCGGCAATCGTCGCGGCGGACCGCGGGCGGCTCACCGGGATTTTTTCCGACGAGCTTCGGTATGCGCATTCGACCGGTGCGGTGGACGACAAAGCGTCCTATATCGACCTCCTTGTCAGCGGCCGCACGAAATACCTTGTCTACGATTATGAGGAGCGGAATTTCAGTTTTCCGGCTCCGGGAATCGCCTTGATGAGCGGTCGCGTGCATATCAAGTCGTCGACCTCCGACGCGATCTCCGACGGCATTCTTAGCTTTCTCGCCGTCTGGCGCGAGGAAAAGGGGGGCTGGCAATTTCTCGCATGGCAGTCCTGCAAACTTCCGCAGCCCGCAGCGGCGGCGAAGTAGTTTCCAGTAAACAAAAGTAAGCGCCGTTGTGTTATTCTTAAGACAGATCCTCCCGGGTTGGATTCTTCTCCTCTGTCTGCCCATGATCTTGTCAGCTGCTGCGGAACCGGATCTCACCGCGGCAAAAATCCGAGTGCTCGAGCAGCAGCCGCAGGTTGACGAGCTTGCTCCCGGAGTCAGGCTCTTCATGAATCGGGATTACGCTCTCAAGGCCTGCCCGGAGTGGCTGAAGGGAAAGAATTTCCTGCGTGGACGCATGGAACGGCTGAATTTTACGGGCGTTCGCGAGGGAAGTATTTTTGTCCTGACTCCCGATCCGGAATGTTCCGGAAAAGATTCGCGGGCAGCCGAGCTGGAGGCGGCGGGGTTTGTCCGGACGCAGGATCCGGTGTTCCAGTTGTTTGGCGGCAACCCGAATGATCGGGTCCGGGTGTATCAAAAAAAACTGGCGGTCGGCGAGCAACTCGTGCTGGGCAAGTGGGCCGTGCTTGTGGGCTTCGATGAGTTTGTTCCCGAGCCGGATCCCGTCGAGTCCTGGCCCGGAAACACTGGGGAGATCCTCTACAACGGGATCCGGCTTCCCGAATCATGGCCGCCGCGTTCGGTTTTCTTTGACGATGTGTCGCCGATGCCGGTTCCGTATCTCGCGCATCCCCCGAAAGTCATCCCCATCGATGTGGGTAGACAGCTTTTTGTCGACGATTTCCTGATTGAGAAGACCGATCTGGCGCGGGAGTATCACCATGCCACGAAGTATGAGGGCAATCCGGTGCTCCGGCCGGAGACGCCGATGGAGACAGGGAAGGGTGCCGGCATGGCGGTCGCCACTCCGAAAAGCGGTGGGGTTTGGTGGAATGCGGACAAGCAGGTTTTCCAGATGTGGTATGAGGCGGAATGGCTGACGACCATGGCTTACGCGACCAGCAAGGACGGTCTGAAGTGGGACCGTCCGGATCTCGACCTCGAGCCGGGCACCAACCGTATTCTTCCCCGGGAGCTCAACCCCGACTCCACCACCGTGTTTATCGACCAGGAGACGAAGGATCCGTCACAGCGATATAAGATGTTTGTGCGGAAGCCGGGCGGGGAGGGGATCGGGGCGTATCTCATGGTTTCGGCGGATGGCACTCACTGGACCGAACCGGTGATGTCCGGTGTGATGGGCGGGGGGTGTAAAGTTTCTTCTGTAATTGGGTTCTTCGCGACCTGAGCGCCCCATCTGGGGGCGGCGGAGCGAAGGCGAGCGTAGCGAGCCAAGCGCAGCCGGCCCCAGATGGGGCTTGCGCGAAGTTCGCCGGGGGCTGGC
>QYQL01000025.1 GCA_007280915.1 Verrucomicrobiaceae bacterium | reverse complement strand
TAGGGCGCGACGTCCCGGCGCGCCGCGACATTTTACCGGGCAGACCGTGCGTTTGGAATAATATGGAAGCACACCAGCCCTCTGCTCCACGTCCGAAGCCTCCTCCCCTGAGAAGAACCGAACGGAAGTCGTTCCTCTGAGTGAACGATCCAAATATCGGGTCAATTTCCGACAACAGTCCCGACTGACCGGAGTTTCACAGGCCCGAGGAGTCCTGATGGCAGAAGTTCCTCGTCACCGCCGTAAAATTTCCAGAGAAGGAACGTGGTGCGCCCGACCGGACTTTTTCCGTTTGCCTTGACCCAGTCGGGAATCGACTTGATCGGCCCACCGGCCGCCCACGGCGGCGCTTGCTTGCTGTAATCCAGGGAGGGATCGGGATGCAATTTTTCGTCGCCGATGAGGCGGTTCGGCCAGAGGTTCGTTACCTTCACCTCCAGAATGTTCTCTCCCGCTTTCAGCGCCCCGGTCGCATCCACCGAATACGGCGGCTTCCACAAGATCCCGAGTTTGTTTCCGTTCAGGGAAACCTCCGCGATATTTTTCACGTCGCCCAGATCGAGGGAAAATGCCGGTTTTCCGGACTCCGGTTTCCAATCAAACCTGGTCCGATAGGTTGCCGTGCCGGAAAAATATTTGATCCCGGGATCCTCGGAATCCGTCCAAGAGACAAGTTTCGGGAACACGGCCTTTTCGGGAGCACCTCTTCCGGGAGGAAACGAAAGATCCCACGGACCGGTGATTTCCTTGATCGTTGCAGCAGGGGAAACGACGAGTTCGATTTTCTTCCCCGAGGCCGTGGTGGCGGAGTAGTCACCCGCTTCTCCCGAGAGCAGGCGGAGTTCTCCATTCGCCCGTGCAAACTGCGGGGCGGGAGCCGTCCGGGTTTGTGGCGGTGCACCCATCAGCCCGGAGATGGCGGCGCCATCAAGCGGTTTGGCAAATCCCGACACGGCGGCAGTTTCACCCTGGAATGCCGGAACCCTCCGGGTGTGCTGGACGCCGATCGATGGACGTGCCGCAACCGGACATTTCACCCCGGAGGCAACTTCTTTCCCGTTGAGGAACAATGTGGGAACGCCGTCATTGACCACCACCGCGACATGGGTCCACCCGGAAAGATCGGCGGAATGGACGAGAAGCGGCGCGAACAGCCGCGCGGCATGCGCAAGCACGACCACACCGTTGGTTCCCGCAGCGAGCCCGATTCCGGCCGCTCCATCTGCAAAAACCTCATGCCCGGGCACGGGATAAATCGCATAATTCACCCCCCCGGGAGTAACAGACTTCAATCCCTGCTCCGGAAGGTTCAACGGCGTGCTTGGCTTTATCCATGCCGACATCGTGAACGACCCGATGACCGACGGATCGGCGGCGGCAGGCGCGGATTCAACTGTCGGCTTCGGTGCCGGTGCGGGGAACACGGGGGCCCCGCCGAGACTCAATGCCGCAATCGCATCCGGACTCGCCGGCTCGCGAAACACCACAAAAACCGACCCGGCTGGGTCCAAATGAAGCGGGACTTCCGTGATGTCCTTGTCCTGGCGATACACAGCCGGACGCACGATCGAACCGGTGGAAGGATCCCAGAACTCCGGAGCTTTTCCAGCGGTCCTGAAACGAACCACCGAATCCACGGGCGCCTTGCTGTCCGCGTTTGCGACAAAATAAAAATCCGCGTTTTCGTCGCGACGGTGGATGTAGCGGAGCTTTGCTGCCCCGGTTGATGAATAATCAAAATCCGGTGGAGCGATCCCGGCCAGCACATCCGCCAGGGAGATGCCGGAGATCACGCGGCCTTTTCCGAAGCGGTTTTCCGTGACGGATTTCCCATCGATGTTTCCCCAGAGTTTGCCAGCAATTTTGCGAAGCTCGGCGTCCTGCTCCTGCCAATCCTTCAACCCCGGCGTGCGGATCGGTTTCGGTCCGATCGCCGTCGCCCCGGCCTCGACAAGCCGCTCGACCGCCTGGATTGCCGGCAGTGTCATCTGTTTGCGATCCGGCAGGAGAAGCACGCGATACCTCGCTCCACTCGGAAGGACGACGTCGCCGTTGTCTGCAACCGTGAGACGGTTGAGGATCTCGAAATTGCATCCGTCGTAATCATATCCTGGCGGGACCGGATTCCAGATCCGATCGCGGTGACCGAGGAAATTCGGCGCGCCGTCCCCGATGAAATACATCACGTCCCCGACAAATTTTCCGCTTTGGAGCATCGACTGGCAGCGGGTGAGGTAGTCCACCCAGGCCTTTCCGCCATTCTCCCACCACGTGTTGGTGCGGTCGAAATTGATTCCGAAGGGACCGAAGCACATGCCGGGCTCGATTCCGATATACGGCTGCATCGCGTAGCGGTGGATGATGAACCGGTTGATACCCGTCGCGAACGCATGGTCGCCGAGCGCCTTGAAATCGAACGGAGCCTCGCGGAACCCACCCTGCCCGGCCGTGAATGCCTCAGCTCCGGCAATCGGGCGGTCGTAGATGTGCGCGGCAGATGCCGCGATCTTGCAGTCGGGGCGCACCTCCGCCGGCATCCAGAATTCCCCGACATAGATGTCCGTCTTCGCCGCGTAGTTGAGCGGGTCATACATGAACATCTGCCGGCCGGCCGCCTCGCTCTGGAAGAGGACCTGGCTCTCGTGGCACAGCCGCAGCATCTCGCCGTAGAAGTTGTCCGCAATCAGGTCGCTCATCGTCCGGCGCACATCCCAGAGAAACCGCTCGGACTCCTCCGCGGTCCCCACAATCCTGCCGGTGGTGAGCACCGGAAGCCAGGGGGTCATCGAATATCCCCGGCGCTTTTCAAATTCCTTCTGAAACCAACTGCTCCAGGTGTGGATGTTCGACTCCCAACTGTCTGTGTGCACGGAATAGATCGGGTTGCCGGGCGCGACATTGTTGGCGGCGATCATTTTCTTGGCGAATGAATCCCAATGGAACCGGATCGCCTCGCCGCTCATCTTGTCGGCCTCGAGCCCCTCGCCCGCGTTCGTGCGCGGGGCGACATGCTTCGCGGTGCTGGTCATGCCAATACGAAGGATCTGCCAGCTTCCCTTCGGTGCTTTCCAATCCAGCGTGCCGTCGGCTGCCATTTTTCCACTGAGGTCGACCACTGAGTCCTTCGGGATTCCGTTGGCTTTCGCAGGTTCGCTCGCGGGATCGATCCACTTGGTTTCGCCGCCGTGCTCGCGCTCGCGCGCAAAGCCGGACTTGACCTCCCAAAGATGGATGCGCGACTCCCCGAACATCTCGATCTCCGCGATCTCACCGGCGGCATGCGGGTTTTTCACCCGAACGCGGACCGCGGCGGCATTCTCGGGCGGGAACGAAACCGTCAGCGTCTCGGAGGGAGCATCGCCGAGACTGACGTTGAAATCGAACTCCGCAGCCGTGTGGAAAGTTTTTCCGTCGGTGGAAATCTCTACCGAAGACGGCATCCCGTTCCCCATGCCGTAATTGATTTTGGGGATGTGAAAAACCATGCTCCCGAGCTGCTGCGGCTTCTCAAAGACAAATTCGATGGCATCCTTTGGCAGTTTCGCTCCGGTGGCGGGGTTTCCATCGGTGAGCTCCGGAGCCGGTTTCCCGTCAACAAGCGCATTCGCAGGCTTCACCGGACGGGCCGCATCCATCGGCACCGCCAGCACGGACACCTCCTCGTAGAAATCCTCCTTCACCTCGGGCTTTGGCAGCTGGAGCGGCTTTTCGGACGGACCGGAAATCTCGGTCGATGTCCACACCAGCTTCTTCATCGAGCGGTCGGGTGTGATCCATTGTCCGCCAGCCGTCGCCCAACCGTCGCACTGGTGCAGCGAAAGCTTCATCCCGAGCCTCACGCATTCCTTCGCGGCGTGCGCGTAAAGTTCGTGCCACGCCGGCAAGTTGAAATCCGCATCTCCCGCAGGCGTCCCCAGCCCGACCCCCATCATCAGCGCACCACCGACACCGACCCGGTTCATCGCCTCCAGATCGGCAGTAATTCCCTCCTTCGTCACGTTGCCGTTCATCCAAAACCAATAGACCCAGGGCTTCGCCTCGGATGGCGGATTGAGGAAACGCGATTCCAGGGTGCCCGCCACCGGCGTTTGGGCAGGCGAATCCAGTTTTGAAGGCTCCACAGATTGCGCGGATCGCGGAGATGGCGAGCATCCGACGGCGAGAAGCAGGACAGCGAAAAGAAGTGGAAGGGGGGATCGATTCATATCTTTCAGCACACGACCGAGGTTTCCATCCGCAGTAGCGCCCCCAGCTTTTTGATTTTCTCACCCAGATGCCCGACGCCGATCGCGCAATGGTGGGCGGGGCCGTGGGCATTCCACTCGTTGACAAATCTCCGCGCGCCGATGCTGAACCGGTAGCGGCTGTTCGTGTTGCCGATCTCAAGAATCGGACCTGGAACGGATTCGCCCTCCGCCACGAGGAATTTCAGTTTTCCATCGGCGGTCTCGACGACCGATAGGAGTGTGACCGGGCCGTGCTTCACGGACATCTCGACCGAGAGCCCGCGGCCGACCTTGCCATGGTAGACCTTCAGCGGACGGACCTTCGTCTTCCCCTGCGCGATCTTGATGTGCCCGGGACCATCGTGGCCCATCAGCACGACATCGTCTGTAAAATCCATCGCATAATACTCGGTGAACGATCCGCCTGCGCCGAACGTGTCCATGATCTTCATGGCCTGGACATTCTTCACCTCGTATTCTCCGGCGACCGGAATCCCGCGCGCAGTGAGAAGCGAGTTGCCGAGGATGATCGAGCTGATCGCGTCCTCGTTGTCCGCGTTGCCGGTGCCCATGTAGTAATAGGCGAGCGAGCCAAGGTCGTGCTCCTTGACCAGCCGATCCAAAGCCACGGACGTGCGCGCGGCGCGCTCGAGCTCGGGCTTCGGGCAATCCGGCTGGACGTCGAAGACTTTTCGGAACTCCGCCGCCCGGCTCTTGATCTGCGTTGCCTTCACCTCCCGGCGGAGCGCCGCGAGTTCATCCACCTCGACGATTTCCATGTGTCCCCCGAACGTCGCGCAGTGGCGGGTGAGGTCCGATGCGATGTCGAGCATGCCGCAATAGTAATGCCCCATGAGCCCGAGCCGGTTGTCGGCCATCACGCCGGCGACTCGCGCTGCTTCGATCCAAGCCTCCACCTCGTCCCAGCACTCCGGATCGTTGTGGAGCATGCCGGTGACCTGGTGGAATGGAATTCCCGAGCGATTGAAGACGTTCGCGATCTCCGGCACCGGGCAGGCCGCGCAGTGGGCCAGCCACTCCCCGGTCATCTCGGTGCGGTCGCCCATCCGGTTGAAGGAATCATAGTCGATGGCGGGAACCGGTTGGAGATTAAGCACGACCACCGGCACCCCGGCGCGGCGGACGACCGGCAGCACGGTTGAGGACAACGCATACGTGGTGACATGGAGGAAAATCACATCCACATCCTCGCGGCGGAACCGGTGCCCGGCCTCGAACGCCTTGGCGGGATTGTCAATCAGCCCGAGATTGACCACCTCGACCCCCGGACGCCCAAGACGTCCGGCAACCGTATTCAAGTATCCCTCGAGTCGCTTCTTGAGCCCTTTGAACTGGGGCCAGTAAGTATCAAGTCCGATGCCGAATAATCCGATGCGCACGTTGCTCATAAGACGACCAGAATACGTGACCGGCAGGGATTGGGAATTGACGGGCTGACAATTTCCATACAAATTTTGACACCCATGCCGGCCTCTGCGGAAAACTACTTCGTTTACCTGCCCGAGCCGGCGAAGCCGCCGCCGTGGGATTGCGTGGCAATTTCCGCCGGACGCACCCGCGTGCCCGCCGGGAGCAGGTATCCGGCTCAGCGCCATCCGATGGACCACCATTTCAATTGGGCGGACGGACGCATTCTTCACTCCTACTCGATCATATATATTGTGGAGGGAGCCGGCGTGTTCGAATCGGCCGCCTCACCGCGCAAACTCCGCATCGAGGCGGGAGCGATGATTCTCCTGTTTCCGGAGGTCTGGCACCGCTACGCTCCCGATCCCGCGATCGGCTGGGTCGAACACTGGATCGAGTGCCGGGGGAGCGCGTTCGACCGGGCCAGAAAGACGCGCCTCATCAACCCGGCGAAGCCTGTGCTCCATGCCGGACCGGACCCGGATGTCCTCATCGGCTTTGAGCGCTGCCATGCCTGGGCCCGGCGACCAACACCGTCGCGTCAGGCCGCCCTTTCCACCATGGCGCTGCATCTGCTCGCTCTCGCCGGACGGGCGGGAGCCACCCGACAGAGCCCGCCCCAGAGGATTGACGAGGTCATTCAGCGGGCGCAGATGCTCATTGCGGAGCGCTGCCAGGAGAACCTCTCCATGCAAAAACTCGCACACGAACTCCATGTCGGATACTCACACTTCCGGCAGGCATTCCGCGAACGCACCGGCACTGGACCGAAACAATTCCACGCCCGCGCGCGCTTGCAGAAAGCCCGCGAGTTCCTGGCCAACACATCAAAGTCGGTCAAGGAGATCGCGGAGATCCTCGGTTTCCATTCCGCGTTCCATTTCTCCAACCAGTTCAAATCGCGGGAGGGAGTCTCCCCGCTTCTGTGGCGGGAACGCCTGTGGAAAAAACCCCGTGCCGCCCGGGGGTCAGCAAATGGAATTCAAAGAATGGGTTAGTTGGCACGAGGCCCGATAAACTTGGAAACCGCAGATTTGGGCTAAATCGAGAAACCTCAGCGAAGGTGAATTCCCTCGTTTCCATGTTCGCTATTTGTTTCAGGATTCTTCGGCGCGGTCCTCACGGGCGACCGGCTGGTGTTCTGAATTTTCATCCATGGGAAGGATGCGCCCCCCTGCGCATCGAAGCGGGACGCGCTGGACATGCCCGCCGGCATTTTCCATAATCCCGCCGGCTGATATGAAATCTCTACAAGGCACCTGGGCGATCGGTCGGAACACGTTCACAGAACTGGTTCGGATGAAAGTTTTTTACTTTCTGCTGATCTTCGCGCTGCTGATCATCGGCAACTCGGCCTTCGTCTCGAAGTTTTCGTTCCAGGAGCAATTCCAGATGCTGAAGGACATCTCGCTCGGCGCAATGTCGGTCTTCTCATCGCTGCTGGCGATCCTGGCGACGGCGAATTTTCTGCCGAAGGACATGGAGGACCGGACGATCTATACGATCCTTGCGAAGCCGGTGCCGCGGTTTTCGTATCTTCTCGGCAAGCTCATCGGGATCCTGCTCCTCCTGGCGCTGGCGATCCTGCTGATGACAGGGCTTTTTCTTCTGGTGCTGTGGCTGCAGGAGCGCGGGGTGCTAGCGGAAACGCGCGCCCAGCTCCAGGGAGTTCCCGCGGAGGAACTGCAGACGGCGCTTAAGGAGGTCACCGCCGCGACTTTCAATGCCAACCTCCTGCCGGGCATCATGATCATTTTTGTCAAATCCGCCCTGCTGGCATCGCTCACGCTTTTCCTCTCGACCTTTGCCTCCTCCGGGCTCTTCGCGATCCTGATGTCGGTCGCGATATATTTCATCGGCCACCTGCAGGCGACGGCGCGGGAATACTTCCTGTCCGGGGTGGACATCCACTGGTGGTCGCGCGTGCTTGCCGTGGGCGTCGCCTTGATCTTCCCGGATCTCCAGGCCTTCAACTTCGTGGATGACGTGATTGCCGGAGTCGCCGTGCCGACCGGGCTGTTCCTGGAGACGATGGCTCTCGGGGGGCTTTACGTTGCCGTGTATTTCTTTCTGGCCGCGATGGTTTTTGCGGGCCGCGAGCTATGATCGTTCGGCGGTTGCTGTCAGTCGTGCTCCTCGCGGCATTCGGAGCGGCGATCCTTCCCTTTCAGGTTCGCCTCGCCGCGCAGGCAAAAGCCGCCCATCTGCGCTCGACGGCACTGGATCTCGACCTCAGGGAACGCATCGGGCAGATGGGGTTTCTGGCAGCGTTAAGCGGCTTCCGTTCCCCGCTGGCGGCATTTCTCTGGATCGAGGCGCACACCGCATGGGAAAACACCGAGTGGGGCCGGATGGCGGGGATTTTTAACACGGTGACGACGCTCCAGCCGCGCTCCCTGCTCTATTGGGACATGGCGGCGTGGCACATGGCCTGGAATGCGAGCGTGGCCGCGATGCAGGATGAAAAGCAGCCGAGCGAGGCGCTCCGCATCCGCGCCCAGCGCCAATATTTCAACCTCGGCAGGGATTTCCTTGAGCGGGGGATTAAAAACAACCCGGACCGCTACCAGCTCTACCTCCAGCTCGGCGTTCTCCTGCGCGATAAGCTGGAGGACCACAGCGCGGCGACAGATGCGTTCCTCCGCGCCGCCGAGTTCCCGGATGCCCCGCCGTATTGCCGGCGGTTCGCGGGCTACGAGATGGCAAAAATCCCCGGACGCGAGCGCGAGGCCTACGAATTCTTGAAGGCCCTCTACCTGCAGGGAGAAAAGCAACGCCTGCCCACTTTGGTGAATCTCCTCCGCCAAATGGAAAAGAAACTGGATATCCCCGCCTCGGAGAGGGTAGATAATCCCTGAACCCCGCCCGGCGGGCACACGATTTTCCATGCGATTTGCTATATTCGGCGACATTCATGCCAACCTTCACGCGCTCCAGACGGTCATGGACGATTCCAAGGAGCAGAACTGCACTCACTACGTTTGCATGGGGGATGTTGTCGGATACAACGCATTCCCCCGCGAGTGCCTCGACCTCGTGCGCGGGTTGGAATGCCCGGTCGTGAAGGGAAACCACGACGAGCAGGCCTCGATGTTCGGATTTCAGGAGGGATTCAACGCCCTCGCGGAGGAGGCCATGAACTGGACGCGCAACCAGCTTTCCGAGGAGGACAAGGAATGGCTCCGAACACTCCGCCTCCAGCGCCAGGTGCGCGATTTCACCATCGTCCACGCAACCCTTGATACCCCTCACAAATGGGGTTACGTGTTCAACCAACTCGACGCCGCCGCAAGCTTCAGCTACCAACACACGTCGCTGTGCTTCATCGGCCACACGCACTCGCCGAAGGCCTACCTCCGCGACGGAAGCGTCCGCACCATCCCGCTTGACGAGCCCCTTCAGCTTCAGCCAGCGAAAAAATATCTGGTTAACGTGGGCAGCGTCGGCCAGCCCCGTGACGGGGATTGGCGCTCGGCTTACTGCGTCTACGACACGACAAAAAACGAAATCACGCTCCGCCGCATTCCCTACGATCTTCCCGCCGCACAGAAGGCGATCCTCGATGCCGGGCTTCCCACGAAACTCGCCGAGCGTCTCGCCGTCGGACGGTAATCGCTGAGGAACCGACGGCGACCACCAACTGCAAGTGTGGATTCAGGGCAGCGGGCCGGATACGGAATGATGTCAGCGGTTTCCTTGGCAATCAGTCTCAGGTGAACTCGGGACCATTGTCCACAGTGATGGAAGCAGGGAGTCCGCGAGAGCGGGTAAGTTTCTGGGGGACCAGAACGACGAAGGCCCCGCCGATGGAGGTGTCGACATGGATGGCCAGACACTGGCGGGTGACCACATATTGTCGACGGATGTTCTGTTTGGCATTGAGGGGATGTTGGTCGGCAATCTCCCGTTTTGTGGCAAATTGCCCTTTGTGAAGTGCTGCCGTTCATTTAGCTCTCTTAATTCCATTAGGGAAACCTCTGAATATGAGTCCTGCCAGTTGGCTTAAAACCGCACTCGTCACCGCCATCCTCTGCCAGACGGTTAGCGCAGCTGAAGTCATCACCGCCGATATTTGCATCTACGGCGGTAACGCCGGCGGCGTGGCCGCCGGCGTGCAGGCAGCGCGCATGGGCAAGACCGCCGTCATCATCGAACCGGGAAACCATCTGGGCGGCATGACTTCCGGCGGGCTCGGCTCAACGGATATCGGCAACAAGGCCGCCATCGGCGGGATTGCACGGGAGTTTTATCATCGTGTCGCACAGCACTATTCCCGCCCGGAGGCCTGGCAAGCGGAAACCAAACCAAGCTCAACCCTCGCCAGATTGGCCGCGCCCGACGCCACCATGTGGACTTTTGAGCCACACGTCGCAGAAAATATTCTCAACCACATGGCAGAAGAAGCCCAAGTGCGCATCGTTTTCCGGCAACCGCTCCTCTCCGTTAAAAAAGACGGCGAACGCATCACTGAAATCACCACTGCCGACAAAATATTCCGCGCAAAAATGTTCATTGATGCAACTTATGAAGGCGACCTGATGGCCAAAGCCGGCGTCAGCTTCACCGTCGGACGCGAAGCCAACTCCCAATACAACGAGACGCTGAACGGCATCTGCGCGAAAACACCCGAGCACCAGTTTACCGTGGCGGTTGATCCCTACCTGAAACCCGGCGATCCCTCCAGTGGCTTGCTGCCTTTCATCCAATCCGGCGACGGCGGAAAGGCCGGAGCAGGCGACCGCGCCGTGCAGGCCTACAACTTCCGCCTCTGCTACACGAAGAACCCCGCCAACCGCCTTCCTCACACCAAACCGGACGGTTACGACCCGGCGAAGTATGAATTGCTCGCCCGCTATCTCGAAGCGCTCGTTGCCGCCCGGAAGCAACCCGAACTCATGCAGTTTTTGCTCGTCTCGGACATGCCCAATCAGAAGACAGACATCAACAACCGAGGTGGATTCTCCACCGATTTCATCGGCGCGAACTACGATTATCCGAACGCCAACTACGCCACGCGCGCGAAAATCCGGAAGGCGCACGAGGACTATATTCGCGGCTTCTTCTTCTTTCTCGCCACCAGTCCGCGCGTGCCGGAAAACATCCATAAGGAAATACAGGAATGGGGGCCGGCAAAAGATGAGTTCTCCGACACCGGAGGCTGGCCGCACCAGCTCTACGTCCGCGAAGCGCGCCGCATGGTTTCCGATTACGTCATGACCGAGCACAACTGCCGCGGCGCATTGCAGGCTGCCGACCCCGTCGGCCTCGCCGCCTACACCATGGACTCGCACAATTGCCAGCGCATCGTCAAAAACGGCCGCGTCGAAAACGAGGGCGATGTCGAAGTCGGCGGCTTCCCTCCTTATCCCATCGCCTACCGATCCATCGTGCCGAAGTCCGCCGAATGTGAGAATCTATTCGTGCCCGTCTGCCTGTCCGCGACACACATTGCCTATGGCAGCATTCGCATGGAACCGGTCTTCATGCTCCTGGGCCAGTCAGCAGCCACCGCCGCCGCGCTCGCGCTCGATGCCAATGTTTCCGCGCAGAAACTCGATTACGAAAAACTCCGCGACCGCCTGCTCGCCGATAAACAGGTCCTGGCTTGGAAGCCCGCATCCCCTCCTGTTCACGTCCAGCAATCCAGCACCATCATCGTGGATGACTCGCAGACGCAAATCACTGGCGAATGGGTTCATAGCGACAAGGTCGGTCCATTTGTTGGCAGCGGCTATTTGCACGACGACGATTCGGATAAGGGGCAGAAGCAGGTTCGCTTCGTGCCGACATTGCCGTCGGCCGGGCAATACAAGGTCAGCATCAGCTATGCAGCCGAGCGCAATCGCGCCGACAATGTTCCGGTAGTTATCCACTATGCCGCTGGCGAGGAAACCGTGATCGTCAATCAACAGCAGCCCCAGCAGGGCGGCCAGCCGCTGCTGCTCGGCACGTTCAACTTTGAGGCCGGAAACAATGGCTGGGTGGAAATCCGCACCATGGACACCGCGGGCCATGTGATCGCCGACGCCATATACTTCGAGCCGGTTCCGACTTCCGGACCTTCAGCCCGCCTCCAGTAATCCAAATTGGTGAGCCTTTTTTCGATCAACGGATTACCTGCTCCTCACGCAGTCGGAAGTCGGGCGTGAGAATCTGGCATTGGGCAACCTGGCCGATGTGCGAACCCGTGACCTGCCAGACAATACGCTTGTCCGGCGTCACCTCGAAGATGTGAGCTCCCACGCGCCCGTCGGTGTCGCGCGTATTCCAGTTGCAGACGATGGTGTTGCCATTGGGCAGGCGCTGCAGGCCGGCGAGCGTGCCGAACTGGATGTCCGGCAACCAATCGGCGTCCACCCGCCAGACAATCTTGTCGTCCGCGCTGTATTCCGTGACCGCCCCTCCGGCGGAAATGAGTGTGTTGCCGTTGGGCAGGCGCAGGGCGGCGACCGGGCTGGGCTCGCGCGGAAACTCGTGGATCAGCTTGCCGGCAGCATCGTATTCCCGGACCGTTCCTTCGGCGGTGAACGGCACGAGATATGTTCCCTCCGGTGTTTTGCGACACATCCGGAACTGCGCGTGCGGATTTTTCTCTGTCGTTTCCAGACGGACTTGATGGACGATTTCTCCGCGCCGGTTCACTTCTACCAACCGGCACTCGCCGACGATGCCTATGAGGACGTTACCGTTCGGCAGGGGCTGGCAGTTCGGAATTTCATTCGGCTTTTCGGTCTTGAACTCCCAGACGATTTGCTTGTCCCGCGTGACCTCTCGCACGCCTTGGGAATAAGTGGTGAGGATATTGCCGTTGGGCAGCATCCAGACATCCTGCGGGTGAGGAACGGGGTAATCCCACACGACCTCGCCCTTTTCATTAAGCAGTGCCACGCGGTCATGCGCGTGCTCGGCGATCAGGCAGGCGTAGGGCCCGCGCTGGTTCTCATGCCAGAAGTTCCGGGCCAGCGGGGGAGTCGTGGTTTCCGTGCCCAGCAAATTGCGAGGGTCAACGTCGAGAACAGGCCACACCAGTTCGCCGCGGAGTTGTGCGGCTTCATTTTCGTAGGAACCCAGTCGGAGGGAATTGGAGTCGAGCCAGAGAATGATGGCATGCCGGTCCTCCTCGGATACGGACTTCAGGTGCACTTCGTCCATGAGCGCCGTTCCGAGCTTGCAGTTGCGTGCGCCGAAGAGGCCGGGAACCGTGCGGGAGCCGCCATGAATTCCGCTATACTCGCTGGTCATCCCCAACCCCATCGCGCCCGAAAACCAGAAGGCCGAATCGCGCAACGCCTCGTGGCTCATATCCTGGGGACCTTTTTGCTCCTTCACATGGCATGGCACGCAGGACTTTTCGAAGATGGGTTTTATCTGCCGATAATAGCTGATCGGTTCGATGCGCCCCAGTTCGGGCTGGAGTTTTGACGGGGCACGCTGCAACGCCAATGGTGCGCGGGTGAGTTGCGGAGATTGCCGCGTGTTTTCGTGACACCCCTGGCAGCTCAGTTGCTCGCCCGGATGCGCGAAGGCGACAGAACGCATGGATTGCACGGCGCGGAAATTCTCGTCGAGCACTTGGAGGATGAGTTCCTTCGCCACCGGCGCTTCGAAAAACACGCTGCCATCCTCCTCCACCGGCACGATGCCAAGAGGAATGCGCGGGGAGTTCTCGCGCTCGTATCCGATCATCGGCAATCCGATTTGATGGTTTTCCTTGAGAATGTTTTGGGTGACGCGCAGCCACTTGATTTTCACATCTTTTGGGAACGGCAGATCGGAGTCGTAAACATTCATCACAGCCATGGTCGCTGGGTGCTTGTCGGCAGAGTTGGCGGCTTGGGAAGTGCGCGACGGGATGACGGGCGGGGTGGGGCGAGCGCGAAGCGGGATGGGATCGATGAGGCGCAAGCGCTCGTCCTGCACACACGGAAGGAGAGCGTGTTCCGCCAGCAGTTCCTTGTTCCCGAAGCGATCGAGCAGCACAAGATTTTCCCATGCGTTGCAGAGCATGAAATCCTCACTGAGCGGCCACGGTGTGCCATACTTGTAATGCCGCCGCATGGGTAATTCCGTTTCCGGATAAGGCTCGTCCGGGGTGAATCGTTTCACCTGTGACATGTGGCCGTCATCCGGAATGCTGATGTCGAGCAGACCGATGGATCCATATGCCTCCCCGTGGTGTGGTGCACCGGTGAACACATACCTTGTTGAATTCGGAATTGCTCGTATCCCCATCTCGACCAACGGCGTGCCAATGCGGATGTCTGGGCCACCACCCTTCCACCGTTCAAAACCGGGGAAAGTGTCATAGGGCTTCGGATAGTTACCGTGCGGTGCCCGCGGGTCGGTGCCATCCGGGCCGGAAATCCAAAAGCGGGTGCCCAGGCAGTTCTCCCGGTCGGTGTAATCCCAACGGGTGTATACGAGCTGCCCTTCGTTGTTCACGCTCGGATTCCAT
The DNA here is from genome assembly GCA_007280915.1 of Verrucomicrobiaceae bacterium. Lineage (GTDB taxonomy): Bacteria > Verrucomicrobiota > Verrucomicrobiia > Chthoniobacterales > Terrimicrobiaceae > QYQL01. The sequence goes on along the minus strand of QYQL01000025.1, from coordinate 8,682 downwards.
TCCGACGTTTCGTAATAGCTCAATGGCGCGATATCCGATCCATCCGCCTTCATCGAGAACAGCGTATAATTGCGCACCGCCAGGGCAGCGAAGCAGCGAATGAAGCCGCCGCGCCGCTCGGAGACGAAGGCGATCCTCCCGTTCGGGAGCCAGCAAGGGTCGAAGTCATCCACATCGCCATCAGTCAACTGGGTCAGATCCGTGCCATCCACGTTGACTTTGAAGAGATGGAAAACCGTCTTCGCCGCGTAAACCCACTTGTGTTCACTGTTCTCCGTCCAGGCAAAGACGATCTGTTTTCCATCAAACGACAAATCCGGCGTGGCAAACGCACCGTGATCGAGCTTCTTCCCCTTCAGACGACCATTTTGCACAACGGCGTTTTCCAGGATATTGACGAGCTTCGGCGAGGTCTTGAAGTCTTTGAGTAGATAGAGTCCGCCGCCGGGCAGCGCGTTAAACCCGAAATACTGTGTGGTGAAATGTCCGCCCTGAAAATCTTCCGTTGTTGGATTCGACCGGACCGATCCTTCGAAGGTGCCGCGTGCCACGCAGAGCATCTGGTCGAAATTCAACAGCGGATTCTTGAGCGCGATCTCCCGGCGGACGGAACATACGGCCAGATATTGAGCGATGTCTTCCGGACTCCCCTGTTTCGTGGGGTTGGCAGCCACACGCGCTTTCAAGGAAGCGTAGTTCTGCGTTAAAGCCGCGAGATCCAGCGAAGGATATGCCTTGGTCAGCCAATCCAGTAAGGCACCGGTCCGCCGCAGAGCCGTGCCGAGCGGACCACCATCCGACTCCCAAACCAGTGCGTTCTTATCGCAGGCTTGCTCGGCGATATGCTCCTTGTTGATTGAGTGCGGTTGGCGTGCTTGCGAATACTCCAGTTGACCGGGAGCAAAAGGATCGCTGCGCCAGTTTTCATATTCGGAGAGCCAGTAACGCAGCACGCCATCACGCGGTCCGGCGGCTGAAACAGATTTCAAACCAGCTTCGGTGATGGCTTTCTCCAGCAGCCGGCGATCTTCGGCGACATCCTTCGCAGGCGGCATCGGTTGGAACGCGGTTGGCATGCCGCCTTGCATCATGCGTGGCCAAATGCCGGTTTCCCCTGCCCCCAAATCGTGCAATTCAGCTTTTGCTCCCTGGCTTGAGAGATCCGGCACTTGCTTGTCAGAACCGTGATTAAACTCCCACAACCCAATGGTGGCGGCATCCGCCTTAGGCACCGCCGCCGACAAATCCCCGATATCGCGCACGGAATTCGACACGCGCACCCACTGGATTTCTCCATTGCACCCCAGGTCACCGGTATCCAGTCCACCAATGACCAGCGGTCCGGCCACACTCTCTCCGGCTCGATGAGTGTGCAGTTGCTTGCCCGCCAGCTCTCCATCTACAAACAACTGGACTTGTTCGTCCTCCAGCACCATTGCAATGTGGTGCAAGTTGCCATCCGCCACATTGACCGTGGTTCTCACCATGTCCGGCTGATACCCCGGCATGTAGGCGGTCAACAGACCGCTCCCGGGAGGCGTGAAAATTTCCCAATGGGTGGCGGATTTCTTGGGCTCATTCGAGATGAGAATGTTGTAGGCTTTGTCGCTGTTCAGCCGGGCATAACACTCCACGGTCAGGGGAGGCTGTCCGTATATGGGTTTCGCCGCAATCTTGGCCACCTGCCGGGATGTCACCAATCCGGACGGCTGGGGTGGAAGATTGCTTTGCGCCAATACGGCGGCATACGGCGAAAGGGCTGGAGCAATAAGGAGCGCTGCAATGGCAGTGCGATGATATTTTAGGATTTTCACATTCTCTTCCCGGTTGATTTATACCCGATATTTCATGAAAAACAAAATTTACGGTTGGCTCACAGCGATAGCAAATACTCAACCAGGTCATGGATCTGGTCTGCCGTAAGGGGGGAGGTCTGCCCATGTTGGCCGTTTTTATTGGAAGAGGTCAGCACCTCCTGGAGTGTTGCGGCCGAGCCATCGTGCAAATACGGAGCGGTGCGCCAAAGCTCGACCAGAGTGGGCGTGTCGAACACGTCCGAGGGCTTGTCAAATCGGCCGAGAGTTCCAACATCGTGGCTCGTCAAGTCTGTGAACAGCGGTCCTGAATGGCACTGAGTGCATCCGGTCCCGCCGCTGCGGAAAAGCGCTTCCCCGCGCCGGGCCGCCGGTGAAAGTTGGCCGTTCACAAGATGCGGACTGGGCACGGGCTTGAGGGACTGCAGATAAGCGTCAATCGCGGTCGCAACTTCCGGCGATTGCTCGGTGAAAAGAATATGCCGGATGCCGGCGCGCACGGCTGTCCCTGCATTTTCACGCACAGCTATGCTCATGGAGGGCGGCGTTTGAAATGAGAGCAACATGCTCTTGGTGTTTTTTGGGTTGCCGGTCCCGTCGTTGAGCAGATCCCAGTTCAACGCGTCCACGCGGGCGTCACCGGGATGGCAGCTCGCGCAACTCTGCCAGCCCTGGAAGCAAATGCGCGCATCGTTGAAGAATAGTTCACCCTGCCGAGCGACGGTCATTTGCGGCGTTGGACCAAGGGGAATTGATTCGGCTCGCGAACCGTCGAGAGCGAGAGCCGAGAGCGTGTCCGAAAAATAATTTGCGGTGTATGCCTCGCTACCGACGACAACAACCCCGCGCGGACCAAGATCGCCCTGTGGCAGCGGCAGCCGCTTTCTTAGATCAACGAGAACCGCGAGGTCGTTCGCCGCATAGGCGGACTTCGTTGCCGGAGACGAAAGTTTCTCCAGTTTCTCGAGCAGTGCTGAAAAATCAACAATGCTGACCTCATGGGTGCCGGCGTGAACAATCACCAGCGACCTGCCATCTGCGCTCCATGCCGCTCCCCAAGGATTGGCTGCGCCGTGATCAACGGTATCGAGCAATATGCTGTCGAGCACTTCCATGCGGTCGAGAGCGATAATCGTTATGGCGTTGGCATGCACCCAGCCGCGATCAAGCTGCATGGTCGGGAGATGGAAGTGTGCAATCAGATGAGTGACGACGGCATATTTGCCATCCGGCGAAATACGAAGGTCACACAGCGATCCGCTGCCGTTGGGCAATGGAAGGTCGTTGATGACCTTCCCCAACGCAGTGTCGATAACGCTGACTCCTGCCGCTACCTGCTCTGCATCAGCCCGCCCGCTTGGCAGGTGGTTCGCCACGAGCAGGTGTCGGCCATCGGGAGTCATTGCCGCAGCCACTGGTTCGCGCCGGACAGGAATGCGGCGTAATTCTTTTTGCGTCACCAGGTCAATAATACTCACGTCGTCATCGAATCGGTTGCAGACGAACAGCGTCTTTTCATCTGGCGACAGCACGGGCGCCATGGAGGTATGCCCGGCTGGAATTTTGGATGCCACGCAGGCGCTGGCTACATCCACCACGCATATTTCGCTCTTTGGCGCGGCGCAGGTAACGAACAAGGTTCGGCCGTCGGCAGTCAGCGCCAGCCCGGTCGGTGGGGATGGCATGGCAATGGTCTGCGAAACTTTGTGGGTGGCGAGATTAACAGTCAGAACCCGGTTGCCGGTGGTGCCGGCGACGAACAACGTCCGGCCATCGGGCGCGGCGACCAAAACAGACGGAGATATCCAGGGGGCGTCTGCTTCAGCAACTGCAGCCTGTCCGCCAAGGATGGCGAGCAGGAGGGAAAAGGCCACGAGCGGGTTCATTGCTTTTTCCATTCCGTATACCGATCGCCCGAATAGCCGATGTCGCGAGAGATCTTTTCCGCACACCCGAGCACCATCTTCCCGATCTTCCTCTGCGTTCCGGGATGGAACAGGCTGACCAATCCGGTGACGCCCACTCCCGCCACCGGCTTGCCGAGGGCATCGAACACCGGCGCTCCAATGCAGTAAAACCCGAGAATATAGTTCTCGCGATCGTAAGCCAGGCCTGCTGTGCGGATCCGGGCGAATTCCTCGAGCAGCTTCTTTTTGTCTGTTATCGTGTGCGGGGTAAGGACCTTCAGCTTGCGGGGCAGGTGGCGTCGGGCTTCAGTCGCGGGGAGGAACGCGAGCACCGCCATGCTGAAGGCGCTGGCATGCGGCTCCATAAGGCTTCCTGGCAACACTTGGACCAACACGCTGGCCGAAGCGGGTGTCACGCAATCCAGGACCAGGGCGCGATCCTCTCGCAGCGCATGCAACTGAACCGTCTCTCCCGACTCCTCGCAGAGCCGCTCCAGATGAACCCGCGCGCGGCGGAAAATCTCGAAGCGCGACTGCAGCGTCAGGCCGAGTGTAAAAAACTGCGTGCCGAGCCGGTATCCGCCGGCCGGATCCACCTCCGTGTAACCGCGTTTGGTCAGGCATTTGAGAATCCGGAAGACGCCATTTGTGGAGATGCCCAGTTCCCGCGCCAGTTCCGTGATGCCGCAGCTGTGAGGTTTCCGCGCAAGATGCTCGACGATATCGAGCATCTGATCCACCGCCGGCACGGAATATTTTCCACGGCAGGGCTTTCTCGAGGAGGTGGCGGGATGATCCGGCATTTTATTTATAAAACATTATTTTATATATAAACATTCTGTTTTCCGCAAGAAACAACAGGGGCACGCGCATCGTGTTTCGCCATGCCAAAGATTCTCGAACTCTCAAGTGAGCTGGTCCGCAAGGTGTCCGAGCCGCCGCCCGGTTCTAAGTACGCGGTAATTTCGAGCGAAACAGTTCGCGCCATAATACGGCAAACGCGGGCGGGTTCGCGCTGCGCTAGGTTTCCCCTCGCCTATCACGCGCTGGATGGATAACTATCCGAATCTATTACCCCCATGAAACTAAACTCCACCCTCATCGGCGCAACCATCGTGGCCGCGCTCGGCGGCCTCCTGTTCGGCTTCGATACCGTCATCATCTCGGGCGCTCAAACCCAGCTGAAGGAAATTTTCCAACTCGACGGGTTCATGCAGGGGTTCATGGTGGCGTCCGCTCTGATCGGCACGATCGTCGGCTCGCTCATCGCGGGGAAGCCGGGCGATGTCTTCGGCCGGAGGGATTCGCTGAAGGTGGTCGCGCTCGTTTATCTTGTTTCCGCCCTCGGCTGCGCGCTGGCATGGAATTTTTCATCGCTTGTCAGCTTTCGCCTGATCGGCGGGATTGCGATCGGCGCCTCATCGGTGCTCGGCCCGCTCTATCTCGTCGAAATCGCCCCTACCCACCTGCGCGGACGGCTGGTCGGGTTCTTCCAGTTCAACGTCATTCTGGGAATCCTGCTGGCGTATGTGGCGAACTACCTGCTCGGCCTGGCACATTTCGGTGCATACGAATGGAGGTGGAAGCTCGGGATCGTCGCACTGCCTGCGGCAGGCTTCCTGCTCTGCCTGTATTTCATCCCGCGCAGCCCGCGCTGGCTTGCGATGAAAGGGCTGTATGACGAGGCGCGGACGGTGCTGGTCAAAATCGGCACCGAAATGGTGGATGACCGGCTGGAGGCGATCCGCCGCTCGATCCATATCGAGAAAGGCCGCTCGGCGGAGCCGCTTTTCCGCATGGCCTACCTGACCCCGATCCTGCTCGCGTGGGGCGTCGCGATGTTCAACCAGCTCACCGGAATCAACGCCCTCCTCTATTACCTCAACCCGATCTTTACGATGGCCGGGTTCGACAAGGTGTCGGGCGACATGCAGTCGGTGGCGGTGGGGGCGACGATGCTGGTGTTCACGCTGTTCGGCATGATGATCATCGACCATGCCGGACGGCGGCTCCTGCTGTTGGCGGGTTCTGTCGGCATGGCGGTCGCTTTGGGCGGAGTTGCGATGGTCTTCAACACCGGGACTCATAAGGACCTGCTGATTTGGCTGCTTCTGTTCTACATGGTGTTCTTCTCGTTCGGCCAGGGGGCGGTCATCTGGGTGTATATCAGCGAAGTCTTTCCGAATGCGGTGCGAGGCAAAGGCCAGACGCTGGGGAGCTTCACGCACTGGTTCATGGCGGCCGTCGTATCCTGGACGTTTCCCGTCTTCGCACGGAATGCCGGCGAGCCGGGTGCCGGGGTTCCGTTTTACTTCTTCGCCGCGATGATGGTCCTGCAGTTCTTCGTGGTCTGGAAGTTCTTCCCGGAGACCAAGGGCATCGCGCTGGAGGATATGGAGGAGGCCATGAAAACTCCTGGCGGACACTGAAACCGGAGGTTGATCGAACATGAAATACGCCTTGTTGCTCCTCGCCGCTCTGGTTTCACTCGTCGCGTCTGCGGCGGATACGCTTCAGGACAAGACCCTCGTCGCCTGGGTCACTCCAACCAACCTCACGCAGAGCGGCGGAAGCGTGCTGACGATCGATGATGGGAAAAAACATTTCGATGGCATCGTCTTTGGCGAGCTTTCTCCTGCAAAATGGATGGCGGGCAGCGATTATTACCACCGCACGGAGAAATCCCAGGATGCCTGGCCTGCGGAAAGCGCCGCCGCACCGGTGCAGATAGCCATCGTCTATCGCGGCAACGAGGTGACGACTTATCGCTACGGCAAGGAATACTCCCGACACACGATCAAGGAACCGATCGCTTTCGGGCCGGAGAGCGTTGTCGTCATCGGCCCGCGCCACCTGGAAAGCAAGAACTGCTTTGCCGGAGCGATTGAAGACGCTCGGATTTACGACCACGCGCTAACGGCAAAGGAAATCGCCGCGCTGAAACCCAACGAGGCATCCGATCTGAAACCCTGGGCCTGGTGGACATTCGACGAGGCCAAAGAGCAAACCGGGCGGTTTCCCGTCTCCCAAGCAGTATCCGGAGCGAGGGTCGAGAATGGCAAACTGGTGCTGGACGGCAAAATGGCGGGATTCTACGCCGCGCGCTCGTCAAGCGCGCTGGCCGGACTCACTCCGTGGACGATGCCGCCTTCGCTGGCCGAAAATCCGAATCTCCCGGACGATATCGCCATCGCCCGACGCCTTCGCAATCACCTGCTCAACGATCCTTTCCGTCCCACGTATCACTTTGTCATCCCGGAAGATTATGCCAGTCCGTTCGATCCCAACGGGGCGATCTTCTGGCGCGGGCGCTACCACCTTTTCTACATCTACCAGGAAAACCGTGTTCATTGCTTCGGACATATCTCCAGTCTGGACATGGTCCACTGGCGGCAACACCCGACGCCGCTCTTCCCCACCGCGGACAGCCCGGACCGCGGGATGTTCAGCGGCAATTGCTTCATCAATAAGCAGGGCGAGGCGACGATGATCTTTCACGGGGTCGGCGCCGGAAACTGCATCGCCGCCAGCACCGATGACAATCTAGACCATTGGACGAAACTGCCTTCAAATCCGATTATTCCAAATCCTGCGGGCAACGAGAATTTCACCTCGTGGGATCCCTTTGGCTGGCTTGAAGGCAATACTTATTACGCAATTTTCGGCGGTGCTCCGAAAAGCGGGAAACCTCCGACCATTTTCAAAGCCGACAAGCTGGACGGCTGGCACTATGTCGGGCCGTTCATGCACCACAACATGCCCGATGTCGCCGAAAATGAGGACATCTCGTGCGCCAACTTCTTCAAGCTCGGTGGAAAGCGTGTGCTTGTCTGCATCGCCCACAACCGGGGCACTCGCTACTACGTCGGCGAATGGAAAAATGAACAATTTTATCCCGAGGTTCACGAGCGCATGAGCTGGGTGGACAACGCCTACTTCGCCCCAAGAACACTCGAAGCACCCGATGGACGACAGATTCTCTGGAACTGGATCTTCGACCAGCGCGATGGAAAAGCCCGGCAGGCCAGCGGCTGGTCCGGCGAGATGTCCCTGCCTCGGGAACTTTCACTCGGCGGTGACAACCGGCTGCGGATGCGACCGATCAGGGAACTGGAACGCCTGCGATACAACGAACAGACATTGAAAAACGTATCCATCCCCGCAAACAAGGAAGTCGTCCTCGACAAGATCACGGGCAATGCGACCGAGCTGGAGCTTCAGATCGATCCTCAGGACGCCAAACAGGTCGGCATCAAGGTCTGCCGCTCGCCCGGCGGGGAGGAGGAGACTCCGGTCTTCTATGATGTCGCCGAACAACAGTTGAAGATAGACACAACAAAATCCAGCCTCGGACAGGGCCCCAAGAAAGTGGAAGCCGGGCCGTTCGCTCTCAAACCGGGAGAGCTTCTGACCCTGCGCGTCTTCGTCGATCGCTCGATCGTCGACGCTTTCGCCAACGACCGCCAGGCCGTGATGCGGCGGATTTACCCGAGCCGCCCCGACAGCCTCACAGTTTCCGTGTTTGCAAACGGAGGCGAGGCGAAGATCAAGGAACTCAAGGCCTGGCAGATGGCCCCGAGCAATCCGTATTGATTTCCGCCTTCAAAGAGGAACCACTGAAAAATCTCACCGATTTCTTATACCATTTCCACATTGAAACAGGTGGAATCGACGGACGCCTGCGGTCGGTCCGGAGGCCCGCCCCTACCTGTGCCGATGGTAGGGCGAGACGTCCCGGCGCGCCGCGACATTTTACCCTTCAGACCGCACGTTGGGTATCAGTACCAACTCTTTGAAATAACAGGACTGCTACCGGGAATGTTGTAGCCGCCCCGCTTTGACTCGCAGGCTCGCCCTTCGGGCTGTCCTTCGGACAGTCTTTCTCCCTGCGGTCGATTGTCGGGGCGCACGGCGACAACCGAGCAGCGCGAGGAAGACTGTCGCCAGACAGCCCCGGAGGG
>QYQL01000047.1 GCA_007280915.1 Verrucomicrobiaceae bacterium | reverse complement strand
GAAACGCCGACAGCCCGGCGAGCAACCGCAGGTTGTGCTCCGGGGTCTTTCCAAATCCGATTCCTGGGTCGAGGGCGATGCTCATCGGGTCAATCCCGCATTCTACCGCCCGCTGCATGGCCTGTCGAAAAAAATCCCCGATCTCGGCGATGACATCATCATAGCGCGGGTCCTGCTGCATGGTCTGCGGGTTTCCCTGCATGTGCATGATGACGACGCCAGCCCCGCTCCTGCTCACCACGCCGGCCATCGCCGGGTCACCGCGCAGCCCGCTGACATCGTTCACGATATCCGCTCCGGCCTCGAGAGCGGCCTCAGCCACGGCAGCCTTTGTTGTGTCGATGGAGAGTAGCGTCTTTCCATGCAGCCCGCGGATTACCGGAATCACCCGGCGAAGTTCCTCGTCCTCTGGAACGATCAGCGAGCCCGGCCGGGTGGATTCGCCGCCGACATCAATGAGGTCGGCGCCATCGGTTACCATCTCCAGGCCGTGCTCGATCGCCTCCTCAGGAGACAGAAACCGGCCGCCGTCGGAAACGAGTCGGGCGTGGCATTCAGGATACCCATGATCCAGCCGCGCCGCGAGAGCTCGTGGTCGCGGCCGCGGATCCGCCAGATCATTTTTCGAGGCGGATGCTGGCCGATCGCCCGTGCGCGTCGAGGCCCTCGATGGCGCTGAACGTTTCGAGGTAGGGCAGCGAGGCCCGCAGGGAGGGCTCGTCGAACATGACGATGCTGGTACGACGCTGGAACTGGTCGGCCGTCAGCCCGGCGAATGACTTGCCAGCCCCGCCGGTCGGAAGTTCGTGACTCGGCCCGGCGAGAAAATCACCGCCCACGACCGGAGAAAGTCCGCCGAGGAAGATGGCGCCCGTGGTGGTGAGGCGCAGCGCGATTTCGCCCGGCCGCGCGGTTGCGATCGAGACGTGCTCGGCGGCGTAGTCATTCGCCAGCTTGACCGCCGCATCCATGTCGGGAACGAGGACAAGGGTCGCATTTTTCAACGCGGCGCCGAGCGCCTTCGGGCGCTGGGAGAGTTTGGTCTGCTTGCCGAGTGCCTTCTCCACGGCGGAGAGGATTTTCGGCGAGTCGGTCACAAGGATCGACTGGCTGCCATGGCCGTGCTCTGACTGGGCCAGGAGATCGGCCGCGATCCATTTCGGATTTGCGGTTTTGTCGGCGATGACAAGCACCTCGCTCGGCCCCGGAAGAAGGTCTACGGCAACCCGCCCGAAAACCTGGCGCTTCGCTTCCACGACAAAGGCATTCCCCGGGCCAAAAATCTTCTGAACCGGGCGGATCGTTTTGGTCCCGCATGCGAGGGCCGCGATTGCTTGTGCCCCGCCGACGCGGTAAATCTCGGTCGCCCCGCATTCGGCGAGCGCTGCCAGGAGGGCGGGATGAACGCCGCCGGATTTTCCCGCAGGCGTGACGGCAACAATTTCAGGAACTCCTGCCGCCGCGGCGAGCGTGCAGGTCATGATCGCGGAGGACACGAGCGGGGCGGTTCCACCGGGAACGTAGATGCCGACGCGCTGGAACGGGTCAAACCGCTCGCCGACCACGGCACCCTGGCGGTTTTTCATGAACCAGCTTTTCCGGAGGCTGCGGCGCGCGAAGTTCCGAACATTTGCACGGGCCGCCGAGATCGCCCGCCGCACGTCGGGATCGAGCTCGGCGATCGCACGGGCGGTTTCTGCCGGCGCGACCGGTATTTGGGCCGGAGTCATCGACGGACCGCCGAACTTCTTTGCGTATCGGAGGAGCGCCGCGTCTCCCTTCGCCTCGATATCGGAAAGAATTTTCGCCACGACCCCGCGCACCTTGGGGTCGGGGACCAGCCGGCGGTTGAGAGCGGCGGCGACGGACTTTTTGTAGCCCTTGTCCTTGGGACGGAGAACCTTCATGTCAGCGAATATAGGCGATGATGAAGGCCGTGACGAAGATGTTCACCAGAGCGAGTTCGAAGAAAAAATACCATCCGAGCTTCATGAGCTGGTCGTAGCGGAAACGCGGGAGCGTCCACCGGATCCAGATGAAGAACAGAAGCAGGGCGCAAATCTTTGCGAAAAACACTCCGATGTTGACCAGCCCGAAGAGCGCGCCTGCGGGTCCCGGCAGGGAGCCGTCCGGAACGAGAGGGAGGCTCCACCCACCGAGGAAGAGGGTCACGATCACTCCGGAGCCCGCGATCATCGCCGCATATTCGCCGAGAAAAAAGAGGGCGAATCCCATCGAGGAATATTCGGTGTGGTAGCCGCCGACGAGCTCCTGCTCGGCTTCCGGAAGATCGAATGGCAGGCGGTTTGTCTCGGCGAACATCGCGATCAGGAAGATCACAAACGAGATAATCATCGGGATCGAGATCAGGAAGCGCTGGAGCGACCAGCCGGCCGCGAATGTTCCAAGGATAGCATTCCAATCGCCCGAGAGGATCATCCTCCAGTCGAGGCCCTTCGGCCACCACGGGGCAACCAGCCAGCCGTTTTTCACCTGCCAGAGGACGATGTCGGGAAGGCTCAGGGTCTGGCAGATCATGAAGACCGGGATGACCGAAAGCCCGAGAGCCAGCTCGTAGGAGATCATCTGAGAGCTCGACCGGATGCCGCCCAGAAACGGGTATTTGGAATTCGATGCCCAACCGGCCAGCACGATCCCGTAAACTCCCAGCGAGGACACCGCGAAGACGTAGAGAACGCCGATGTTGAGGTTGGCGATTACCATCGGAACCCCGAACAAAGAGGAGCCGAACGGCAGCACCGCCAGCACCAGGATGGGCGGGATCATCGAGAGCTTCGGCGCGATGTAGTAGTAAAACTTGTTCACGCCACCGGGCATGAAGTTTTCCTTCAGGAGGAGCTTCATCGCGTCGGCGATCGGCTGTCCGAGGCCGAAGAAAGGAATGTCCTTCTTGAATCCGAGCAGAGTGAGCGGGATCCCCACGCGGTTCGGACCCACGCGGTCCTGGATCAGGGCGCAGACCTTCCTCTCGGCATAAACCGTATAGGAAACAAGCCCGAGGATCACGGCCAGCAGCCCGATCGTCTTGGCCAGCGACGTCCAGACCAGAAAGACCTCCGGAACGAAGAGCACACTCAAAATGTCCATGAAATCTGCTTACCCTTCCGCGCCGCCGCCTGTCGAGGATCAAAAGCCTTCAGCGCCCTGCCCGGCTTCTGCCGGCTTGCGGAACAGGTAATGGCTCACGAGCCACTCGTTGCCGCCGCGATAGCCCCACAGCTCGGCGCATGACATAAAAAATATCCTCCAGTAGGCGCGCCATTTCGCCGTCTGGTCCGCGCCGTAGGTCTTCTCCAGAATCGGAGTGATCGCCTTTTCGTTGGCGTCCATGTTTTGCAGCCAGGCCTCGGAGGTCCGCTGGTAGTGGGTTCCGTTCACCCGCCAGTGACGCTCGATGGAAAGGTCGTCCTGAAAATAGAGCAGGAGATCGTCCGAGGGCATTGTTCCTCCGGAGAAGAAATAGCGGGTGATCCAGTCGGACGGGTCGCTGCCGTCGAAGTGGTAGGCGAATTCGCGGTGGGTGAAGATGTGCACGAAGAGCTTTCCTCCCGGCCGGAGCCAGCCGGCGATCTTCTGCATGAGCCTCTGGTAATTCTTCATGTGCTCGAACATCTCGACTGAGACGACGCGGTCAAATCCCTCGGCTTCCGCCTCGAACGAGTTCATGTCGGCGGTGAGGATCCGGATATTCCCGAGACCCCGCTTCGCGGCCTCAGTCTCGATGTGGACCTTCTGCGTCGCGGAGTTCGATACCCCGGTGACCCGGGAGTTCGGATAATGTTCCGCCATCCACAGCGTCAGGCTTCCCCAGCCGCAGCCGAGTTCGAGCACGTCCTGGTTGTCGGCGAGTTCCGCGCGACCGCAGGTGAGATCCAGCATCGCCTCCTCGGATTCCGCAAATGTCGTGCCGTCGTGCGGCCAGTAGCCGCTGCTGTATTTCATCCGGGGTCCGAGGGTGAGTCGGAAGAATTCCGTCGGGACCTCGTAGTGCTGTTCGTTGGCATCCCCGGTCTTGATAGCGATCGGGCTGGCCTTGAGGTCCCGGATGAATGAGGCCAGCGCCTCCGCCTGTTCCTCCGCGCCCGCCCGCGTCTCCTCCCGGATTTTTTTTGCGAGCAGATTGCGGATGCCGATCCGGATTGCGGCATCGGGCAGGAGGTTGCGGGCGAGCAGGTCGTCGAGCGAGATCATGATGTTTTTGGAAACCAGGGAACAAACGCGCTCGTCCGCCGCTGGTAGTCCCGGTAGGCGTCGCCTCGGGATTTAAGCGAATGCGCCTCGGATGGAGGAATGCCGGTCACGCAGGTGAGAAAATACAGCATCAGCAGCGGACTCAACGCGCCGGCCCATCCCCATGGGGACCCGAGCGCGAAGACAAAATACGCGATCCAGACCAGCCATTCAAAAAAGTAGTTCGGATGCCTCGAATATCTCCAGAGCCCGAATTCGCAGACCCTTCCCCGGTTTGCAGGCTGCGCGCGGAAGAAGGAGAGCTGGGCATCGGCCACGGATTCACCTCCAATTGCCACCAGCCAAACGAGCAACCCGGCTATCTCGAAGGCCTCGATCCTCCCGTTCGGGTCAGCGCAGGCAAGCGCGACCGGAAGGCTCAGCAGCGCGATCAAAACTCCCTGCAATTGGAAAAATCCAAAGAACATCAGCCATGTGTGTTTGGGGAATTGGGCCCTGAGTTCCGCATACCTGGGGTCCTCCTCCGGGTGGTGCGACATCACCCTTTTGTAGAGATGAGTTCCCAGCCGGAAGCTCCAGGCGCAGACCATGGCCGCGATCAGGCCGTTCCTCAAAGGCTGGCCGCTCCCGAAAATCCCGCAGAAGACCGCCACCGGGGCGAATCCGAACGACCACCAGATGTCCACGATCCCGGCATTGTCCATCCGCTTCGCAAAAAACCAGACCACAACCATCATCCCCATCGCAATCGCGGCGGAACCGCACAATAGAAACAATGATGTCATCCGGATCTATACGAACCAAACCCTCATGGAGTGACGGAAAATTTTCCGCTCCCGACCCGGATCGCGGGCGAAATGTCCGGTGGAGTCGCATTTTGCTCGGCGGTCCCCACCCATGATCGCTTTTGATATCCGTCGCTGGACGGATAAATCAGGTCGTTCCAGCCATCCGGCCAGATGCAGAGGGCTCCGTCCTTGGTCAGCTCCCACTTGCCCTCCGTTCCACCCGAGATCGTGCTGAACGCGCGTCCCGAGGATTGGAGGGCGACATAAAGATATTCCCCGTCCGGCTCCTTGTTCAGCTGCCAGACTCCAGCGAAGCTGTCTCCATTCAGCTTCCGGGCCGGCGCTTCGTTTTTCCATTTGCCCGTCAAGTCCGCACCGGGCTCGAACCCGCGGTGGAGATAGCCGGATCCCTCTGACGCGATCACATCCGTCCAGCCGTCCTGAAAAAATACCAGGAGCCGTCCTCCGTCGGTGCGCCAGAATCCCCGCTCCCCGCGGACTCCGTTGGTTCCCTTCACCCAGGTGCTGACCGCCTGTCCATCCGGAAATACCACGATTTCAAATTCCTGCCCCTGCTCGTCTGCCGTGACCCAGGTGCCCGGGAATGCCCCGGGGTCCACCGCCACGGGCGGAACCCCGGCTCGTTTTTCCTCCGCCGGAGGCTGGGGAGTCGGCGCGGATGCCGGCGGCGCGGGACGCGAACATCCCGACAAAAGAAGTGCCGCGAGGAGGAGAGGGGGCGCAAATTTCATCCGGATGCGATTCTCCGCGTCCGCAACGCGGGGCGCAACCCCTTTCTGAAGAGCGGCGGCATGGCTCACAAATTTGTAAGGTGCGGGTGCCGGCAAGCGGATCGTCATTTCCAAATTCCAGGGCCGATTCAGCCCGCAGTGAAGATCATATAAACACCGCCGAGGATGACCAGGATGCCGCAGAGGAACTTCACGACGGCAATGCCCCGTGATTTTTCATTCCAGTTCAAAAAGTGTTGGACGAGCTCTGTTGATGTTCCCGCCGCAACGATGACCGCGCAATGACCGATCCCATAAGCGAGCAGGAGGATCGCGCCATAGAGAAAGCTGGTCGAGCCGACTTTGAAGGCCACGGCCAGCACGGGGGCCATATAGGCAAACGTGCAGGGGCCGAGCGCGATTCCGAATACCAGCCCGAGGACGAATGCTGCAACGAGGCCCTTGCGCTTCATTCCGACCTGTCCGGATCCGGACCACGGCATCGGGATGACCCCGACCAGGTGCAGCCCGACACCGAAGAAAATAACCGCCACGAAGTAGTTTCCGTATGGCCCCACATCACCCATCATGCGTCCGGCTGCCGCTGTTGCGACGCCGATGGCGGCGATTGTCACCAGAATTCCCACGGCGAAAAGTGTGGAAACCGCAAACGCCCGTTTTGCGGAAACATTTCCCTGCTCGCTGATGAATCCGACAATGAGAGGGATGCTGGCGAGGTGGCACGGGCTCAGGATAATGCTGAGCACTCCCCAGGCGAGAGCCGCTGAGATGGCCCAGCCCGGCGAACCGTCAACAGCGCGGGAGAGGGTTATGAAGATCTGTTCCATGCGGATTCAATCGCAGACCGGTCATTGG
>QYQL01000160.1 GCA_007280915.1 Verrucomicrobiaceae bacterium | reverse complement strand
TCGGTGTTGTCCTGGAACCCTCTGAATTCCTCGGTTCCCGGCCCTCTGCTGACTGCGATCACGTCTTCTGCCGTCCCGATCGAGGAGGCGGTTTTGAATGCGGAGGGCTCGGATTGAGCGAGCCCGGCCGGGGAGAGGTTCGGGCCGGAGCCCGGGCCTGTTGACCATGTCAACGACGGAACCCCCTGCGCATTGATTCCCAGGACGGCTGCTCCCTTGTCATTGCGGAAGGAATAGCCGTTGAGGCGCAACCCGCCGAGGTTCGATTTTCCGGCGACGATAATCAGGGCATTTTCGCCGGCATAGGAAAGGGCGGTGGAGACCGCGCGGTCGAGTTCCAGAATTTCCTTCAGCGTGCGTTCTCCTTGGTTTTGGAGGGCCGCCTTGCCGGAGAGGCCCGCATCAACCACAAGAAGATATCCCTTCGCATTGTATTGGAGCATCAGGATGGCTTGAAGGACCAGGTCCGAAAGCGACGGTTGCGAGGCGGAAGCCTGCACCTCATCGGCAAACGCGAGCTGGCCCTCGCTGAAAAGTCCCAGGACCTTCGGCGCGCGCCACCGGGGCGTGCTCTCCATCTCCTGGCGTGTCCGGACGATATCGTATCCCCGGTTCCGCATTTCCAGGATCAGATCGCGTCCGTCCTTGCGCCGGCCCTCCTTGGAATCCGGGAGAAGATCAGCCGCTCCGCCGCCGAGTAGGACGTTGATGTCGGACTTTTCCGCGAGATCGCGCCCGATGGTTTCAAAATCCAGCGGATCAGACGTTCCAGCGTAGAAGGCAGCGGCCGTGGTATCGGTGAGAGAGGTATTCGAGACGATGCCGGTGGCGCGCCCGCTCTTCCGGGCCAGCTCGATGAGGGTCGGCAGCTTTTCCTTGTTCGATTCGATGCGAAGAGACCGGTTGTTCGCCTTGCGGCCGGTGGCGATCGAGGTAGCCGCTGCGGCTCCGTCGGCAACGGCGAAGTCATTGGCATGCGTGGATAGCAGCGCGAGGTTTGGCAGTTTCTCCATCGCGAGGCGGTGGTCTGCGCCACCACCGTAAATCCGCGCGGCCGTGAGCACCGATGGGCTCAGGTTGTCGGAGAGGAAAAGCACGATGGCAAACGGGCGCTGGATGACCCAGTTCACATAAAAAAGAACCCCGACCGCGAGGAAGACCCCAAGACAGGCCAGCGCCAGCAGGCGGTTGCGAAGTTTTTTACTCACGCAAAAGCTTTGCTAGGGAATCCGCCTGCGGGCAATAGGAATCTTCCGACAATTCCCGGCGGCTCTCGTCTCAACCGGCTTCCGCGACGAACGGAGCGATGACACACGAGAGTCCGAGCAGGGCCAGAATCACAAATGCGATCAGGGGGAGGATCATGGTGAAAATCTACATCATGGCTTCCGGATTTTCAAATTGTCCCACGCCTGAAGGCAGCCCTCCCGGACCTGCTACGTATTGAAGATGCGTGGGTTATCTGATGGGATGGCAGTGATGAAATCCTTCCGCGAAGAACTCTGGTTCCAGATCCCGGCCCGCCGGGGTTTTCGGAATATCACCCCGCAGATCGAGGCATGCCTCGCAAAAAGCGGCATCCGCGAGGGCCTCTGTCTGGTGAATGCCATGCACATCACCGCGAGCGTCTTCATCAACGACGACGAGTCCGGCCTCCATCGGGATTTTGAAAAATGGTTGGAGAAGCTTGCCCCGGAGAAACCGCATTCCCAATACGCCCACAATGGAGCCGAGGACAACGCCGACGCCCACCTGAAACGCTCGATCATGGGCCGCGAGGTCGTGGTGGCTGTTACAGCCGGACGACTCGACTTCGGACCGTGGGAACAGATTTTCTACGGGGAATTCGACGGCCTGCGCCGGAAGCGCATCCTCGTCAAAATCATCGGCGAATAGGTTTTCAAGCATCGCGATAGCGACACTCGAAAGAGGACCTGTTATCCTGTTGCGGGGAGATCCCCGGCAGCCTGCGGTGTGCCGCGCCGTGCCGATTTCCGAAGGCGTTCCATGTAGATGTAGATGACCGGTGTGAGGTAGAGGGTGACCAGTTGGGAAATGATGAGTCCGCCGACAACCGTCAGACCAAGGGGACGCCGCACATCGCCGCCCGCACCGAGACCGAGAGCGATCGGCATCGTTCCCATCATGGCGGCCATCGTGGTCATCATGATGGGACGAAACCGGACGAGGCAGGCTTCGAAGATCGCCTCGGCGGGCGGCTTGCTGTCACGGCGTTGGGCATCCAGCGCGAAATCGATCATCATGATGGCATTCTTTTTTACGATGCCGATCAGCATAAGGAGGCCGACGAACCCGTAGACATTGAGTTCGAGGCCGAAGAGCCAGAGCACGAGCAGGGCACCGAATCCCGCTGACGGGAGCCCGGAGAGGATGGTGATCGGATGGATGAAGCTTTCGTAGAGGATGCCGAGGATGATGTAGATGACGATGACCGCCATGAGGAGGAGCAGCCCGAGGTTAGTCAGGGAGGACTGGAACGCCTGAGCGGTTCCCTGAAACTGGCTGCCGATCTGCCCGCCAAGGTCGTTGTGGGCGATGCCCTGAATCGCCGGAATCACATCGCTGAGCGAATATCCCCTGGCAAGATCAAAGGAAAGGGTCACCGCAGGAAGCTGGCCGAGGTGCTGGACGGTGAGCGGTCCGACCTGGCTTTTGAATTTGGCAACGGCGTCCAGGGCGACGAGCTTTCCCGTGTCCGAACGAACATAGAGGCGCGAGAGGTCGGCGGCCTCGCGTTTGAAATCGTCAGCGGCCTCGATGATGACCCGGTATTGGTTGTTCGGGGTGTAGATCGTGGAGATCTGCCGTGTCCCGTAGGCGCTGCCGAGAGTGCGTTCGATCTCAGCGGCACTGACCCCGAGTGTGGATGCCTTGTCACGGTTGATATCGACCAGGACCTGCGGGCTGGTGATCTGGAGGTCGGTGGTGACGTCGACGATGCCCGGCACATCGCGCATGTTCTTTTCCATGGTGGCCGCCGCGGCATAGAGTTCATCGAGTTCGGGGCCGAAAATCGTGAATTGATACAGGCTCTTGGTCATCATCCCGCCGATCCGGATCGTGGGGGGATTCTGGGGGAACACCTTCAGGCCGGGGATGCCTGAGAGATCCTTGCGGAGCTGCCGGACGATGTCGTCGATCGGCGGGCGCTGGCTGCGGGGCTTGAGGGAAAGGAACAGCCGGCCGGTATTTCCCGAGGACGTGCTCATGCCACCGCCGATCCGGGACATGAAGCCGGTGATATATGGGTTGTCCGCCACGATGTCCGCGGCCTGCTGCTGGAGCTCGACGAGCTTGTCAAAGGCGACCCCCTGCTCGGCCTCGGTGGTGATCATGATCCGGTTGGTGTCCTCGTTTGGAAGGAACCCTTTCGGAACCACATTGAAGAGCCAGACCGCGGCGACGGCCATCACAAGGGCGGCGCCGCTGACCGCCAGATGATGCCGCATCGCGGCGCGCAGCGACGCTTTGTAAACCGCAAGCAGCGCCGAGAAGAAGGACTCGGATACGCGGAACAGCAGGTTTGTCGATGCGCTGTGAGCCTGCTTGAGAAACCTGCTGCAGAGCATCGGCGTCAGGGACAGCGAGATGAAGCCGGATATGAGAATGGCGGCGGCGATCGTGACCGCGAACTCGTTGAGCAGACGCCCGAGGATGCCGCCCATGAAAAGCACAGGGATGAAAACCGCGGCGAGGGAGAGGGTCATCGAAAGGATGGTGAAACCGATTTCCCTTCCACCCTTCAGCGCCGCCTGCATCGGCGTCTCCCCCCGCTCGATGTGGCGGACGATATTTTCCAGCACGACGATCGCGTCATCGACGACAAACCCGACCGCCAGGATCAGGGCCATGAGCGAGAAATTGTTCACGCTGAACCCCAGGAGATACATCACGCCGAACGTGCCGATGATGGAAAGCGGAATAGCGGCGCTGGGGATGAGCGTCGCGCGCACGTTGCGCAGAAAAACGAAGATGACCGCCACGACGAGGATCACCGCCAGGATGAGGGTTAGCTGGACGTCGCGGAGGGATTCGCGGATCGATTGCGAGCGGTCGTAGAGGATGTCGAGCTTCATGCCTCCGGGCAGCTGCGACTTGTAGCCGGGGAGGAGCTCGCGGATGCGGTCGATGACAGCGACCGTGTTTGCGTCCGGCTGGCGCTGGACGGCGAGGACCATGCCGCGCGTGTTGTTGAACCAGCCGAGATTCTTATCATCCTCGACGCTGTTGAGCACGGTGGCGATCTGCCTGAGGCGGACGGGATATCCGTCGTGGTAGCTCACGATGAGCTCACGGAAGTCCTCGGCGCGGTTGAGCTGGCCGGTGGCCTCGACCGTGCGGGCCTTCGCGCCGGTGTCGAGCTGGCCTGTTGCCGCGTTGGAATTCGCCTCGCTGATCGCCTTTTCGACTTCACCGAATCCGATCCCGCGGGTGGCGAGCTCGCGTGGATCGACCTTCACCCGCACGGCATATTTCTGAGAGCCGAAGACGTCGATCTGGGCCACCCCGAGAACGGTGGAGAGCCGCTGCGCGATCAACGTATCGGCATATTCATCCACCTTGCTGTAGGGAAGGGAATCGGAATAAGCCGCGAGCAGGAGGATCGGCTGCTCGGCGGGATTGACCTTGCGGAACGACGGCGGGGAGGGCATGTCCGTCGGCAGATCCCGCTGGGCCTGCGAGATCGCGGCCTGGACATCCTGCGCGGCCGCATCGATGTCGCGCGAAAGGTCGAACTGCAGGGTGATGCTCGCCGAGCCGAGTGCGCTCGTCGAGGTCATCGACTCGATGCCGGCGATCGTCGAAAACTTTTTTTCGAGCGGCAGGGCGACCGACGAGGCCATCGTCTCCGGGCTGGCGCCGGGGAGGCCAGCGGAGATATTGATCGTCGGAAAATCCACGCTCGGCAGGTCGCTGACCGGGAGCTGGAAATACGCGAGAAGGCCCGCGCCCAGAATCGCAGCCATGACGAGCGTCGTCGCAACCGGCCTCCGGACGAAGAGGTCGGTCGGGCTCATTTCCTGCCGGATCCCGCCGCCGGGGATTTGACGGCGACTTTTCCGCCCGGAGCGACCCGGAGCTGGCCGGTCGTAATGACGAGATCACCCGGCTGAAGCCCGTCTTTGATCACTGTCAGCCCGTCGAATGCGCGTCCGACCGAGACTTTGCGCAGTTCGGCGGTGTCCCCCTTGACAACGAAGACCTGCGCGCCGCGCTGGCCCTCCATGACCGCGGTCGCAGGGATTACGGCTGCGGATTTCTCCTCGGCGAGTTTGACGGTGACATCGACAAACTGGCCCGGCCAGAGGCTTTCGTCAGCATTCGGAAAAGTCGCCTTGAACGTGATCATCCCGGAGGCACGGTCCACCTTGTTGTCAACGAATGTCAGCTCACCGGTGCCCAGAAGTTTTCCGGACTCCGGATCGAAGGCGCTCACCGCCGGTTTGCCTTCGTTCATCCACTGGCGGACATCCGCAAGCGAGTTCTCGGGCAGGGAGAAAACCACGTAGATCGGCTGCATCTGATTGATGACCGTGAGGGTGTCAACATTCGGCCTCACAATATTTCCGGCCTTGAGCAGGGCGGCTCCCGCACGACCGGAGATCGGGGAGCGGACCTCCGACCACTCGATGGAAAGTCGGGCTTCGTCCACATCCGCCTGGCGTGCCGCAAAGCCGGATTTTTCAGCCTCTGCGGTCGAGAGGATCTTGGAGGTCTGCTCCTTGGATGCCACACCGCTTTTGATGAGAGAGGTATATCGTTCCGCCTGCTCGGTGGCATTGTCGGCGGCGAAGCGGGCGATGGAAAGATTGGCCTCGGCGCGCTTCAACGCGGCCTGGAACGGGCGGGGATCGATGCTGAAGAGCAACTCCCCGGATTTCACCTGGGCACCGTCGGCGAAATGCACATCAAGGATTTCCCCCTGCACCTTGGACTTGAGCTGGACGGTCGAAACCGGTTCCACGGCCCCGATCGCCTTCATCTCGACCGGCACGTCGCGGCTTTCGACCGCGACAACCTCGACCGGAACAGGAGGCACGGCGGACGTCTTTTCCAAGGCAGGTTTCCCGCACGAGCAAAGGACCAGCGCCGCAACAAAAACCATGGCTGGGCGCGCGCGCATCGACTTTCGCGGCGTGGAGAAAGTTTCCATCAATCCCGCTGCGGTCTTGAGACCATCGCACCAATGAGAACCGTCAGAACCAAAACAAGCGAACCGGCAATGATCAGGTGTCCGATCGGAGGAATTTTCCCAAGCGGGCATCCTTCGCTGTTGCACTTTCCGGCGGTGAGAACTGATTTGACGGAATCGAGGAAGGGGCAGTTGTTCATAGGAACCAGCCTCATCATACGGCGGTTCCTCCGGGAGCGCAAGGAATCGGCACACGAGACCCTCCGCGGTGATGAAGGCACAAAAAAACGCCCCGGGGCAACCCGGGGCGTTTTTGTTGAACAGGATTTAGTAACGACGGGCGGGACGACGGTCCCCGCCACCACCGGCGCCGGGTTCACGGTCCTTGGCCTCGTTCACGGTGAGGTTTCTCCCGTGGAGGTCCATGCCGTTGAACTTGGAAGCCGCCGCTGTGGCGCCTGCCGCGTCGGCCATGGTGACAAATGCGAACCCGCGTGAGCGGCCGGTCGCCTTGTCGGTGATGAGGGCTGTCTCACGGACGGCCCCGGCCTGGGTGAAGAGATCGCTGAGATCGGATTCTGTGGTGTCGAAGGAAAGATTCCCTACGTAGAGTTTGGTTGACATATTATTTGTGTTTCGAGGACTCGTCTATTGCGGCTGTTTCCGATGACCGGATTTCAAATCGCCACTGGGAAATTTGCGGCTTTCGCCGAAAGAAACACAATTAGCAACCTACCATGCCCCTGAAGGGCCTCGCCGTGGAACGTAGGGCAGGTTGGCGTCAAAGCAAGGGGTTTCTCAATAAATCGCAAGCAGCCGGCCGCAGTCGGCCATTCCTCATTTCCCATTTCGAATTTCGCATTACTGCGCCAGAGGCGCAGTTAGCCCGACTTTAGCAACTGGGGGGAGGGTGAACGCGCAAGTTGCTGATAATCAGATCCGGCATTTAAAAGGTCTCCCCTACAGAGCTGGGATGGATTTTGTTTAGGGGATCATGAGTTTTTTGTCCCCGGTGATGCGCGGGGG
>QYQL01000156.1 GCA_007280915.1 Verrucomicrobiaceae bacterium | reverse complement strand
ACTGGAAGTCCGAAACGCAGGTTGGATATTGAGCGATTTTCATCGCTCAAAAACCGCTGCGCGTAAAGGTTTCGGACTTGCTGGCTTTTCAAAGTCAACTCCTTTTCAGCTCACAACTTTCATTTTCAGACAGCCTCTAAGTCTTTTTTTATTGAGTCACCATGCGCGAGAAAGTGATCGTGATTTCCAACCGGGATGCGACTTGTGGCAGCGAGGTCCGCTGATGAATCTGGCAAACGGGTCAGGTTCTTGCGCTTTGACATTTGCACGTATGATTCCGCGATGTAGCCATAGGAAATGGACGCACAAGATCAGCAAGAGCCACCCCGCTTTTTTAAATCCGCTGTTTATCCAACACGGAATCTTGATCTGCGTCACTTTCCTTAAAAATATTGATACGAGACATGAGCCTGCCCCGCATTTGGTATCGTCAAATCCAGGCATCGGAATTAAAGTGCGACCCGTCTCCTCTCCAAATTATGAACACCACCGATGCGCCGGCTAAATCGCCGGAAGACGTTCTTCGCGAGTTGCAGGTTGATCCGGCCCGCGGACTTGCAGACGCGGAAGCAAAATCACGGCTCGCAAAATACGGTCCCAACGCGCTCGAAGAAAAGAAGGAGAGCCCGCTTCTCAAGTTTCTGAGCTACTTTTGGGGACCGCTGCCATGGATGGTCGAAGCGCCGGCTGTCATGGCTCTGATCATCCAGGACTGGGTGGATTTTTCCATCATCATGTTCATGCTCGTCTTCAATGGCGTGCTCGGGTTCTGGGAAGAGAACGCGGCATCGAACGCGCTCGCCACGCTGAAGAACTCCCTGGCCCTGACCGCGAAGGCATTGCGCGATGGCGCGTGGGGCGATATCGCGGCCGCCGCGCTCGTGCCGGGGGATATCGTGCGTGTGCGTCTGGGCGACGTGATTCCGGCCGACGGCGTGCTTTTGGAAGGGAATTACCTTGATGTGGACCAGGCGGCGCTGACCGGCGAATCCCTCGCGGTTTCCAAGAAGAATGGCGAAGTCGTTTATTCCGGATCCATTGTTAAAAAAGGCGAGATGACGGCGGTCGTGACCGCGACCGGATCGAACACGTTTTTCGGACGCACCGCCAAGCTGGTGGCGAGTGCCGGGTCGAAGTCTCACTTCCAGGAGGCTGTTGTCGGCATCGGAAACTTCCTCATCGTCCTGACCATTGCGCTGGCTGCCGTCCTTGTGGTGGATCAATTGGCCGGAATGAGGGGGCATTTTTCCAAGAACGGACTCTTTGGTCTGGCCGAATACGTCCTCGTGCTTCTTGTGGCTGCGGTTCCATTCACCACGCCCGCCGTCCTCTCGGTCACAATGGCCATGGGAGCCAAGATGCTTGCCATGAAGAAGGCGATCGTCTCGCGCCTCGAGTCCATCGAGGAGCTTGCCGGAATTGACATCCTTTGCTCGGACAAGACAGGCACCCTGACCCAGAACAAACTCACCCTCGGCGATGTCGAGCCTTGGGGCACCGCCTCGGTTCAGGACGTCATCCTTGCGGGATCGCTGGCATCAAAAAAGGAGGACAAGGACCCGATCGATCTCGCGGTCATGGCCGGCTTGTCGGATGCCTCCGCATTGTCCAAGTTCAAGCAGACCGCTTATGTTCCTTTCGACCCGGTGAGCAAGCGCACGGAGGCCACCATGCAGGATGCCTCCGGAAAAACCTTCCACGTCACCAAGGGGATGCCTGCCGTGATTCTCGCGCTCTGCAATCCGGACGATGCAATGCGCAAGACCGTCGAGTCGCAGGTCGCCGCGCTGGCCGTAAAAGGGATGCGCGCGCTCGCATCTGCCCGGAGCGACGACGGAACAACCTGGCAGTTCCTCGGGATCCTGCCACTTATGGATCCCCCGCGCACCGATTCCAAGGAGACGATCGCCGAGGCCCGCGAGCTCGGCGTCACGGTGAAGATGGTCACCGGCGACGACGTGGCGATTGCGCGCACGATCTCCAGCGAACTCGGCATGGGCGCTAATATCCAGCTCGCATCCGACCTCTTTGCTGCCGATTCCTTGAATGGCAGCCTGCCGCCCGGAGCCGAGCAGAAAATCGTGAAAGCCGATGGATTCGCCCGCGTCTTTCCCGAGCACAAATACGGCGTCGTCAAGGCGCTTCAGGAAGCCGGGCATATCGTGGGCATGACCGGTGACGGGGTCAATGATGCTCCGGCTCTCAAGCAGGCGGATGTCGGGATTGCCGTCTCCGGGGCGACCGATGCGGCGCGTGCCGCCGCCTCGCTGATCCTCACCGCCCCCGGGCTCTCGGTCATCATCGATGGCATCAAGGAAGCCCGCCGGATTTTTGAGCGGATGATGAGCTACATGCTCTACCGCGTGGCCATGACGGTCGCGATCATGTTCTTCGTGGTGACCTCGGTCGTCTGCTACGACTTTTTTCCGCTGACCGCCGTGATGATCATCGCGCTCGCCCTACTCGACGACCTGCCGATCATGACGATCGCCTACGACAATGCCCTTGCCGCCGCGAAGCCGGTGAAATGGGATATGCCTCGGGTCTTCCTCATTTCCTCGGTGCTCGGCATCGCTTCGGTCGTCGAGAGCTTCATGCTCCTCTTCTTTGGCAAGGAAATCTACCACCTCGACAGTTCGCATATCCAAACGATGATGTTTCTGCAACTTGTCGCCGGCGGGCATCTCATGCTCTTTGTGACGCGTTCGGTCGGGCCGTTCTGGAAGCCTCCGTTCCCGGACATGCGCCTGTTCGGGGCGATCGTTGGCACACAGCTTGTGGCGGTGCTTCTCTGCGGGTTCGGGGCAGGGACCTTTATCCCGGCGCTTCCCTGGAATATCATCGGCTGGGTCTGGGTTTACAACATCGCGTGGATGTTCGTCCTCGACTTCGTGAAGCTGGCGATCTACCGCGTGCTCAACGACTGGAACCTGCACGACGGAAAATCTCTCTTCACCCGGCTGCGCACCGATCTCAGTCCCTACGGCAGACTGCATTCGCGATGAGAGGTCAGTGCTCCGGCGGAGGGAGCCCGGCTTCGCGGAGGGCTTCGTCGTAGAAGAGGCTGATCTCCGGGAACTGACTGCGGGCGGCCGCGAGGGGCGCAGCCGCTTCTTCCGGGCGCCCGGCCTTCAGATCAAGAGCTGCACGGGCATAGAAACCCAACGGGTTTTTTGCGATGGAAGAGGGCGGGATCTTTTCCATCATCAATTTTAATTCGGCAGACTTCCCCTGCTGGAGCATGCAGAGAAAAATATGGAATCCGGTGAGTGCTTTGAGCCGGGCTTTCGGGAGGATCTGGCGGTAGAGATTTTCGGCGGAGGCGAAATTCCCGCCTCGAAACGCGTCGTCGGCCTCCTGCTGGAGGAGCGCGATCGTCTCCGGAACGGACGCCGGTTGGCTGAGGGCATTTCGTGGGGAAACTCCAAGCGCAATGGTCACAGAGCCGTTGCCAGCAGGCGCGGGCGGAAGAGCTTCCTTTTTCAGCGGGAAGGGAAAAAGAAAGAACAGGCAGGCCAGCAGTGACAAAGAACCCAGAGTTCCAAAATAGCCCCCCAGCACGACGCCGACTGGTGTCCTGCGGTGCCAGCGGATGACCGGCCTGAGTTTTCGCCACACGGCGATCCGTCGGATCCGTTCCCCCCGCGTCGGGAGCTTCGGCAGGGCCCGGGCGGGCCGCTCGTGCGGCGCATCCCGATTATCAATCCCGGAGGGAATGGTGGGAGCTTTCCGGCTTCGTAGATAGGACCGGATAGCCCTCCTCCTTCTCCGCCAGTCCGTGAACAAATACCTGATCGCCATGAAAAAAATTGTAATCCAACCGGGACGAGGCGGCCAATTTCAATCAGTCCGACTTGCTGAGCCGCTCGACGGGCTTGTCATAGAGGAGGTCATGAGCATCGCGCAGGATGGATGGGATTTTGTCCCGGAACGGGCTGGCGGAAAGCGCCGCGCTCAAGTCAGGGATTTCCGCCGCATTTTTTCCCGGAAACCAATGTGCGGCCTGGCCGAGGAGGTTGTAGCGCATTTTTCCGAAATCAACCATGTCGAGCGCCTTCGCGTAGTTCCAGAGGCGCAGGATTTCCCACACATTGATTTCGCCGGGGACGTCCTCCCACTTCGGCAGTCCCTCGTCCCACCGGGCACACCATTCCGTTCCAAGAATCTTCTTCATGGCGGCATCAAGCCGCGCCTCGATCTCCGGCACCATGACGTCCACCTGAGGCAGGAATGCGAGTGACTTGATATGTTCGTCGAAATCCGACGGACGCGCGGCTCCGACCGAAAGCGTGTGGATATCAGGCCGACGAAGGCAGAAGAGGTTGTTGAAGGCCATAGGGCTCAGGGGGGAGCAAAGCTCCCGCAGCTTGTCCGTCGGCTCATAGAGTTTGCCGCCCTTGTCGTTCGGGCTGATGATGAACATTCCCATGTCGTGGCGCTTTGCGGCCTCCAGCGCGCGGGAATTCGAGCGGTTTACCCAATACCAGTGAAGGTTCACGTAGTCGAACTCCCCGGTCTCGATCGCAGAGCAGATCACATCACAAGCACCGTGAGTGGAAAACCCGATGAACCGACAGCGGCCCTCTCTCTGGATCTCACGGGCCACCGCCAGAGGTCCTCCCGGTTTCAAAGAATTTTCAAGGATTTCTGCCGAGTTGATGCCGTGCAGGGAAAGGAGGTCGACGTGGTCGAGGTGGAGCAGAGCCATCGAGCGCTCGAATGTTTCCCGGTATTTCGTGCCGTCGCACTCTGGAGAAACTTTCGTTTGGACGATCATTCCATCACGCGGAAGCCGGGGGAGAATCTTTCCGAGCTGGTATTCCGACGTCCCGTATCCCCGGGCGGTTTCAATGTGGTTGATCCCGCATTCCAGGGCGCGCTCGACCGTGGCCTCGAGATTTCTTTGATTGTCCTCCGGTGCCTCCTCCTCGTCCTTCCACGAGTGCTGATAGCGCATCCCTCCGCAGGTAAATACAGGCATCTCGAGTTCCGTCCGGCCGAATCGTCTTTTGATCATCATAGGATTTTCAACAGGGCAACCGACTCGATTTCAGCAGTCTGGGGAAACATGTCAACCGGCTGGATATGGTTGAGAGCATATCTTGTGGAGAGGCGCTTCAAGTCCCGCGCGAGGGTCGAGGGATCGCAGGAAACGCAGACAATGGTGGAGGGAGGATTTGCAAGAATCGCCTCCACCACTTCGTGGGAAAGCCCCTCGGCCGGAGGGTCAACAAGAAGCGCCGTCTCCGCAGCCGGCGATGCGGCCAGTGCTGCGGGAAGGTGTAACTCCACCGCTCCTTCCAGATAATTTTCTCCGGCTCCTGCCGAGGCTCGCGCCGCATGCACCGCGCCGTGACTCCATTCGATGCCGGTGACCGCGCGGAATTTCTCCCGAAGCCGTTTGGTGAAAAATCCGGCTCCGCAATACGCGTCGACCAGATGTCCCCCTTCGTTTTCCAGCATCCCGCAGACGACATCCGCCAAAAGTTCCGCCGCGCTGCGGTTCACCTGGCTGAATCCGAAAAAATCCGATTTTTCCCTGAGGGTGATCCGCTGATTTCCCCGGGGCGGATTCGCTGCGAGCTCTGCGAGCTGCACATTGACTTCGGGTGAGGCGATCGGGCATCCGGATGCCGGAATCAACCGGTTGGACTTGCGTTCGTAAAACCCGACTTTTCCTTCCTGCACATGCACGCCCAGGCGGTTCCGGTAGTTCCATTCATCGGGAGAGGGCAGCATCGGGCGGACATCCGCTCCGGCTATTCCTCCAAATCTTGCAAGAAGATCCCGCACCTGGCCGGCTTTCACCTCCAGTTGCTTTTCATAGCGGAGATGCTGGTAGGCACAGCCTCCGCATTTTCCAAACAGCGGACACCGCGGGGGGATCCGGTCGATTGAGGATTCCACTAGGCGGATCGCTTTCGCCTCCGCAAAAGATTTTTTCTCCTTCACGATGCTCACAGAAACCCGTTCGCCAGGCAGAGTCAGCGGCACGAAACAAATCCGTCCGTCCGGAAGGCGACCGACTCCGGCTCCCCCGAATCCGATGCTCTCAATGGAAATCGTTGTGTCCAAGTGGTGAAGGGTATCGTTTCCCTCCACATGCTCAATGCGAAAACAAAAACGCCGCCCGGTGGACCGGACGGCGTTTTGCTATGTCAGCCCGTATGAGTTTTTACTTGGTCGGGACCGTCGCGATCGTCTGCAGGATCCTGCTGGCGATCTTGTAGGGGTCGCCCTGAGAGTTCGGACGGCGGTCTTCAAGGTATCCCTTGTAGCCGTTGTTCACGAAGCTGTGCGGGACACGGACCGATGCGCCGCGGTTTGCGATGCCGTAGTTGAATTTGTCGATCGACTGGGTCTCATGCAGGCCGGTGAGGCGCATGTGGTTGTCCGGTCCATAGACGGCAATGTGCTCGTTCTTGTATTTGTCGAACGCCGCCATGAGGGCTTCGAAGTAGTCTTTGCCGCCGACTTCGCGCATGTATTTCGTCGAGAAGTTCGAGTGCATCCCCGAGCCGTTCCAATCGACTTCTGTGCCGAGCGGTTTGCAGTGCCAGTTGACATCCACGCCGTATTTTTCGCAGAGGCGGAGGAGGAGGTAACGGGCCATCCAAACCTGATCGGCCGCGGTACGGGACCCTTTGCCGAAGATCTGGAATTCCCACTGCCCCTTTGCCACCTCGGCATTGATGCCCTCGTGGTTGATGCCTGCTTCGATGCAGAGGTCGAGGTGGGCGTCCACGATTTCCCGGGCGATGTCGCCGACATTCTTGTAGCCGATGCCGGTGTAGTATTCACCCTGCGGAGGAGGGAATCCACCGCCGGCGGGGAAGCCGAGCGGCACGCCGTCCTGATAAAGAAAATATTCCTGCTCGAATCCAAACCATGCATCCGAATCATCGAGGATGCCCGCGCGGGAATTGCTCGGGTGAGGGGTGCCGTCCGGCATCATCACCTCGCACATCACGAGCACCGCATTCGTTTTCGTCGGGTCGGGATAGCAGGCCACCGGCTTGAGAATGCAATCCGAGCTTTTGCCTTCCGCCTGACGTGTCGAGCTGCCGTCAAATCCCCACATGGGGAGTTCCGCCAGAGAGGGAAAGGTGTCAAAGTCCTTGACCTGGGTTTTTCCGCGCAGGTTGGCCACCGGCTCATAACCGTCCAACCAGATGTATTCGAGTTTATACTTCGCCATATTGTAGTGTTTGATTTTATCCACCTCACGCCGGGGTGAGGTTGTTTTGTGTTGTTATTCCCTGAATCCCGACCGGCCTTTTGAATCAAGCAAGTTCAGTGCCAATTGTAAACAAGATCTCAAGATGGTTGGAGCCGAAGCGCTTTTCTTCATCTTGGACGGTCACGTTTGGCGGCAAGCACAGGGATGATTTTGTCGAGGGGCAGGGTATTGATCACATCGTTTTTTGTGAGCCAGCCTTTGCGGGCGGCACCGACGCCGAAGATCAGATCCTGGAGCCCGGCGGTGGTATGGGCATCGGGATTGATCGAGCACTTGACGCCCTTCTCCTTGGCGAGCGGCCACCAGCGCCAATCCATGTCGAGCCGCCGGGGATTGGCGTTCAATTCAATGATCGTGCCGGTTTCGGCGGCAGCTTCGATCACGGCAGGCACATCGACGCGGTAAGGTTCGCGCGTCAGGAGAAGTCGTCCGGTGAGGTGACCCAGCATGGTGACGTGTGGATTGCTGATGGCGCGGATGATCCGCTTTGTCATCTCGGCTTCAGGCAGGGTGAATGAGGAGTGCACGCTGACTACCACATAATCGAGAGAGGCGAGGACATCGTCCGGGAAGTCCAGCGTCCCGTCCTTGAGGATATCGCATTCGGTGCCGGCGAAAAGGCGGAGTGAGTCGTCGCTGAGTTCGTGGATGCGGGCGACCTGCGCGGCGAGGCGTTTCTCGTCGAGCCCGTGCGCCTGGAATGACGCCTTGCTGTGGTCGGCGATGCCGAGGTATTCGAGACCGAGTTCGCGTGCGGCGGAGGCCATTTCATTGAGGCTGGCTCGCCCGTCGCTTTCGGTGGTGTGGTTGTGGAACGTGCCGCGAAGGTTTTGCCACTCGATGAGATCGGGAAGTGCATTCGCTTCCGCGGCCTCGATTTCCCCGCGGTCCTCGCGGAGTTCGGGGACGACGGGATCGAGTCCGAGGGAGCGGTAGATGTCATTTTCTTCCATGACTTCCGGCAGGGGTTCCTTGAGTTCCCGTCCCTCGGCTTCGCTGAACCGGTATTCATTCAGCGACCAACCGCGCGTGAGCGCCCGGGAACGGACGCGGACATTGTGCTCCTTGCTGCCTGTGAAGTAGGCGAGCGCGAACGGGTATTCCCGACTGGTCACCACGCGGAGATCGCACTGGATGCCGGACTTCAGGATGACGCTCGATTTTGTGGCCCCCTTGGCGAGGACGGATTCCACGAGCGGGTGGGTGGTGAAATATTCCGAGACCTCGTCCGGATGCTTTGAGGAGACGATGAAGTCAAGGTCCCGGACGATTTCCTTTCTCCTGCGGTAGCTTCCGGCAATCTGAGCGAGGGTGACACGCGGATGGCTGCGCAGGCCCTCCAGGAGGCTCTCCGCGAGCGAGGTGATGTCGCCGATGCGAAACTCGCCGACATGCTTGCGGTGGTGCTCGATGGCTTGGAGGATGTTCGTGGCGGTCTTTTCGCCGAAGCCGGGGAGGGCGGCGACTTTTCCGGACTGGCATGCGCGCTCGAGCTTGGTAATCGAATGGATGCGGAGAGAATCCCAGAGAATCTTGATTTTCTTCGCCCCGAGTCCCTGGATTTCGAAAAGGCTCAGGATGTCCGGCGGGAATTCGTCGCTGAGGTGGTCGTAGTATTCGAGTTTGCCGTCACGAACGAGGGCGGAGATTTTTTCGGAGGTGGCTTTGCCGATGCCGTCCACCGATTTCAACCGGTCCTCCTCGACGAGTTTCTCGAGCGGTTCGGAAAGGGTTTCCAGCGCGCGGGCCGCGTGCGTGTAGGCACGGACTTTGAACGGATTCTCGTCCTTGAGTTCGAGCAGGCGAGCGATGTTTTCGAGGATGCTGATGATGTCGTCTTTGCTCATTCGAGATATGTTTTCATGCGGTTCCGCCACCCGGGCAGCCATTGTGCCTCGTTGCGGGGGGGAGGGGAGTTCTTCACCCGCAGCGTGAGGACTTCATCGGCGGCGCGGACAAAGGCCGGGAGAGCGGGTCCCGACGGGGACATCCGAGTCAGCACCTGGAGAAGCCCCCAGCCGGTGCCGGCATACCGCTCCGACGGGTTCGTGCCCTCGCCTTTGAAATTCACATAATCCATAAGCGCATAGTAGCCAAGCGGCTCTGCTGCGACCCGACAGAAATTCTCACTGACCCTTGCCCTCTCTCCTGCAGGGGCTGCCGCCAGCATCTTCGGAAGAGCGGCTTCGAGACGTAGCGCGGCATATCGGGCCTGGAGTGGAACATTACCCGCCAGAAGCTTTCGGAGTTCCGAAAGGCGGGGACCGTTGATTTCAGAAACAAAAGCCGCGCGGGATGACCAGGGACAAGCCCCCTCCATCCAGGGTTTGACAGGCTGGTCGTTCGCCTTGAGAAAGCGGACCAGGCCCGGGAAGCTCTCCTCAAACGGTCCGCGTTTCGCAGCCGGATACCAGATGAAATGGGCGATGCCAAGGGAGGGAAATTCCTCTCCCTTGTTCCAGGATGTGAGACCGGAAATGGTCCCGGCACATTCATTTTGCCAAATCCGCCGGCCGATTTCCGAGGCCTGCCGGTCAGATATTGTTCCGGCATTCACGCCGGGTATTGCAAGGATCAGAAGCAGAAAAACGGAAAATCTCATTGGAAGCGGGAAAAGATATCAGGGTTTTCTGCGCGCGGAAAAAAATTCTTTGAGCAACCCGGCACATTCATCTGCGAGTACCCCCGGAGTGATCTCGCTGCGGTGGTTGAGCTGGGGCATCTGGAGGAGGTTGAGCAAGCCGCCCGCAGCGCCGCCCTTGGCATCCGGACATCCGAAGACCACGCGGCGAAGCCGTGCGTGGACGATGGCACCTGCACACATCGGGCAGGGTTCCTTCGTCACATACAGGTCACAATCGTTCAGCCTCCAGTCCCCGACAGAGGCTTCAGCCTGGGTGATCGCCAGCATCTCGGCATGGGCGGTGGCGTCTTTGAGAAGTTCCACCTGGTTCCAGGCCCTGGCAATGATCTCCCCCTCGCGAACGATCACCGCGCCGATCGGGACCTCATCTGCGGCAAATGCCCTGTGAGCCAGCCGGAGGGCCTCCCTCATGAAATAATCCTCGCTCGCCAGTTCCATTCACACAGTTTATGACAGAAGAATGTCTTCACGCAAAACCATCGTTGCCCCCTCGATCCTTGCCTGTGATTTTTCGAAGCTGGGTGCCGAAGTGGAGCGGGTGACTTCCGCGGGAGCCGACTGGATCCACTGCGACGTGATGGACGGTCATCTGGTGGACAACATTTCGTTCGGTCCGGCAATTGTCGAGGCTACTTCCCGCCATACGAATCTCCCGTTGGATGTGCATCTGATGATTGAGCGTCCGGACATTTATGTCCCGAGATTCGCAAAAGTGGCCTCTTCGATCACCTGCCATGTCGAGGCACCTCACGATATTTCAAAGACGCTCCAAGCGATCCGCGATGCGAATTGCCTGGCCGGACTAGCCGTCAGCCCTCCGACTCCTTTGGAGATGATCCGCCCGTATCTCGGACGGTTTGACATTCTGCTGGTGATGACCGTGAACCCCGGTTTCGGTGGCCAACCATTCATCCCGGAGATGATGGAAAAAGTGTCTACCGCGGTGGAATGGCGGGATAGGGAAGGGGTGGATTTCCATATCGAGGTGGACGGGGGCATCAATGTGTCAACTGCGGAGACCTCCATCGCCGCAGGAGCCAATATCCTTGTCGCGGGCACCTCTGTTTTCAAGGCCTCCGACGCAGGTGCCGAAATTGCCGATCTTCGTTTTTCTTAACGGGGGTCATTTTTTTTGCAACTTTTCGCACCGGCAGGTTTTTCATCGTTGTTATGAAACTCAGATACCTACTACTGCCGGTCCTCCTTGCTGCCTTGCCTTCGATGCTTCACGCATCCGATTCCAAGCGCACGGCGGATTACATTATGACCACTCCAACCGACTTCGAGGGGAAAGAAGTGACGCTTGACGTCTCTTTCGTAAAGCCTTCGCACGAAAAAAGCCCGATCCCGGAAATCGCCTTTTTTCATGCCATGACTGTTGACAAGCAGAACAGAAAGCCTGGTGGGGAAATAGTTGTTGTGGTTCCCTCTTCAAGTGCCAGCAACTTCGCCAAGAAATTCGGAACTGATTTTGAGTATCGCGGCGAGTCAGATTCCTTGAAAGGGATATTCATGGCGGCTCCAGGAGGACCGGATAGGCACGGAAAGGTTTGGGTTATTGACACCACCGGCAAGGTCGGGGACTTGATCAAACAACACAAACTGGCCATCATGGACGACAAAGCATGGGATGTTCCCGGTCACGGGGGGGCCGGTGGGCCTGAGGGACCCGGAGGCCCACATCACGGCCCGCATCACCCCGGTCACAACTGAGTTAAACCCGTCAACCAAGGTGCCGGAAACCCGTGTTTCCGGCACCTTTTTTTGTGCCATCCGCCGGCTCGTGAAGATACGATGGCCCCATGACGAATTGGATCTGGCTGGCAGCGCCCGGGGCATTGGTTGTTGGCCTCTTTCTGGGATGGATGTTTGCGACGCATCGCAGCATCCGCCTTCAGGCGCAGGCCGCCGCACTTGCCATACGAGGGGCCGAGTTGGAAAACAGAATTGCCGGGTTGGAGGAAGTCCTCGAATCCGAGCGGGGAAACAATTCGGAAAAGTCTTCCGCACTGGCAACCGTCCGTGCCGAAAACTCCCATCTGCTGGAGCGGATCGACAGCGAAGCCAGACGCCTGGCTGAGATGCAGGAGAAGATGAAACTGGAGTTTGAAAACCTTGCGAACCGGCTGCTGGAGGAAAAGAGCACGAAGTTTCTCGATCAGAACCAGCAGCATCTTTCCGCCCTTCTCAATCCGCTGCGCGAGCGCCTCGGAGAATTCCGGGAGCGCATGGACACCATTCATACGGAGGAGGAAAAGTCCGCGGCAGCCCTGGGAATTCAGCTGAAAAATCTCCATGAACTCAACCGCCAGATGGCGGAGGAGGCGGAGAATCTCACCAATGCCCTCAAGGGGCAGTCCAAGACTCAGGGCTCATGGGGAGAGCTTGTGCTGGAGCGCATCCTCGAAAAGTGCGGCCTCACGAAGGGATTGGAATACGAGACTCAGGCGTCATTTCAGGGCGAAGACGGAGCCCGACGGATGCCGGATGTGGTGATCCATCTGCCCGAGGGAAAGAACCTGATCATCGATGCCAAAGTTTCCCTGACCGGTTACGAAAAAGCCGTGAACGCCGACTCGGAGGGCAAGCGGATTTCGGCCCTTCGGGAACATGTGCTCTCGGTGCGCCGTCATGTCGATGAGTTAGCCGGGAAGGATTACCCCGGCTTGAAAAGTCTTCAATCTCCGGACTTCGTCCTGATGTTCGTTCCGGTGGAACCGGCTTTGCACCTCGCACTTCAGGAGGATCCGGCACTTTACGGCGACGCTTTTGAAAAGAATGTCGTCCTGGTTTCTTCCTCCACGCTCCTTGTCGCGCTCCGGGCCGTCGAAAGCGTATGGAGGCACCACAAGCAGACGGAAAACGCCCAGGAAATCGCCCGTCAGGCGGGGAACCTTCATGATGCGTTTGTCCTCTTCCTTGAATCCCTTCAGGAAATCGGTTCGCGTCTTCAGCAGGCGCGCGATGCTTACGACCTGTCGCTGACACGCCTCGCCAGCGGACGCGGCAACCTGGTCAAACGCACGCTGGATCTTCAAAAGCTGGGAGCCCGCGGCGATAAATCCATTCCCCCCGCCATCGCCCGACTTTCGGAGGAGAGTTGATTTTTTCTAGTTTCAGCGGATCTCGACCGGTTTCCCCGACCGTGAGGATTCGTAGGCGGCGTCGATGATTTTCATGAGCGAGACAGCCTGGTCCGGGGAGTTCAGCGGTTTTTCGGTCCCTTCGATGGAGCGGATGAAATTCGCGGCGGAGCGTCGGCGTCCCATGGAGGGGTCCGATTCCACAATGAGCCTGCGGTTTACCGGGCGGCCGTGCTCGTGGGTAAAAAGTTCGGCCGAGTCGATGGCCCCGTCATCGAGTCCATCACGCGAGAATAACCGCCGGATGGCAGCACCCGCCTTGCGTCCTTGAAAGACGACGGAGGCCTCCTCGCGCTCCACCATTTCAGCCCAGGACGCCTGGAACGAAAGAGCCTGTCCGGTTTTGAATTTCACAAAACCATGGGCCGCGCTTTCGACATCGGTCACACCGTCCACGACGTCAGGAATCCCCCATGGGCCCTTGAACGTCTTGTCGGTGATGAAATCGTCGAACGTCCTGGCAAGGACGTATTCCGGTTCGGGGCACCCCATGAAATAATATGCCAGATCCACCATGTGCAGGAGGTCGATCAGGGGCCCGCCGCCGGACAAGGCCTTCGTGGTGAACCATCCTCCGAAACCCGGAATCCCGGCGCGGCGGATCCATTTTGCCTGGGCGGAGTTGATGCCTCCCACCGTGCCGTCGCGGATGTAATCCATCATGGCGCTGGACTCCGGACGTGCGCGGTTGTTGAAGTTGAACATGAGAACTTTTCCTGCCTTTTCGGCGCAGGTTTTCAATTCCTGAGCTTCCGCTGTAGTGAGGGCGGGCGGCTTTTCACAAAAGACATGCTTGCCCGCTTGGAGCGCCAGCATGGACACAGGCTTGTGGAACTTGTTTGGAAGAATGACGCTCACCGCGTCGATCTCGGGCTGGCGCGTCAGCATCTCCGCCGCATCCGTGTAGGTCCTGCTGATGCCGTATCGGGCCCCGGCCGCTTCAGCGGCCACGGGATTTGAGTCCGCGATCGCTACGATCTCGGCTCCCGCGGATAAAAACCCGGGAATGTGATACTGAACCATTCCCCCCGCACCGATGATTCCAACTTTTATGCTCATGACTGAGTTTTTCTCCGGGTGAGGAGCCCGGCAAGCAAATGTTTTGACGGATGGGCCGAAAAGAACCCGGGTGTGCGGTGCAGAAAACTATTTTCCGTATTTTCGCCGGATGCGCTCCAGGTAGAAGAGCCCGCCCGGCAGGCCCCAGATCATGTAGATGAACATGCCGGTGATGGAAATCAGCAGCCCGGTGCCCTGAGGAACGCCGCACAGTTCGAAGAGAAGCTGCTCGAAAAGCGCCTCCCGGACCCCGATGCCATTCAAGCTGATCGGCAGCGAGGAAATCGCTGTGACAAGAGGCATGATCGACGTCATATCAAGAAAGGTCACCTTCGCGGTGAACGCCAGGGCGACAAAATAAAATGCCGCGAAATAAGCCAGAAGCATCGGCACGGTGTAGGCCGCGCCGAGAAGCGCCTCCCTT
Source organism: Verrucomicrobiaceae bacterium (assembly GCA_007280915.1). GTDB lineage: Bacteria > Verrucomicrobiota > Verrucomicrobiia > Chthoniobacterales > Terrimicrobiaceae > QYQL01. The sequence goes on along the minus strand of QYQL01000156.1, from coordinate 6,481 downwards.
CGATTCTCGATGCAAAGCTGCCACAGTGTGGAGAGTTTTACGATCTGTTCGCGCATGGGAAATCGGGCGGGGAGCCTTCCGACGAGATGGCGGCTGGTTAGCAGAAACGACGCGATGAGCCCGATGCCGATCACAAAGAGGACGATGGCGAAAACCTTCATGGTATTCCCGATGGCGAAGCTGCTGGCGAACCAACTGCTGCGCGACCAGGCGAAGCCGAGCCCCATGGCCACGAGAACCAGCACGGCGAGCAAGCGGTCGATCGCCACACTCAGGAAGCCAGCCGTCCGGTGCTCCGGATGATCCCGCATCAGAAAAATCACGCGCACCACGTCCCCGCCGGTCGTGCCCGGAAGGAACTGGTTGAAAAACGCCCCGATGAAAAACAGGCGGGTCACTTCGGTCAACCGCACTCGGAGATGCAGCATTTTCAAAAACAACTGCCAGCGAAGGATGCCGAAGAACTCGCAGAGTCCCGCCGAGGCCATCGCGGCGATCAACCACCGCCAGTCGGCGGTCTGGATAGCGCTCCAGATTGTGGCGCGGCGGTGGGGGTCATGAAAGAGCCACCAGAGAAGACCGACCGTGATCAGGACCTGAACGACCGTCAGCAGGTGCTGGCCGAGCCGGGGAATATCGGCGGGCGCACGGGTGGAAGAATCGTTCGGTGTGCCCATTACGACGCGTATCCTATACGGCGTTCCGCTTGCGAGCCAATCGGGAATTTGAAGCCAAACTCCCGGCTGGCATCGGAGTGAAAACACCACCCGGCCACGCGGCATTCCACATTCCCAATTTCAAATTCCGCATCCGCACCGAAGGCGCGTTAGACGGTGATCCCGATGGATTCCTTGATCGAGGCGAAGGAGAAATTGCGGTTCAGGTGGGCGATGACCGAGGCCGGAATGCCGGCCGGACAGACTGCCTCACAGGCGTAGTAGTTCGAGCAGTTTCCGAATCCTTCCTTGTCTGCCTGGCGGACCATTTTCAACACGCGACGGTCGTTCTCGGGTTTGCCCTGGGGCAGGAGACCGAGATGGGTGACCTTTGCGCTGACAAAGAGCATGGCCGATCCGTTCGGGCAGGCCGCTGCGCAGGCGCCGCAGCCGATGCACGCGGCGGCATCCATCGCCTGATCGGCGACGACTTTCGGAATGGGAACGGAATTTGCGTCGGGTGCTGAACCGGCGCGCTCGCTAATGAACCCGCCCGCCTGCATGATCCGGTCGTAGGCTTCCCGGTTGACGACAAGGTCGCGCTCGACGGGGAAGGAATCCGCGCGGAACGGCTCGATCGTGATGATCTGCCCGTCACGGAATTTCCGCATGTAGAGCTGGCAGGTCGTGCCACGGCCAGGGCCGTGGGGGACCCCGTTGATCGTGAGTGAGCAGTTTCCGCAGATGCCCTCGCGGCAGTCGGAATCAAACTGGATCGGCTCGATTCCCTTTTTGGTGAGGTCTTCGTTGACGATGTCCAGCATCTCGAGGAACGAGGCCTCGGCCGGGATGTCGTTCGCCTCGTAGTGTTCGAGTTTGCCCGCGCCATCCGGGCCCTTCTGCCGCCAAACTTCCAGGTAGAATTTCATGGGTTGAAAATTATTTATAGCTTCGTGTTGCGAGTTTGACCTCTTCGTAAACCAGCGGTTCTTTGATGAGGGTAGGCGGCTTGCCTTCCCCTTCGTATTTCCAAGCCGCCACGTAGTCATAGTTGGCGTCGTCGCGGAGCGCCTCGCCATCAGGCGTCTGGTATTCCGTGCGGAAGTGTCCGCCGCAGGATTCGTTGCGGTTCAGTGCGTCGAGGCACATGAGCTCGCCGAATTCCAGGAAGTCGGCCACGCGTCCGGCGCGTTCGAGTTCCATGTTGATACCATCCTTCGAGCCGAGGATCTTGAGATTCGACCAGAATTCCTCGCGGAGTTTCGGGATTTTGCGAAGCGCCTCCTCGAGACCCTGCTTGTCGCGGGCCATGCCGCATTTGTCCCAAAGAAGCTTCCCGAGTTCGCGGTGGAAGCTGTCCACCGTGCGGGTGCCGTTGATGCTCATAAGCTTGTTGACCCGCGCCTTGACCGACTCGACGGCTTCGGCGAATGCCGGAGCGTTGGCATCAACCTTTTTGCCGAATTGCGAGGCCATGTATTGTCCGAGCGTGTAGGGAATGACGAAATATCCGTCGGCGAGGCCCTGCATGAGAGCGCTCGCACCAAGGCGGTTCGCGCCGTGGTCGGAGAAATTCGCCTCGCCGAGCACGTGGAGCCCCTGGACGCTGCTCATCAGGTTGTAGTCCACCCAGAGCCCGCCCATCGTGTAGTGAACCGCGGGATAAATCCGCATCGGGCGCTCGTAGGCGTCCTCGCCGGTGATGTTGTGATACATCTCGAAGAGGTTGCCGTAACGCTCTTCGATGACGTGCTTGCCGAGGCGTTTGATGGCGTCGGCGAAATCAAGATAGACACCAAGCCCGCCGGGACCGACTCCGCGTCCGTCGTCGCAGACTTCCTTTGCCGAGCGGGAGGAAATATCGCGTGGTGCCAGGTTGCCGTAGCTCGGGTATTTCCTCTCAAGGTAGTAGTCGCGGGCGTCCTCGGGGATGTCCTTCGGTTCCTTCCCGCAATCCTCTTTTTTCTTCGGCACCCAGACCCGGCCGTCGTTGCGGAGGGACTCCGACATGAGGGTGAGTTTGGACTGGTATTCGCCGCTGACCGGGATGCAGGTCGGGTGGATCTGGGTGTAGCACGGGTTTGCAAAGAGCGCGCCGCGCTTGTAGGCGCGGTAGGTCGCCGTGACATTGCATCCCCGGGCGTTGGTGGAAAGGTAGAAGACGTTCCCGTAGCCGCCCGTGCAGAGGAGGACGGCGTCACCGGCATGCGAGGAAATTTCCCCGGTGGTCATGTCGCGGACGACGATTCCCTTCGCGTGGCCGTCCACGACGACGAGGTCCATCATCTCGGTCTTCGAGTGCATGGTCACATTGCCGAGTGCGATCTGGTGGCTCAGCGCGGCGTAGGCGCCGAGAAGGAGTTGCTGCCCGGTCTGGCCGCGGGCGTAGAACGTGCGGGAAACCTGGGCTCCACCGAACGAGCGGTTGTCGAGGAGTCCGCCGTATTCACGGGCGAACGGCACACCCTGCGCAACACACTGGTCGATGATCAGGTTGCTGACCTCGGCCAGTCGATGGACGTTGGCTTCGCGGGCGCGGAAGTCCCCCCCCTTGATTGTGTCGTAGAAGAGCCGGTAAACACTGTCGCCATCGTTCTGGTAGTTCTTTGCGGCGTTGATGCCTCCCTGGGCGGCAATCGAATGGGCGCGGCGCGGGCTGTCCTGATAGCAGAAACATTTCACGCGGTAGCCCTGCTCGGCGAGGGTCGCCGCGGCCGAAGCGCCGGCGAGGCCGGAGCCGACTACGATGATCTCAAACTTGCGCTTGTTGGCCGGGTTGACCAGCTTGGCGGTGTTCTTGAAGGACGTCCACTTTTTGTCGAGCGGACCAGCGGGTATTTTTGAGTCGAGTGTCATTTGACAATTCCGGTAAGGACAGAGATGGGGATGGAGATGTAACCGATGTAGAGAAGCCAGGCGTAGGCGCGGGTGACCGTCTCAATGAGCGGGTGGATGCGGCGGTTTGTGAGCCCGAGCGTCTGGAACAGGCTGCCGATCCCATGGCTCAGGTGCATCATAAGAAGAAAAAGGCCGACGATGTAGAGGATCGAAACCGGCACGTTGCTGAACCCGGTCACCACCATCCGGTAGCAGTCGTGAACCTCATGGCCGTCGAGCATCGTGTCCATGTGCTGGAACGCGGGGTCCACGATCCGCACGGTGAAGTGGGCGAGATGGAACAAAATAAAACCCAGAACGATCAAGCCGCTGAGGCGCATGGTGCGGGCGAATACGCTCGTGCCCACCGGGTCGGACGCGATGTATTTTTTCGGGCGGGCCGCCTGGTTTTCCTTCCAGAGCAGCATCGTGAAAAAGATGTGCGCGCCGACCGTGGCCAGCATGAACAGCCGGATCACCCAGAGCATCGGCCCGAGGCTCTGCAGGTGTTCCGCATACCAGTTCAGCCAGTCCTTTCCGAGATAGATGGTGAAATTGCCAAGCAGGTGGCCGGTCACGAAAAGAACCAGAACGATGCCGGAGAGGGCGACAACGGTCTTTTTCCCGATGGATGAAAAGAGCCACAGGAAGATGGGGTGGGGGCCGGAGCGGGATTGGGATGGTGCCGAAATCATGTTCGTGAAAACGTGTATTAGTTCAGCTAATGAATGACCTGTCAAGGGCCGCTTTTGGGGAATCTCCGGAATCTTCTCCTTCGTGCGAAAGCGATTTTTTGTGTGATCCGGCTTGCTGTGCGGCAGCGGACTCGGCCATTTGTATCGCATGAAGAAAATGAAAGTCGGGATCATTGGTTGCGGGACGATCAGCGGGATCTATGCGGAGGCTGGAAAACGGTTCCGGAATATCGAGATCACGGCGTGCGCGGATCTCGACTATTCGCGTGCCCAGACACTCGCGGAGAAGCACGGAATCCCTTCTCCCCTGCATATCGAGCAACTCCTGGCCAGTTCAGATGTCGAGGTGGTCGTCAATCTGACGATTCCCTCCGCCCATGCGCAGGTCAGCTTGGAAGCGTTGAAAAACGGAAAGCACGTCTACAATGAGAAGCCGCTGGCGTTGAAACGCCGAGAAGCGAGGGAGATGATCGGGCTGGCCAGGGAGAAGGGGCTGCGGCTCGGGTGCGCGCCCGACACATTTCTGGGAGCGGGTTTGCAGACCTGCCGGAAGCTGATCGACTTCGGAGCGATCGGAGAGCCGGTGGGCGGCAGCGGATTCATGCTGGCTGCGGGAGTGGAGCTCTGGCACCCCTCGCCGGAATTTTTTTACAAGAAGGGCGGAGGGCCGCTGTTTGACATGGGGCCGTATTACCTGACTGCGTTCACGACGCTGCTCGGCCCGGTGCGCCGGGTCTGCGGATCCGCGCGAATTACTTTTCCGGAGCGGGAAATCAAAAGTGAGCCGCTCGCGGGAAAGATCATCGAGGTGGAGACCCCGTCCCATATTGCGGCCGTCCTGGATTTTGAATCGGGTCCGGTGGTTTCACTGGTGACGAGCTTCGACGTGCAGGCCCACGGGATGCCGTTTATGGAGATCTATGGCTCGGAAGGAACCCTCTCAGTCCCGGATCCGAACACCTTCGGCGGTCCGGTCCGGATCAAGCGCCACAAGGAGAGCGACTGGACGGAAATTCCGCTGGAGCCGGGCTATGCCGACAACAGCCGCGGACTGGGCGTTTCTGAGATGATCGCCGCCGCGCAGAACGGTCGCGAACACCGGGCCAACGCCCGGACCGCCTATCATGTCCTCGACATCATGCACTCGATCCTTGATTCCTCGGAATCCGGACGCCACATGGAGATGTCGAGTTCCATGACTCGCCCTCTGCCCTTCTCTCCGGGAACGGATGAAGGGGAGGGGTAGGCTGCTGGTTTTCCGGAGACGGATCAGCGCTCCTCGATCGGAGTGTAGTTCCGCATCGTTGGGCCGGTGTAGATCTGCCGCGGGCGGTAGATGCGCGACTTGGGGTCGTCCATCACCTCCTTGAAGTTGGCGATCCAGCCGGGCATGCGCCCGATGGCAAACATCACGGTGAACATTTCGGTCGGGATGCCGAGCGCGCGCATGATGATGCCGCTGTAGAAGTCGACATTCGGATAGAGCTTGCGCTCGAGGAAGTAGGGATCCTTGAGAGCGGTCTCCTCGAGCTTCAGGGCAATGTCGAGGAGGGGGTCGCTCTTTTTCAGCCGTTCCAAAAGCCGATCGCAGCTGGCCTTGATAATCTTCGCCCGCGGATCGTAGTTTTTGTAAACCCGGTGGCCGAAGCCCATGAGCCGTTTTCCGCCCTCCTTGGATTTCACCCCCTCGAGAAACTTCGACCCGTCGTCGCCCTCGTGGCGAATATGGGCGAGCATTTCAAGAACCGCCTGGTTCGCGCCGCCGTGGAGCGGTCCCCAAAGCGCACAGACCCCGGCCGCTGCGCTGGCAAAGATGTTCGCGCGGCTGGAAGCAACCATGCGCACGGTCGAGGTCGAGCAGTTCTGCTCGTGATCGGCGTGGAGGAGAAAAATCTGGTCGAGCGCGGAGACGGCTTCGGGCTGGAGCTCGATGTCGTCGTATGGCATCGAGAACATCATGTGCAGGAAGTTCGCGGTGTATTTGTATTCGGGCTTGGGATAGACGATCGGAAGGCCCAGGGATTTCCGGTAGGCAAAGGCGGCGATGGTGCGCACCTGCGAAATGAGGCGCGCGGAATGGCGTTTGAATTTGGCCGGATCATACGGGCTCGTGAGCTCGCGGGTGAAACAGCCCGATGCGTTGATCATCGAGGAGAGGATCGCCATCGGATGGGCGTTCGGAGGAAATCCCTCGAAGTGGTGTTTCATATCCTCGTGGAGGACCTGATATTCCGTGAGTGTGTCGGAGAATTT